>JAKAZA010000007.1 GCA_021816155.1 Pseudomonadota bacterium | reverse complement strand
CGCGCGGGCGCCGCCGTGCGCGATCACCGCGGCGGCGGCGCCGATCCCAAGTCCGTCGAGCCGGAGAGGGGTCAGGCTGAAGACGTGGTTGATCTCGATCCCGCAGGCCAGCACCAGGGCGCGGCCGGCGATCGAAAGGACGGTGGCGAGCAGGGCGAGGGCCAGGACCTGCCGCCTCGATTTCGACAGCCAGACGAGCAGCGGCCAGACAAGGTAGAAGTGTTCCTCCACGGCCAGCGACCAGTAGTGCGCGAGAAGACCGCTGTGGGTGTGTCGGGCCAGGAACAGCGCCAGGTTCTCGAGGAACAGCGCTGGCCACAGCAGGCTGTGCGGGGCGAAGAGGCCGCCGCTGAAGGTCGGAGCGCCGATGCTGGGCGCGAGAACGCCGAAGAGGGCCGTGGCCAGAAGCCCCGTAAAGTAAAGCGGAAAGATGCGAAGCACACGCCTGGCGTAGAAACTCTGGAAGAAGTGGGGCGAGGCGCGCGTATCGAGCAGGATGCCGGTGATCAGGAAGCCGGATAGCGCGAAGAACACATCCACGCCGCACCAGCCCAAGGTGAGCGCAGAGAGGATCGGTGACTTGAGGCCGAGGATCAGCAGGCTGTTGGCGAAGTGGTAGGCGAGGACCATCAGGATCGCGAGGCCGCGCACGCCGTCCAGCGCCGGAAGGTGTCCTGCGGCGTTGGCGGGCGCGAGAGCCTTTGCCTCGGGCCGGCCGGAAGACGGCGGTCGCACGCCCACCGCGCTGGCGAGAGGTCGCCCGCGATCAGCCAGGGATCGGTCGGTGTTGAGCTGATCCAATTGCGCCGCCGATGGCTAAAACTGAATAAGTTACGTACCTGTACGCCAGAACTCTGGCCACGCGCGTGCTGACACTGTCAGAAATCTACACGCAACTTGGTTCACTCTGGAAGTCATATGCTGAATGCTAGCATTGTTCATGCCATTTCAAGAGTTCTTCGCGCGGGCGGCGCGAGGCGGATCGCCGCGCCTCAGGCGGGGATCCGCGCCTGGGCATGCTCCAGCCGGGCGCCGTGGATCAGTCCGGCCAGGCGCGCCTCCTCGATGATCAGCGCCATCCTGTCCGCCGCCGGGCGACCCGTCAGCCGGGCCGCCAGCACGCGCGTTTTCTGCTCGACGAGCGCCCTGACCAGCCACAGCGGCACGCCGAAAGCTCGCCGAGCATGGTGATGCGCCTGGCCCTCGGCCAGTTTCCACTCGGCCACCGCGATACGGAACCGGCGCCGCCAGACCCAGGCCTCGGTGTAGCATTCGCGCGGCACCGGGTGACGGACGTGGGCGCGCGGCACATAGACCGGGCGGACGCCCGCCTCGACGAGGCGCTTCTGAATCTCGGTCTCTTCGCCAACCGGCGAGAACCGCGACGCGGTTATCCCGAGATCGGAAAGGAAGAGCCCGGCGCGCGACAGATCCGATCTGAATACCGCCCAGTTCGCGCCGAAGAAGTACTGGAATTCCGGCGGCTCGATCTCCCACTCCCGTTCGGAGGGCGACCAACCGATGGCCGACAGCGGCAGGTAAGGGACGAGGTGGGGCGGGCAGGTCGTCTCCGCATCAGCGATCAGCCCGCCCCCGAAGAACCAGCCCGGTCCGCGACGCTGAGCCGCACTGACGTAAGTCGCAACGATGTCGGGCTCGAAGGTGACGTCGTCATCGAAGAAGATCAGCAGATCCGCGTCGGAACTGGCCTGAAGGGCGCGGTTGAGCGCCAGCGACTTAGCCCCGACCGGCAGGTACGCATATTCGACCCGCCCCCCAACAGGATTCGCGGCGCAGATCGCCTCGACGCCTGTGCGAGGGCCGTTCTCGACCACGCGAATCGCCACCTCGCCAGGCAGTGCGCAGGCCGCCAGGCACTGCAGCAGTCGCTCGAGCATCCGCGGTCGCCGGTGGGTGGCGATGATGATCGCCGTCTTCACCGGGCCGCTCTCCACGATGAGGCGGCCCGCCGCGCCGGTGCTGGCGCAGGCTGCGGCGGCGGAATAGCGTAGCTGCGATGCCGCCGCAGTCGGCCGGACGTTCGCCTGCGGAGCGGACGCTGAGGCGCGGCCAGGCGTCGGAAGGAGCGCGTAACGCCATGTCGATGGCAAGCAGATTGAGCCAGCGACTGGCCGACAGGGCGCTGGAGTTCCTGCGTCCCAGGCCGACCCGGTTCGCCTGGCCGGGCGGGGTCGTCTCGTTCAGCTTCGACGACGTTCCTGCTTCGGCCTTCCAGCAGGGCGGGGAGATCCTTGAGCGCCGCGGCGTGCGCGGCACCTACTACGTCGCCGCGGGCCTCGCCGGAACGTGCGGCGACGTCGGGCGCATGTTCGAGGTGGAAGACCTGGCGCGGGCTCACACGCGGGGCCATGAGCTTGGTTGCCATACGTTCGGCCATCTGAACTGCGCGCAGTCGGATGCGAGGACGATGGAGGCGGAGTTCGACGCCAATGCGCAGAGCCTGTCCCGCCTGCCGCAGGGCGAGGCGCCTTCCAGCTTCGCCTATCCATTCGGGGCTGTTTCCAGCCTGGCCCGGCGGATCGCCGGGCGCCGTTTCGACACCTGCCGTGGCATCCGGCCGGGCGTGAACAGCGGCACGCTGGACCGGGCCGACCTGAGGGCCAACAAGATCTACGCAGCCAGCTTCGACGAGGCGCGGGCGCGCGCCCTGATCGACCAGGCCGTCAGCGACGGCGGCTGGGTGATCTTCTACACCCACGACGTCGCGCCGGCGCCGTCCGCCTACGGCTGCCTGCCCGAACAGCTGGAAGCCGTGGTGGCCTACGCCGCGGCGCGCGCCACAGTGCTCCCGGTGCGCGATGTCGTCGCCCGAGCAAGGATGAGGCGAGGCTAGCGCCTTCGGCGGGGGCTCAGCGCGTCGCCGCATCGGACATCGCCGAGGCGGCCGGCCGTAGCGCGCCGCCGCCCGGCTCGCTGAGCCACCAGCGCGACGGCGCCACGCAAGAGCCGGACGTATGCGCGCCCCAGCCGTCGCCGAAGGTGTCGGCGTTGGTGACGACGAAGTTCACGTCGCCGTCGATGAACTCGACGAAGCCGGCGCCTTTCCAGAGCCCGAAGTTGATCGTGTACTCGCCGGGCATAAGTGGGATCGGGTCGATCTCGCAGTTGAACTGCTTTCGGCCGGTTAGGCTGGAGATCGCGCCCCGCGTACGCGGCGACTTCACCGTCAACACGCACTGTCCGAAGCTATTGTCGATCCAGACCACCAGCACGGGCGTCTCGAGGGGCTGCGCCGACTCGGCTTCGACCTGGATGATGATCTTCTCGCCGATATTCACTTGTCGTGTCGATCGGCCGGAGGCGTCCAGAAGGTCGGCGCGCCGGAAATAGGCGTAGCGGGCGCCGTAGTCGACCGGCCCGGCGGTCTCGACGCCGCGCCCGGCCTGCTCCGGGTGCATCAGCTTGTGATACGCGGTCACCGTCTCCTTCAGGGAGCCGGTCTGGATGAGCCGGCCGCGGTCGAGCAGGATGCCCGACGTGCAGAGCGCCTCCAGCGTCGCCATGTTGTGCCCGACGAAGAGCACGGTCCGGCCCTCGTTGGCGACGTCGTTGAGACGATCGAGCGAGCGCTTCTGGAACTCGGCGTCGCCGACCGCCAGCACCTCGTCGACGAACAGGATGTCGGTGTCGAGGTGCGCCGCCACCGCGAACGCGAGGCGCACGTACATGCCGCTGCTGTAGCGCTTGACCGGCGTGTCGAGGTAAGCCTCGACGCCCGAGAAGTCGACGATCTGGTCGAAGCGGCGCGTGATCTCCGCGCGGCGCATGCCAAGGATGGCGCCGTTGAGGTAGATGTTCTCGCGGCCGGTCAATTCGGGCTGGAAGCCGGTTCCCACCTCGATCAGGCTGCCGACGCGCCCCCTGATGCGCGCCTCCCCTTCGGTCGGGAAGGTTATGCGGCTGAGCACCTTCAGCAGCGTGCTCTTGCCGGCTCCGTTGCGACCGACCACCGCGACCGCTTCGCCCCGCTTGACGTCGAAGGAGACGTCCTTGAGCGGCCAGACGACCTCGCGCGTCCGCCGGCGCAGCGGGTTGGCGAGGTAGCGCAGCATAGTCTCGGCCGCTGTCGACTCCGACTGCTTGTGCTCTATGACATAGGACTTGCCGAGCCGGCGCGCGGCGATGGCGATGTCGCTAGATGACATCGGCGAACCTCCGTTCCTTCAGGCGGAAGACCGCCAGGCCGATGGCCAGCAGCGCCGCGGCCAGGCCGGCGGAATAGGCGAGCCCGCGCACGTCGAGCTGGCCGATCCCGAGCAGGGACCACCGCATGGCCTCGACGGGGGCCACCAGCGGATTGAGGTCGTAGACGGGTCTCAGGTAGGCCGGCACGGCATTCGCGGAATAGCCGACCGGGCTGGCGTACATCATGAGCTGGATGAACAGCGGCACGATGTACTGCACGTCGCGGAACTCGACTGCGAAGCTGCCGGCGATCATGCCGAGCCCCAGCGCCAGAGCCAACAGGATGAATGCGCAGACCGGGAGCAGCAGCAGCCCGGAGTCCGGCGCGATCCTGTAGATCGCCATCAGCACGGCCATGAAGCCGGCGCCGAAGGCGAAGTCGAGCAGGGTCGAGGGCAGGATGCCCAGCGGTAGCAGAAGGCGTGGGAAGTACACCTTCCGGATCAGCTCGGCGTTGGCGACGATGCTCGCGCTGACCCGCGTCACCGTCGAGCTGAACAGCGTCCAGCCGATCAGCCCGGCGAACGAGATGACGAAGTAGGGCGCTCCGCCGCTCGGCATCCGTGCGATGAGGCCGAAGACCACGGTGAAGATCGCCGCGCCCAGTAACGGCTGCAGCACCACCCAGGCGACACCGAGCGCCGTCTGCCTGTAGCGCAGGCGGATGTCGCGCCAGGCGAGGGCGAAGAGCAGGTCGCGGAACCGCCACAGCTGTTTGAAGTCGATCTCGAGGAGGCGGCTCTGCGGCCGGATGACCGCGACGTCCTCCGCGTCGCCGATGGGATCGTCGAAAGGGATCGTCATGCTTCCTTCACGAGAAGTCTGGCGGGCGGGAAGTCACTTGGGCGGCTCGCTGGCGCAGCGCCCGGCGCGCGACCTCCGGCAGCCGCGCGAGCGCGCCCGGCCGCTCGCCAGCATAGGCCAGGGCGGGCGCGATGCAGCCGGCGCGCAGCCGGCGCAGACACGCGAGGAGATTGGCGCAGTACGAGACGTCGAGGTCGGCCAGGCGCCGCCGGCACTCGTCCGCCAGCGCCGGTTCCCTGGCGGCGAGACGATCGCCCATCAGGCGGTGCGCGCGCATCTGGTCGAGCGTCGTCCGCAGCGATCGCTCGTCGCCCCAGCTGCGGTGGTTGAAAATGCTGACGCCGCGGCCGTAGTCGGCCTCGAGGTCGAGGCCGCAGGCAGCGCGCACGTCGCCTTCCAGCAGGTCGAGCCAGAAGAGGGAATCCTCGCCCGCGGCGCGCAGTCTGGCGGGGAATCGGCTTGGTCCGATCGCCGCGCGCTTGGCCACGACGGTGGACGTGCCGATCGGGGAGGCCAGCACCACCGCGCGGAAGAGCGCCTCGCGGTCGCACCAGTAGGCGCCGCCCGCCGCGCGGCCGGCCGAGGCGGCCGCAGGGCGGTAGTCGCACTGGGTGAAGCGCGACTCGGCGTCGTCCTCGCGTTTGTGGTCGGCGAAGTAGACGTCGGCGCCGTCGGCGAGCGCCGTCGCTGCGTTGCGCAGATGCGCGGGCCGCCAGGCGTCGTCGGAGTCCAGGAACGCGAAGGCGTCGATATCGGGCCCCGCCTCGTCGAGGGCGCGGTTGCGCGCGGCGGCGGGGCCGGCGTTCGCCTGGCTCAGTACGGTCACGAGTCCGGGCGGGGCGGCGGGAAGTCCTGCGAGCTCGTCACGCGCCGGCGCAGGCGAGCCGTCGTCGACCACGTAGACGCGCCAGGGGACCGAGCCTTCCTGGGCGAAGACTGAATCGAGGGCGCGCCGCAGCAATCCGGGCGCTCTCTGGAAGTAGGGGATGACGACGCCGATCACGCCGCCTCCCTGGCCGGGTAGCCGTAGAGGTAGAGGTAGCGCGCCGCGATGGCCTCCAGCGTGAAGCTCGCCTCGACGGACGCCTTCGCGCGCGTCCCGACGGCGCGCCGACGAGCGGGGTCGGCCAGCAGCAGGTCGACGAGGTCGACATAGTCGTCGGCGTCGTCGAACAGGTATCCGGTGTCGCCATGCTCGATGAAGGCGTCGTTCACGCCGGGCAGCCGGCGGACCACCACGGGAAGCCCCTGCGCCATCGCCTCGATCGCGACGGTGCCGAAACCCTCGTTCCGGGAGGCCAGCACGAAAATGTCGGCGGCCTCGTAGTAGAGCCACGGCTCGGCCGCGTAGCCGGGAAGGCGCACATGCCGCTCCAGCCCGAGCGCGGCGATTTCCCGATCGAGTCGGGCGCGGTAGTCGACCTCGACGACTGGGCCTACGAGCACCAGCACGACGTCTGGATTCCGGGCGAGCAGCGAGGGGAGCTGGCGGACGAGGAAGAGCTGGTCCTTGCGCTCGCAGAGGCCGCCGACGCAGACGAGGACCTTCGCATCCTGCGGCGTGCCGAGCGCGGCGCGTGTCTGCGCCCTCCGGCCGGTCGGCTTGGGGATCGGGATGCCGATCGGCACCAGCGACGTCTTCCGCGCGGGGACGATTCGCCGGTTTTCGTCCAGCAGCTTGGGGCTGATCGCGACGAACTGGTCGATCAGTTGCGCGAGCCCGCGGACCAGCGGCCGATTCAGGGGCCGGTAGGTCTTCAGCAGGCCGACCAGGCTGTCGTCCAGCGTCGCCGACAGCAGGAGGCGGACGCCGCCCAGCTTCAGGGAAAGGCTGCCGAGGAACGTGCGGTCGACGTGAGTGTGGAAGTGGACCACCTGGTAGCGGCGCCCTTCCGTGGCCAGCCAGCCGACGAGGCCGCGAGGCCGGGCGCCGCCATCCGCGAGATAGCGCACTTCGGTCAGATCGCCCGAAGCGTCCCGGCCGTCCGGTCGCGTCTCCGTGACGAGCACATCGTGACGCACGTCCGGACGCAGGGCGGCGAAGATCGGCGCCAGCCGCTCGAAGAAGACCCCCTCGCCGGTGAATTGCGGCCGGAAGTACTTGAACACGTGCAGGACGCGCGCCTCGGTCATGCGGTCGCCGCCCGCCGGATGTCTCTCAGCCTCGCCACCTGGATCAGCGGGGCGCGCATCGCCGGCGGAAGACCGGCGACGGCGATCTTCAGCCGCGACCGCCTGTCGACGAGCTTGCCGTCGAGCCGCCGCGCGAGTTCGCCCACCCGGCTGAAGTCATCCGCGGCGAACGCCTGATCGAGCGCCTCGAGTGTGCGTCGTGTGATCTCGGCCTCGATGAGGTCCCCGTGCAGCGCCGCGGCTGGATGACTGGACCGCGCGTGCTGGAGGATGTCGATCTCGCCCAGCAGCGAGCGCAGCTGGTCCCCGCTGAAGTTGCCGGGATGACGCCGGATGCCGACCAGCGGCTCCTCGACGACGCCGGCCGGCGCCTCGGCGGCGCATCGCAGCACGAACTCGAAGTCCTCGCTGCCGGTGCGCGCGAAGCGCTCGTCGTACCCGCCGATGCTCTGAAAGAAGTCGCGCCGCACAAGCAGCGTCGAGTGGAAGATGGGCTGGAAGGCGAGGACGGCGCGATAGAGCGGCGACGTGGCGATCCATCCGCCAGGCGCGGCGACGCGCCCGATCGCGTCCCAATAGCCCGGTGGCGCGGTCTGGAACTTGGCTGTCGGCTCCCACGTGCCGCCGCGTACGAGGCGGAAATCGCCGAAGATGTATCGCGGCCCGGGGTCCGCGGACGCGAGCGCGCGGCAACGGGCGAGATACTCCGGGCGCCAGAGGTCGTCGCTGTCGCAGAACCACAGCCAGTCCCCGCCGGCCATGGCTGCGCCGACGTTGCGCGCCACCGGGGCGCCGCTGTTGGCGATGCGCGCCGAGCGGACCTGGCCGGCGAACCCGGCGACCACCTGCGGCGTGTGGTCCGTGGAGCCGTCGTCGACGACGATGATCTCGTCCGGCGGCTCCGTCTGGGCCAGGATCGATCCGATGGTTTCGGCGAGGAAGTCGGCGCGGTTGTAGGCCGGTATCACCGCGCTGACCCGCCAGCCGGGGCGCTCAGCCATGCTCGGCCGCCTGTCGCCGAGCCGCCAGCCGGATCAGCAGCGCGCGATAGGCCTCGACCATCGCCTCCATCGGATAGGCTGTCCGCAGCCGCTCCTGGTTCGCGCGGCCCAGACGCGCCCGCAGGGCCTCATCGTCGAGCAACCGCCGCAGCGCGCCGGCCAGCCGGGCGTCGTCGGGCGGCGTGATGTAGGGCCGGTTCTCGGACGCCACCATCCGCGCGACGTCGCCGACGTCGGTCGCGACCACCGCCAGTCCCGCATCCATGGCTTCCATCACCGAGATCGGCATCTGCTCGGTATCGCTGGAGAGGACGAGGATCTGGCACTGCGCGATGATGTCTCGCGCGTCCGTGCGGTGACCAAGCATGCGCAAGGAGGTGCCGAGGCCCCGGCGCCTGGCCTCGTGCTCCATGGCCTCGCGCTCCGGGCCCTCGCCGATCACCACGAGCACGGCCCGGTCCCGGACGGCTGCGAAGGCGCGCAGAAGTCTGAGCGGGTTCTTCTCGGGCCGGAGGGCGCCGGTCCAGACGACGCGCGGCAGGCCTTCGGGCAGACCGGGCGCCAGCGCTTCGAGACTCGTCGCTGGGTGGCGGCCGGGTTCTATTCCATTGGGGATGTGGTGAACCCGGTCCGGGGCGAGCCGCCAGGTCCGCTGAGCGATGTCCCTGAGCGTCAGTGAAGGGACCACCACGTCGCTGCGCGCCAGCGCCAGGCGGCGGGTCCATACGCGCCGGCGCAACTGGCCGTGGCTCTCTTCGGGTCCGAAGCCGTCCTCGTGGTGCAGGTGCGGCAGTCCGGCGAACCTGTTGGCGAGGGCGTATTCGATCGCTCCCCAATTGTACGTGACCAGGATGTCGGGCTCGAGCGCGGCCAGGCGAGCCCGGAAGGCCGCCAGCCGCGTGGGAAGCGGGCCCGCGCTGGAGGCCGGCTCGGCGAAGACGACCGGCGTGTCCGCCGCCAGCAGCTCGCGCGCCCGGTCGCCGCCGCCGAGCGATATGATCGTATGGTGGAATCGCCCGCCCAGCCGCGCCGCGAGCGCGGCGAAGCGCACCTGGACCCCCCCGACGTCGAACGTCGGGAAGACGTGCGCGAGGCGTATCGCGCCGCGCGCCGGTCCCGACGCCGCGAACATTCCTGATGCGGACCCGCGGACGGGCGCGAGCGCGGCGAGCGTCTCGTCGGTCGAGACGGTCGCAGTCGACCTTCGTGCGCTCTGTCGGACCAATGTGACGCCCCCGTGTGGCGGCCACCCACGTGGGCCGCCCGGCTCAAACCGCTTCGTCATTCGCCGCGCCGCTGCGTGCGGCTGTCCCTGGACGGACGTCGCGCGCGGAGAACGGCGCGCCACCTTCAAGTTCGGCGCCGCAACTCCGCTCTGGCGAGGCGACCAGCGCGAAGCGACGCTACTCTTCGGTATTTTCGCACGCCGCGGGCGCGCCGCCACTTGCCGTCCTCCTAAGAAAGCTAGCAAATCTATCTGGATGTTATAGTGGAGTAAAGAAGACTGCGCTGATCGATCGCGCCCCGGTCTGCCTTGAACTTGATCTAGCGCAAAAACACCCGACGAACACTTTCGCGAAAATCTACGGTGTCTGCGTCAGATTGAGGCGCCCTGGCGCTGTCGATAAGGCGGGCAAGGCGTGCGGTGCGGATATGACGGCCGTGTCAGGTGTGGGACGACCTGAGTTCGTCGTAGTAATACTTGCGGAATCGCAGCGTCGCGCGGTCGCTCGCGACCGAACGCTCCTGGCTCGCCGGCGGACACTCGTCCGGGCCGCTCGACTCGACCACGGCCATGTCCTCGTCGGCGATCCGCCCGTTCATCCAGGCGAACAGAGGCGAGAACAGCCTGCAGCGGGCGAAATCTCGCGATCCGGCCACGATCAGGCGTGTCCGGCCGGGCTCGGCGGGTATGACCAGCGCGTGGATCTCGAAGCGGCGCCCCCTGATCGGGATATGCAGCGTCATCACGTTCGGCCGGTGATGCTCGAGCACGCCGCCGCTGTCTTCGCCGTCGAGAAGCGCCCGCGCGCGGCCGCCCCAGGGCGTGTCCTCCCAGGCGATATCCATCCGCGAATCCGGCTTCATGCGGCTGCGGTAGACCCGGCCGATCGTGCGCCGGTGCACGAACGGCAGGTGCGGACTGTCCAGCATGTTCTCCATGGCCCGCGTCCAGTGGCAGTCCCACTCGCGCTCGACGTAGCAGCGGGCGAGTCCTGGATCGCTCAGGCCCGTCGGAACCGTCGGCTCCCCCGGCGGCGCCGTCCCCACCGAGGTGTAAACCCAGATCAGCTCGCCGATCCGCCGCACGGGGAGCGCCGCCGCCCCGAGGGATGCGAGCTTGGCGTCGGGGTTGAGCGGGACGCCCCGGTTGGCGCCGTCGGCGTCGAAGCGCCAGCCGTGGAACGGGCATTCCAGGCAACCGTCCTCAGTGAGGTGGCCGAGCGACAGAGCCGCGCCGCGGTGGGGGCAACGGTCGATGAGCGCGCCGACACGTCCGTCTGCGGAGCGGAACAGCACCAAGGCCTCGCCGGCCAGCATGACGCGGAGCGGCCGCCGGCCGACCCGCCTCTCGAGCACGAGTGGCGTCCAGACGTTGGCGAAGCCCTCGAACATGCCAGATCCCCGCGTTTGTCGTGGACAAATTCGCATCAGATATGAGAACACCCGCACGTGGGGTCAACGCGTCCATGACAGGCTTGTCGCTTAGCGCGGTGGAGCGCGAGGTGGGGCTGTCGCGCGAAACGCTGCGGATCTGGGAGCGGCGCTATGGCTTCCCGAGCCCGGCGCGCGATACGCGCGGCGAGCGCGCCTATCCCCTGGATCAGGTGCGTAAGCTGCTCATAATCCGTAGGCTGATCGACTCAGGTCATCGGCCAGGCCGGATCGTGAGACTGCCGACGGAAGCCTTGGCCGCGCTTGCGGCGACGCCCGAGCCGACGCAGCCGCGGCGTGTGGAAGTTGTCGAGATTCTGAAGCGCCTGCAGCGTTCGGACAGCGAGGGTCTGCGCGTCACGCTGGCCGAAATGCTGCGTGGCGGCGGCTTGCGTCGTTTCGTCGTCGACCTGGCGCCCGACCTGCTCGAGGCGGTCGGGCTCGCGTGGGCGTCAGGCGAAATCGGGGTTCACCACGAGCATCTTTTCAGCCAGCAGTTCGCGGGCGTGGTCCGCGCCGCGCTCGCCGAAGCCGCCGCCGTACTGGGCCGTGGCGGCGCGCCGTGCGTGCTGATGACCACGTTCCCCGGCGAGGCTCACGGCCTGGGCCTTCTGCTCGCGGAGGCGATCTTCGCGATGGAAGGCTGTCGCGCGGTGAACCTGGGTGTCGAGACGCCTGTCGACCAGATCGCCGCGGCGGCGTTCGCGCATGCGGCGGATCTCATCGCGCTGTCGTTCTCGTCCAGCTATCCGCGGCATCATAGCCGCGGCGGTCTCGCCGAGCTGCGCGCACAGGCCCCGCCCGGCGCACAGATATGGGTTGGGGGCGGCGGCGCAGGGTCGCGCCGTCCGGGCGGCGTCGTCCGCGTGCGTTCGCTGGACGAGATCGCTTCCGCCGTCGCGACGTGGCGCAAGGCGCGGCCAGGAGCATGACGGCCGCCGGACGCCAGCGCGAACGCAGCTCTGGAGGCCTGCGGCGCTGGCGGTGGAGAGCGGAGGGGCGGGCCAGGACCCGCGCCAGGGGCGGCGCGTCGGCCGAAGGCGCCGAGCCTCTCAGTGCAGCGCAGTCGACAGGAGAGCGACTCATCCAAATGTTGGTGTTCAATCTAGTCGCTCCGCCTATAAGTGTGGCGGGGCTCGGTATTGGGGGGACTTCATTTCATGGCGGATGTCCTCATGTTCGCCACGAACACGTGGCCGAGGGCGGCGCGCATTGCTTCTGCGCTGGTGTCGATGGAGATGGACGTCGGGCTTATCGCGCCGGCGGCGAACCCGGCGATCGCGGCCGATTGCGCGACCGTAACGCTTCGCCTGGCTCCGCGCACGCCGCTCGCGGCCGTGGCTGATGCGATCCAGCGAAGCTCGCCGCGGCTGATTATTCCCTGCGATGACGAGGCGGTCCGTCGCCTCCTGAAAATCCGAGAAGCAGCGCGCGTGAATGGCAGTCAGGCGCTGGCCGACTGCATCAGGTGCTCATTCGGCGAGCCGGATGAGTACCCCACCCTGATGACCCGGGCGGCGTTCCTGGCGATCGCGCAGGACGCCGGGGTGAGGGCGCCCGCCACCAGAGCCGTCGGCCGACTGGCGGACCTCGCGTCGGCGGTCGCCGAAGTTGGCTTGCCGGCTGTGCTCAAGGCCGACGGCACCTATGGCGGGCTCGGAATCGCAATTGTCCGCACCCTTGACGAAGCATCCGCCGCGTTCCGCAAGATGGAGTACGAGCGGCCGCACAGTCTGGCGCGCGCTTTGGCGCGGGCGGTGATCTACCGTGACGGGGTCTTCCTGCGGCAGCGCCGCACGACCGAGCCTGCCGGCTTCTCGATACAGGCGTTCGTGAGCGGCTCGCCGGCGACGTCCGCCATCGCTTGCTGGAAAGGAGAGTTGCTCGCCGCCAGCCACGCCGACGTGCTCGCCAGCAATGGCGGAACGGGTCCGGCGACGGTCTATCGCTGCGTCGCCGACGCCGAAATGGACGAGGCCGCGCGCGCCATTGTCAGTCGCTTCAGGTTGTCAGGCCTGCATGGACTGGACTTCATCAGGGACGAGTCCAACGCTGTGCATCTGTTGGAAATCAACCCTCGCGCCACCACGCTGTCGAACCTTGTCGTGCACGAGGGCGGGGACTTGCTCGCGCTCCTCGCAAGCCGAGCCCTGGGTCGACCAATTCAGCCGCGGCCGAGGGTTCCAAGCGACGAAATTGCGCTTTTCCCGCAAGAGTGGCAGCGTGATTCCCGGAGCCAGTATCTTCGCAGCGCCTACCATGACGTGCCCTGGCAAAATCCGGCTCTGGTCCGCGCCTTGCTGAGCCAGGTCTGAGCGGTCGTCGGCCGGGCGCACCTTCTCTGCATGGCCCGCAAGCCGAAGTGCGCTCTTGCCGGCCGGTCGTCCCTGCGTCATGTCTCGGGCCTTATGGCCCAGTACGAACTCAGACTGTACCAGCGCAATGGATGCGGCGGCGCGCTCCTCGGCGACGTGGTCATCTTCGATGCGTGTGACGAGGAAGCGGCTGTGGCCGAGGCGCATCGACGCATTCGTGAGCTTCCCCGCCACTGTTCCGGGGCGCTCTTCGATCTGGAAGGCCTCCAGATCTGGGCGCCCGACGTGTCCGGGCGGGGCGAGGCGCGCGCCGAGAGCTGACCCGCATTGTCCTGTGGTGGGGCCGGGATCCCTGAACGCCGACGCCGGTTGGAGTTCAGATGCAACGATAGACCGCGTCGATCAGCGCCCTGTTGCGCGGGTTCTGCCAGCGCGGCCCCATGTCGTTCATGACGTAGCCGAACGCCACGCCGCTGTCCGGGTCGCAGAACCCGAGCGAGCCGCCGGCGCCGAAATGGCCGAAGGCGCGTGCGTTGGGGCCGAGCGGACGCTCGGCTTGGGTCAGCTGGTAGCCCAGGCCGAAGCGTGACGGGCGTTCGAGGATCAGGTCCCGGCCGGCGGCATGCTCGGTTGTCGCTTCGGCGAGCAGATCCGCGTCGATCAGGCCCTCCAGAAGCCCGCGATAGAGCCGCGCGACGCCGCGCGCGGTCCCGTGGCCATTTGTGGAGGGGATTTCGGCCAAGCGCCAGGCCTCCGTGTTGACCCAGGCGCCGCCGGAAACGCCCTGCGGATTGTTGTAGGCGCAGGCGCGCATCAGTTCGTCGCGGGTGGCTGGCGGCTTTGGCGCGGGCTGTGGCTCGCCGGGCGCTGGCGTCGGACGCAGCGGATGGCAGAACTCGGCCACGCGGGCGTGCTCGCCCTTCGGCAACCCGATATGGACGTCGGCGCCGAGCGGGCCGGCGATCTCCTCGCGCAGCAACGTCCCCATCGTGATCCCGGCGGCGCGCCGCACGGGCTCGCCAAGCAGGTAGCCGAACGTGTTCGTGTGATAGCCATGCGCCGTTCCGGGGCCCCACCAGGGCGCCTGCGCCGCCAGCGCCTCGACCATCCGGCCCCAGTCGAGCATTGCTCCAGCGGGCAGCATCGGCGGTCCGATCGCCGGCAGGCCGCCCCGGTGCGACATCAGCTGGCGCAGTGTGATCGCGCTCTTGCCTGCTTGGCCGAACTCCGGCCACCAGCGCGTCACCGGCGCATCCAGGTCGAGCAGGCCGCGCTGCGTCAGCCTCAGCACGCAGGTGGCCGCGATCGCCTTGCCGATGGAGAAGAAGTTGACCAGCGTGTGCTCGGCCCACGGCCGGGTCCGGGCGCGATCGGCCCAGCCGCCCCAGAGGTCGACCATCTTGCGCGCCCCGACGAACACCGTGACCGCCGCGCCGATCTCGCCGTGCAGGGCGAAGTTCCCCGCGAACGCTTCGCGCACGGCCGTGAATCTCGGATCGCACGACCCCGCGATCGGCGCCGCGGCGCTCATCGGGACCCAAACCTGATCACGAGCCAGCTCCCAACCGCGACGTATCGGTCTCGCGGCCGCCACCCTATCACCGTCGTCGCCGCAGAGGGAAATGCGCCCCGGTGAGGTCGAGGCCGGCGCGCCTCAGCCGTGATCCAGTGTCAACACCACCTTGACGCAGTCGCCGTGGTGCTGGGCCGCAACCGCGGCGTTGATCTCGTCGAAAGCGAACGTCTTGACCAGCTTCTCCAGCGGCAGACGTCCGGCGCGCCAGTGGCTTATCAGTTCGGGCAGGAAGACGTCCGGATCGCTGTCGCCCTCGATGATGCCGCGCACCGTCTGGCCGAAGGTGAGCACCGCGCCCAGGTCGCCCGGCATGGGCGTGCCGGCCGGCGGAATGCCGACGATGCCGAACACCCCTTTGGGAGCGAGGCAGCCCATGGTCGCCGCGAGAATCTCCGGGCGGCCGGTGGTGTCGAACGCGTAGTCGACGCCGTGCGCGACGATGGCCCGCACGGCCGCAGCCATATCGGCTTGGGCGGCCGGATCGATCGCATGCGTGGCGCCGAGTTCCAGCGCGAGGGCGCGGCGAGAGGCGTGCGGCTCGACCACGATGATGGTTCCGCAGCCCTGGATCGCTGCGCCCATCACCGCCGACAGGCCTACGGCCCCTCCGCCCGTGATCAGGATCGACGACCCGGGGGGCGCAGCCAGCGCAAGCATCACGCCGCCGGCTCCGGTCTGGATTCCGCAGCCGAGCGGGGCGGCCAGCTCGAACGGAATGTCGTCGGGCAGCTTCAGGACGTTGCGCTCGTAGGCGAGCGCGTAGGTCGCGAACGACGACTGGCCGAAGAAGTTCGACGAGACCGCGGTCTCGCCCTGGCGGATCGCCTTGGAGCCGTCGGGACGCATGCCGATGTAATTCAGCGCCGGCATCGAGAAGCAGTACGCTGGGTCGCCCCTCAGGCAGCGCTCGCAGGCGCCGCAGGAGCGGAAGGTGACCGCGACGCGGTCTCCCGGCTTCACCTTGGTCACCGAGGCGCCGACAGCGTCGACGACGCCGGCCCCTTCGTGACCGAGGACGGCCGGCAGGCTGAACGGCATCGCGCCGTCCCGCGCGACGAGGTCAGTGTGGCAGACGCCGACGGCCGCGATCCGCACGCGGATCTCATCACCGCGCGGCTCGTCGAGTTCAGCCGTCTCGATCGAGAAGTCGGCGCCCGGCGTGCGGGCGACCGCGGCCTTGATCCGCATGGACATCCTTTCGTCTGTGGCCTGGCGACAGGCCCCTAACGCTTCGCGCCATCCAGGAATTCTGTGAAGCCGGCCGGGGCGTAGGGGCCGACACAGATCTGCTCCAGCACCCCGATGCCCTGGCGGGCGCCGTCGGTGGCCTTCACAACCTGCTGGGTGTGCAGGTGCCAAGGCTCGAGCGGGTTCAGCTGGCGCGGATCGAAGGACTCATGGCCGATCGCCAGTTCGCCTTTCCACATGCCCTGGCCCCACTCGGGATGTCCGTAGCCCAGACCCTTCATCTGGAACTTGAGGATCGGCTCCAGCGCGATGGTGCGAACCCCGCCGTCGTGATCCACGAGGTCGATCTCGGCCGACGCGGCCAGCCGGGTGCCAGGGTGGTACTGGACGCGGTGGCGGGCGGTCGCCATGCGCTGATCGCGACCGTCCTCGACGCCGGGGACCTCGGCCTCGCTGCCGTAGAGCGGGGCGACGATCCCTTCTCGCACCAGCGCCTCGCCTTTCTCCCCGTCGAAGAAGATGGCGTGGCTGATGTGGTCGTCCCAGAAGAGCGGCGCCCATAGGAAGAAGATCCCCCGCGGGGCCGCCGGCGCGCCGCCGGTTTCGCGCTCGCCGACGCCGCGCACGCCCCAGGAGCGGTCCTTGGTGCCGTGGCAGTGTTCCTCCGTCACCCTGATCTCGCCGTCGGGGCTTCGCACCACGCCGCTCCAGCGGCCGAACTGGTCGAAGCGGGTGGCGTCCATGGTGCGGCGCGCGCCGCTCCAAAGCGTCTGCCGGGCCTCCTGGATCGCCGCCGTCCGCGCAGAGAACGTCAGGTCACACGCGAGGCCGCTCTCGTTGTCCTCGAGGACCACCCGCGTTCGTTTCATCGGCTCGATCACCTCGATCCGGAACGGACCCACGCGCATCTCGGTGCGCTCGGTCGGGGCGCGGCGCGAGCCGTAGAAGCAGTGCTGGCGCCCGTCCCGCGTCACGACCGAGAAGGCGCAATCCAGGACGCCGCGGTGCGGATAGACCGCCATGCCGATCCCGAAATAGTACGACCCGTCGGCGGCGTAGCCGTTGAACCAGGTGCGGTCGTAGACGTTGCGGTCGCTTGTCGCGGGATGGGCGAGCGGTTCCGGCGTCTGGTGGACGGGAAAGTCGTCGAGCTTGTTCAACATGCCTGGCCCTCGGCCTTTCGGTTCGCGTTCATCAAAGCATTACGTCGTAGGCGTGCGCGGCCACGTGCGTCCCGAGGAATCGCCAGATGTCCTCGTTCAGCGCGCGAGCCCAGTCGGCGCCAGCCGCCTCGGCATCCTCGACCGCAGCATGGACCTCGATCAGCAACTTCATTGTGACATCGGCGCGGGCGGTGAGATCGCTCACCTTCAGGCTGGGCGCCTCCATCTGAAGCGCCTCGGCGATCCGAGCCTGCAGAGCGGGGTCCGCGAGGCGCGCGCCCGCCGCGCGCAGGATCGGCTGCAACGCAGCATGCTCGCTCACCAGCAGGTCGGCGGCGCGGTCGTAGTCCTGCGCGACCATGGTCAGCAGCAGGGTGAAGTAGCCGAGGTCGGTCGCGGTGTAGGCGTCGCTCGCCTTCGGGAGCAGGTCCTGGGCGATGCGCGTGACGAGATGGCCGATGGCCTGCGAGCCCTTCGGGATCATTTCACGCGCTCCACGAAGCGGTGTTGCGAGAACGGCGAGAGGTAGTCGACGAGGATCCGCTGCTGACGGTCGGTCATCAGCCAGCCGGCCATGGCCAGGATCGGCGCCTTCGAGCGGCCGGCGTGGAAATCCTCGCTCGATGAGATCCAGATGCCGATGCCCTTGACCGCGGCGAACACCTGCCACCAGCGGAAGGCGGCCGGGTCGACGACGAGACCGCTGCCTTGCTCCCAGGCGCGGACAGCGTCCGCATGCGGCAGGAGCCGACCCGCCAGTTCCGGCGTCTGCCAGCACCAGAGCGGGTCCATCGACCATGCCAGATCCTCCAGGGGATCGCCGATGTGCGCCATCTCCCAGTCGAGGATCGCCCTGATCTCGCCGTCCGGCGCGTAGAGGAAGTTG
Source organism: Pseudomonadota bacterium (assembly GCA_021816155.1). Lineage (GTDB taxonomy): Bacteria > Pseudomonadota > Alphaproteobacteria > Caulobacterales > Caulobacteraceae > Acaudatibacter. The sequence continues at coordinate 32,522 of JAKAZA010000007.1, read as the reverse complement.
CCCGTCCGATAGTCGCCGTGCACCAGGCTCAGCTTCTGGGCCGGGGGCGGCGGATTGCGGCGCAGCCAGCGGATCGCGGCGTGCGCAACCGGGTTGGGATGCAACTCGTCCTCGACGATCACCTTCGCCCAGTATTCGAGCTGCTCGGCCGCGCAGGTCTCGCGGCTCGAGGCGGGCATCACGTCGCCCAGCCCCAGCGTCGCAGGATCGAGCGCGGCGATTCTGCCCAGGATCGCCCACTTCTGCCGGCCGATCCGGTCGCGGTGCTCCGGTGGCATGCCCTCGGCTGAGGCCTGGCAGCCGGGGACCTCGGCGGTGATCGAGAACGGGCGTCCAAGCCAGGCGAGATCCTCCTCGAGGTACAGCGTCTCGGGCGCCGGCACGCCGGCCCTGTAGGCGGCCTCCATCGCCCGGTACTCGGTACGCCTGTCAGTGTCGATCAGACTGGTCTCGGGGTCGATCCTCACGATCATCCCGCGACTGTCCGCGCCCGCGGTCGCCCGCAGGCGCCACGTCTCGCGCGATGCGCCGCCGGGTATGTGCGCGAGCTCCGAGACCTGGGCGCCGGGTCGCCATTTGGCGTCCAGGAACCGCCCCAGGCCCGCGCGAAGCTGCTCCTCACGGCTGTCCAACGCTCTCCTCCCGCCTTCCCTCAATGCATGGTGTAGCGGATCGGGACCGATTTGGGACCGCAAACAAAGTTGGCCTCGGAGCGCTTCGGCTCGCCGTCCAGCTCCAGCGACTCGAGCCGAGACAGCAACTCCTCCCAGAGCACCCGCATTTCCAGCCGGGCGAGGTGCTGGCCGAGGCATATGTGCGCGCCGTGCCCGAACGCGACGTGTTTGTTCGGCGTGCGTTCGATGTCGAACCGGAATGGGTCGTCGAACACCGCCTCGTCGCGGTTTCCAGACGGATAGGACAGCATCAGCCAGTCGCCCTTCGGGATCTTGCGGCCGCCGATCTCAACGTCGGCCGTTGTCGAGCGCATGAAGTGCTTCACGGGCGTGACCCAGCGGATCGACTCTTCCAGGAACGACGGGATCAGCGCCGGGTTCGCCTTCAGCTTGGCGAGTTCGCCGGGATTCTCCGCCAGGGCCCACAGGCCGCCGGCGGTCGTGTTCGACGTCGTGTCGTGGCCCGCCGTGGCGGTGATGATGTAGTAGCCCATCGCCTCCAGCACCCCGAGCGGGCGGCCGTCGACCCGGCCGTTGGCGATGGCGCTGCAGACGTCCTCGCGCGGATGCGCGCGCCGGTCCTCCGTGATGGCGTTGAAGTAGGCGGTGAAGTCGGCCACCACCTCCTGGAGGTTGGAGAGGACGGTCGCACTGTCCGTGACCGTTGCTCCGGACCGGTTCAGATCGGGATCGGCGCTGCCGAAGAGTTCCTGCGTCAGCTTCAGCATGCGCGGCTCGTCCGCCTCGGGCACGCCCATGAGCTCCATGATCACGTGAAGCGGGTAGAGGAAGGCGACATCCTTGGCGAAGTCGCAGCGGCCGCCCATCGCCGCCATCCGGTCGAGGAAGCCGTGCGCGATCTGGCGGATGCGGACTTCCAGCCGACGCAGGTTCTGCGGTAGGAACAGGCCCTGCGTCAGGCGCCGGTAGGCGAAGTGGTCCGGGTTGTCCATCTGGACCAGCGAGCGGATCAGGTGCGGCGAGCCGCCCATCATCGACCGCACCATTTTCTCGGACTCGATGTTGGTCAGCGTCGTCGGCCGGTCGCCGTTGTGGAAGAGGTCGTTCTGACGCTCGATCTCCAGGATGTCGGCATGGCGCGTCACCACCCAGAATGGGTCGAACCCTTCGGGTTCGGCGATGTCGAGCGGCGCCTCGCGGCGCAGCCAGGCGAACGCCTCGTCGACCCGCTTGCCGTCGGCGTACGCCTTGGGGTCGATGATTGTGTGGGCGATATCGTTGGGAATCATCATCGTTGGCGTTTCCGGGTTGATTGGCCTTTGACGGCGAGGGCTCGATAACATCAACTTAGTGGCCGACCAACCAGCAAACGGGGCGAGGCATGCGAAGAGGCCACGCTGCGGCGGCGAAGGGGCGGCGAACCCAGGCCGACCGCCGCGAACAGTCGGGCAAGAGCCTGGTTCGGGCCGTGGTCGAGATCGTGCCCGAGCGCGGCGTCGGCGCGGCCACGTTCGAGGCGATCGGCGCCAGAGCGGGCTACAGCCGCAGCCTCGTTACTCAGCGGTTCGGGTCCAAGCAGGGGCTGATCGACGCCGTCATCGAGTACGCGGCTGCCTCATTCGAGCACCTGCAGTCCACGCGGAAGGTCGATCAGCTCAGCGGTCTCGAAGGCCTGCTGCTGCTGCTCGATGTCTACCTGACCGAGCTTTCGACCAGCAGCGAACTGCGGACCTACTTCATGCTCCTCGCCTCGGCCGTGGCCGAGGTCAGCGAGCTTCGCGCCGCGTTCGCCGCCGAGCACGAGCGCGTGAAGGGCCGCCTGGCCGGGCTGGTGGCCAAAGGCCAGGCAGACGGCAGCATTCGCCGCGAGATCGACGCCGATAGCGCAGCGCTCATGATCGGCAGCTTGCAGCTCGGTCTCTCCGTGCAGCTCCTGGTCGATCCGACGACGAACCTCGATCCGATCAGCCGCGTCGCGCTCGACACGGTGCGGCTGAGCTTCGCGGCCCGCTGAGCGTCAGCGCGGTTCCATCCGGGCCCGGCCATTGCGAGTGCGGTGGCAGGGCGGCGAGCGAGGGCGCAATCGAGCCGACGAAGCCCGGGCGGCCGCTCGGATCCGCGGTCACGGCCGCGCCAAGCGCCGTGCGCCGCCCGCGGAGAAGCCCAGCACGCCTTGGGCGCACTCGCCGACATGCGGTCTGTCAGCGCCTGATAGCCGCGGAATTGGCGCTCGACGCCTTTTCGAGGATGCGAGCGGGCAGGCGGCGCGAAGCGACCCGCTGCAGGGCCTATTGTCCCGCCTTGTAGGGGCGCCCGAAGTCTCCGGGAACGGCGGGATCGCGTCCGCGATAGGCGCTCGGGGGCACGCCGATCAGCTTCTGCGCCGCGGCCTCGGCGCCCGCGGGATCGCGCGCCGCAATCTGATCGGCGAGAGCCCGGTGGAGGGCGACGTCGGCCAGCTGCGCGCCGGCGGTCTGTTTCTCCATCTCCCAGATCCAGAACCGGGTGGCGATGTTCTCGAGCGAGATCATGAAGCGGGCGAGGGTGGCGTTGCCGGTGGCGTTGGCCACCGTGCGATGGAAACGGCGGTCCATCGCGAGCATCGCCCGGAAGTCAGACGCCTCGATCGCCGCTTCCGCGCCGTCGAAGGCGGTGGTGATCCCGACGACCTGTTCGGCGGTCGCGTTGCGCGCCGCGAGCCCCGCGGTGCGCGCTTCGAGCATATGGCGAACCTCGAACGCCTGCTCGATCTCGCGGATGTCGAGAGGCGCGACGACGGTGCCCACCCGCGGCCGCCTAACGACGAGGCCTTCGAGCGCCAGGCGGGTCAGCGCCTCGCGAATGCCCGAGACGCCGCCGTGGTAGCGCATGGCCAGCGCCCGCTCGTCGAGCACGCTCATCGGCTCGAGTTCGCCCAGGATGATGTCGAGCAGGATCTGCTCGTAGAGCCGCGCTTTCTGCAGGCCTTCCGCCCAATCGCCGTCCGGCGTGGCGCTTCGCGCTGGTCCCTTCATGCCGGCTAGACGCCTCGCCGCGGCGTCCGTCTCGAGGGGGTGTGACATGTTACGTTGCAACATCAGAGGTTTAGATGGCTCGATCTCGACATAGGCCCTAGTCGAACGCCATGCAAAGGCTCGACGAAGGCGCCGTGGCGGCAAGAACAGGGGCTCTCTCGCAGCTCTACCTGTCCGCCGGAGACGCGCTTCGGATCGCGCTGTCGGCGGCCGGTGACTTCGCCGGCGCGACGGCGCCGAATCCGCCGGTCGGCTGCGTCGTGCTGGACGAGCGGGGAGCGTTCCTCGCTTGCGGAGCGCATGCGCGGGCCGGCGCCCCGCACGCCGAGGCCGAGGCGATCGCGGCCTGCATCGCCAAGGGCGTTCAGGACCGGATCCACACATTCGTCGTCACGCTGGAGCCGTGCAACCATTCCGGTAAGACGCCGCCCTGCGTGGAGGCGATCCTGGCGACGCCAGCGCGCGCGGTCTGGATCGGCGCGGGCGATCCAAATCCGCACGTGGCCGGCGGCGGTGCGGCGCGCCTGGCGGCGGCAGGGCTCGATGTGCGCCTCATCGAGTCACTGGCGGCGCCCGACTGCGCCGAACTCGCCCGCGCCGCACGGCGTCTGACCGCCCCGTTCGCCCGCTGGTCGCAGACGGGCCGGCCATGGGTCGCCGTCAAGCAAGCCCTGACGGCAGGCGGGTCGATGATCCCGCCAGCGGGCCGCTCGACCTTCACGTCGGAGAGTTCGCTGGACCTTGCCCACCGGCTGCGACGCCGCGCCGACGCCATCATCACCGGCTCCGGTTCGATCCTGGCGGACGCCCCGGCGTTCACCGTTCGGCGCGCGCCGGACCACGCAGGCAAGCGGCGCATCCTGGCGATCCTCGACCGCCGACGGCGCGTTCCGGCTTCGTATCAGCTGGACGCCGAGGCGCGTGGCTTCGACGTCTGGGTGCGTGACGATCTCGCCGCCCTTCCGTCCGAGCTCGGCGCGGCCGGCGCGATGGAGGCGCTGGTGGAGGCTGGCCCGGCGCTGACGCGCGCCGTGCTGGGTCGGCGGCTGTGGGACGAGCACGTCGTCATCCGGCAACGGGTAGGCGGCGCGGACGAGATCGACGTGCAAACCCGTAAGCCGGTCTGACTCGATGTTCAGCGGCATCGTCGAAGCGCAAGGGAAAGTGGTCAGCGCCGAGCGCGCGGGCGCCGGGCGCCGCCTGGGCGTGGATACGGGCCTGCAGGGCCTGGCGCTGGGCGAGAGCGTCGCCGTCAACGGTGTCTGCCTCACCGTAAGCGCCCTCGAAGGCGAACGAGCGGACTTTTACCTCAGCGCCGAGACACTCGGTCGCTCGACCCTGGACCGGGTCGACCCGGGCGACCCGGTCAACCTCGAGCGCGCCGTCACGCTGGGAACGAGGCTGTCGGGGCATCTGGTGCAAGGCCATGTGGATGGTCGGGCGCGGCTCACCGGCGTCGATCAGGACGGCGAGGCGCGGCGGATCGCGCTCACCGCGCCGGCGGTGCTGCGTCCCTACTGCGTCCTCAAGGGATCGATCGCGCTGAATGGCGTCAGCCTGACGCTCAACGCGGTCGGCGAGGTGTCGGCCGGCGTCTTTGAGATCGCCATCACCCTCGTCCCTCACACCTGGTCGCACACCAACTTCAGCCGCCTCGCGGTTGGCGACGAACTGAACGTCGAGGTCGATGTGCTGGCGAAGTACGTGGAGAGTCTATGTCGTCCCTATCAGACGCCGTCAGGACCCTGAGGTCCGGTCGGCCGATCATCCTCGTCGACGACGAAGACCGGGAGAACGAGGGCGACCTCGTCGTCGCGGCGGAGTTGGTCAGCGCTGAGGCCGTCAATTTCATGGCGGCGCATGCGAGAGGCCTGATCTGCCTCGCCATGGAGGCTTCGCTGGTCGACCGCCTGCGCCTGCCGCTGATGACGGCTGACAATCGCGCCAGCCGGAAGACCGCCTTCACCGTCTCGATCGAGGCCGCGCGCGGCGTGACGACCGGCATCTCGGCGTTCGACCGCGCCCGCACCATCCAGGCGGCGGTTGCGCGGGACGCCACGGCGGCGGATGTCGTCTCGCCCGGCCACGTCTTCCCTTTGCGCGCGGCCGAGGGCGGGGTCCTGGCGCGCGCCGGCCACACCGAGGGTTCGGTCGATCTCATGAAGATCGCCGGCCTCGCGCCCGCGGCGGTGATCTGCGAGATCATGCGGCCCGACGGCGAGATGGCGCGCCTGCCGGAGCTGCGGACCTTCTCGGCGCAGCACGACGTTCCGTTGCTGACCATCGCGGAAATCGCGGCCCATCGGATGGCGACCGAATCCCTGGTCGAGGAGGTGGCCCGCGCCCGCCTGCCATGCGTCGGCGCGGCCGAGCCCCTTGAGGTGAGGACGTTCCGAAGCCTGGTCGACGGCGTCGAACACCTGGCGGTCATCAACGGCCCGCTTGCGTCAGGCGCACTCGTTCGCGCGCATTCCGAGTGCCTGACCGGCGATGTCCTGGGCTCCTTGCGGTGCGACTGCGGCGCGCAGCTTCACGCCGCCCTTCGCCTCGTAGGCGAGCGAGAGAACCGGGCGCTGCTCTACCTGCGCGGGCATGAGGGCCGCGGCATCGGTCTTGGCGCCAAGATCCGCGCCTACGCCCTGCAGGACGAAGGCCTGGACACGGTCGAGGCCAACCTTGCTCTCGGCTTCGCCGCGGACCAGCGGGACTATGGGATAGCGGCGCAGATCCTGCGCGCGCTTGGCGCCGACGAGGTGCGTCTCCTGACCAATAACCCGCGCAAGACGGCCGGTCTGAGGGCTTGCGGCGTCAAGGTGCTGGAAGAGGTCCCGCTGCGAATTGCGCCCAATCCGCACAACGCCGCCTATCTCGCGGCGAAGCGCCTCAAGCTCGGTCACCGCCTCGCGCCGGCGATCGCCCCTGAGGCGGCGGGCGCTTGAGATGGACGCGCCTCGCCTCGCCATCGTCGTGAGTCAATTCAACGAGCAGGTATGCCGCGGTCTGCTGGCGGGGGCCCGCGCGCACCTCGTCCAGCAGGGCGTGCCGGTCGACGACGCCGACGTCACCTGGGCGAGCGGCGCATTCGAGCTGCCGATCATCGCCCAGGCGCTCGCCCGCACGCGCCGATACGAGGGAGTCGTCTGCCTCGGCTGCGTGATCAAGGGCGACACCGCCCATTTCGAGTTCATCAGCCTTGGGGCCAGTCTCGGCCTGATGGCGGCGGCCCTCGCCGCCGAGACGCCGATCGCGTTCGGAATCCTCACGACGTACACCGAAGAACAGGCCGCCACGCGATCCGCCAACGACGCGCACAACAAGGGCGTGGAAGCCGCCAGGGCCTGCCTTGAGACCGCGCTCACGCTCCGCCGCATCCGCGGCCAGCGCGGCGGCGGAGCGTGAACGGCGGTGCTGCGCACCTAGAGCGCCGTGAGGTGCGCGGTTGGGAACGGATCGCCGTGGCTGAGGCCCGCGTAGACGCCGGCTAGCGCGGCGTCGTTGCCCTCCTGAGCGCCGATCTCGTCCCGCGGACGACCATCGAACACCACGTCGGGCCCGAGGAATCGCAGCGAGATGGTCCGCCGCCGCAGGCCGGGCGAGGTTCCGGCGCCGCCGTGCAGCGTTCCTAGATGGAAGACGATCACATCGCCCGGTTCGAGGTCCCAGGACAGGATGTCGTAGGCGTCGCGGTCCGCCTCGATGTCCGGCAACCGGGGCAGCCTGGAGTGCCTGTAGAGCGGCGCAGTGTCGTCGTGGGCGGCGAAGGCCGAGCCGTTGTGGAGCTCGCCCCTGTGCGAGCCGCGCACGAATTCCAGGCAGTGCGCTTTCGGCAATGCGTCGAGGCTGATCCAGCAAGCGACCAGCTGCGAGCCAATCATCCGGAGGTACGAGGTGTCCTGGTGCCACGGCGTGCGCCGCGCGGCCCCGCCTTCCTTCAGGAAGAGCTGCTCGCCGAGGTACCAGACGGGGCCGACGCCCCAAAGGGCGCTCAGTATCGAGTCGAGCCCTATCTCGCGCACCAGCGCGGCGTGGCGGCGGCCGCGATCCTCGAAGAACGTGGCAGGCTCGCCGGGGTAGAAGCGGACCGCCGTCGGCGTGGGGTGCGCCAGGCTCCACTCGACCGCCGCCTCGACCTTGGCGAAGGCGTCCGGCGTCAGCGCGCCTTTCAGCATGACGACGCCGTCGCTCTCCAGCTCGGCCGCGGCCGCCGGCCAGTCGCGCGGCGGCAGGGCGCTCAATGGAGTCCGTTCGCCGGGCCCGGCCGTCGCGAGTTCGAACTCGTCCGCCATCACGCTGTCCTCAGGCCGCCGCCGCTTCCGGCGCGCGCAGGAGCTCTTTGAGCCTGCGCCGGGTGAAGGCGTGCAGCTGCCGGGTGTGTTCCAGCCGCAGGTAGTCGCGTCCGCCGGCCGCGGTCAGCTTGTCGAAGCCGTCGTCAAGGCCGAGCATCTCGCCCAGCCTCGGCGGATTGCGGGCGATCAGCGACACGTCCGGCCGTTTCGGGTCGATCGAGCGCATGAAATTTCGGCTGAAGTGCGGATGCAAGGTGACCCGCTCGCCGGGCTCTGTGCGCGGACCCTGCCAGTGCCAGACCCCTTGCGTGAAGAACACGGCCGAGCCCTTCGGCATCTCGATCGGCACGCCGTCGGCCAGCCCCTCGCCGGGTCTTGGCGCGCGGCGGTTGCGGTGGCTTTTCGGCACGATCCAGGTGGGGCCGGACGCCACCGTCCAGTCCTCAAGCGCCCAGACCGCGACGCCGCTCAGGGCGTATTCGGGATAGGGCTCCGGGATGTCGGTGTAGTCGGTGTGGATGTCGATCTGCCCGGGCCCGGGGCCGCGCAGCAGCGCGCCCAGCGTCGCGACCTGCGCGCAGCGGCCGAGCGAGGCGTCGATCAGCGTCATCAGCTTCGGATTGAGGATCACCCGCTCGAACGGCCGGCCGAGGTAGAGCCAGGAATCGAGCAGCGCCTGGTCGGGCGCCATGGCGGCGCGGGTCGCCGCTCGCAGCTGGTCGGCGAAGTCGCCCGAAATGGCGCGCTCGATTACGACGTAGCCGTTCTCGTCCATCTCGCGGATCTTCCCTGCGAGGCCGAGGCGGCGGGCGCGGTGCGCCAGGTCGGGATTCTCGACCGTGCGCCGCGCCATGTGGTCGTGGAAGCCCGCGAGCAGGCGCCGGGCCGCGTCGTCCCCGAGAGCGCCCCTGATGCGGAACGCATCCTTGCCGAAGAGTGTCGCCGCCTCGCGCCACATCTCGTCCGCGCCGCCGGGCGCCGCGACGCCCACGAACTGCGCAAGGAACAGCGCCGCCTGATAGTCGCCCTCGATCGCGAGATCGGCGTCCTCGTCGAAGCCACGGGCGATCGTCCATTCCTCGCCGTCGAAGCGCAGCGTCCAGCTGGCGACGTCGCCGGGCAGCTTCAGGTGCGGGGGCGCGTCGGTGAACCGCTCGCCGACCGAGAACGGCCGCCCCGAGACTGTCGCCTTGCGCGCCGCGGGCAGCTCGCGCCAGAAGCGGCGCGCCTCCTCGAGCCATCGGTCGGAAAGGAATTCCGCATGGTGGGGTAGGGTGATCAGGTCCATGCCTGCCTGGGTGGCGCGGTCGGCCATCTCTTTCCTCCTCCGCCGCTCTGACCGGCGGCGCGAAATCGGATCGCGTATCTCAGGCCTGGGCCGTGGTGATCAGCGGCTCGAACGCGCGTCGCGCGAACCGCCAGCCCGCCGGCGTCTTCCGGTACGCGTCGTGGTAGATTCCGACCATCGCCGGCGCGATCCTGGGCGCCGTGGCCGGACCGCCGCCGTCGCGCTCGCCAGCGTAGACGATGATGTAGACGGTGGCCGTCGCGGTGTCCCCGCTCACCACGTCGATGCGGTGATTGGTGATCGCGTGCACCGAGAGCGCCGGCGCGCCTCGCCCGGCGCCGACAGCGGCGCGGATATCGGCAGGCCCCCGATAGGTCTTGCCGAAGAGCACCAATTCGCCGTCTTCGGCGAACAGTCGCGACCACTCGTCCATGCGCTGGCTGTCAGCGAGAAAGGAGTAATCGAGGGCCAGCCGCTCGCAGGCCTCCCGGACTTCTAGCCTCTGCAGCGGGGAAAGGGCGGTGGCGGCGTCGGACGGCATGGGGTCACCTCGCGGCGGCGGAAGTCTTCGGGAGAACAAAGCCGGCGGCGGCTTCGACGGCCGCGATGCGGGCCTGCAAGCGGCCGCGGCCGGCGGGGGTGGCCCGGCCGAGCAGCAGCAGCGCGAAGCCGTAGCAGGTTTGCCGCTCCATCTCGGCGATGCTGATCAGATCGGCGACCCAGGCGCCGAACGCGCCGCCGGCGAGCTGCATCATCGCCATGCCGAGGAGGTCGGCGCGGACGTCGGGCGCGAGATCTTCTTCCTCGACCGCCCGAGCCAGCAGGTCCCGCCAGAAGGCCTGGCGCGGTCCCTGCACCGAGATCACCAGGTCAGGTTCGGCGCGCGGGTTGCCGATCGACATGCCGCGATAGAAGGCCGGGTCGCTGCGGTAGAGGCCGGCGGCGATGCCGATCGCCTCGAAGATCGCGTCGAGCGCGCGCGCCGGGCCCGCGGCTGCGACCTTCGCGACGAACCCCTCGAAGTCGCGCGCATAGACCTTCTCCAGCACAGCACCCTTGGCGCCGAAGAGGTTGTAGATGGTCGCGGCGCTGACGTCGGCTCGCTCGGCGATCATCTTCACCGACAGTTCGTCGGCGCCGACTTCGCGCAGCAGGTCGTAGGCGGCGTCGACGATCGTCTGGCGGCGGCGATCCTTGTGCCGCTCGCGACGTGACGCCAACCTGATCTCGTCCGCCATCCGATGTCCTGGCTCCGTTCCCGCCGGGGCTCGCGCGGAGGCGCGCCGAGCGTGGGACGAAGATTGTTGGAGCGTCTGACAAATTTGGAGCACGCACCAAATTCACTGTCAACTCGCGCGTTCTTCAGCGCCAGGCGGCCCGGGATGCGCTAGTCAGCGGGCGCAATGTCCAGGGAGACGACCTTGCTGTTCGACGACGTCCTTCGCCAGCGCCGGTCTGTTCGCGCGTTCAAGCCAGACCCGGTGCCACTGTCGCTGGTTCGCGAGCTGCTGGACTGCGCTCGGCGCTCGCCATCCGGCACCAACATCCAGCCCTGGAAGGTGCATGTCGTGACCGGCGAGGTGCGTCGGCGGCTGGTAGCCGAGGTCTTGGCCCATCGCGAGACGAACCCACCTGATACGAGCGCCGAGTTCCCGAGGGCTCGTCGCACCGAGCCGTACGTCGGCCGCGCCCGCGCACTCGGCAAGGCGATGTACGGCCTGATCGGCATCCCGAGGGGCGATCAGGCGGCGAACTGGGCGCAATGGGGCCGAAACTATAAGTTCTTCGACGCCCCGGTGGGCCTGATCTTCACGATCGACAAGTCGCTCGACTGCATGAGCTTCCTGGATACCGGGATGTTCATTCAGAGCTTCTTGCTCGCCGCCAAGGCTCGGGGTCTGGACACCTGTCCGCAGGGGGCGTGGAACAACTACTGGACAGTCACCCGGCGCGTGCTCAACTTGCCCGAAGACGAATGGATCGTTTGCGGGGTCTCGCTGGGCTGGGCGGATGAGGCCGACCCGGTGAACGCGCTCGTCGCCGATCGCGAGCCGATCGAAGCCTTCGCGACCTTCCACGGGTTCGAGGATGACCGCGAGCGCCTCGCGCCGGAAAGCAACCTCTGCAGTCAGGTCTGATCGCCCGCGAGATGCGACGTTGTGGGCGGCCTCGCGCCGCCCGCTGTATTCGTGAGGCGAGGAGGCGGACGATGGCGGACGGCAAGCCCGAGTACGCTGAGGAGCTTCGGACGGACGTCGCGCTGGCGCGGCGTCTGGTCGCCGACCAGTTCCCGCAATGGTCGAGCCTGCCCGTCGTGCGCGTCGAGGCGGACAGCACCGACAACGACATGTACCGGCTCGTTGAGCATCTGGCGGCACGGCTGCCGAAGCGGGAAGGCGCCGCGGCGCCGATCGACAAGGAACACGCGTGGCTGCCCCGGCTGGAACCGCACTTGCCGCTGGCGATCCCGACTCCGGTCGCCAGGGGGTTGCCCGGTTGCGACTATCCGTTGCCGTGGGGCGTCGTGCGGTGGCTCGAGGGCAGGCCGCTGCAGTTCGACCGGGTCGCAGGCGACGTGGGCCTTGCTCGCGATCTCGTCGCGTTCATTGCAGCCCTCCACGAGACCGACGCGACAGGTGCGCCGGCGCCCGGCGCGCACAACCACTGGCGCGGCGTGGCCTTGCGGGCGCGGGACGCCCACATCCGGCGGCGGTTCGAATGGCTCGCCGATGTGCCCGACATCAACGCGGTCGCCACCGCGTGGCGAAAAGACTCGGCGGCGGCGCCATGGGACGGACCGCCGGTATGGATTCACGGTGACCTCAAGGACGCCAACCTGCTGGAGATGGACGGACGCCTGAGCGGCGTGCTCGACTGGAGCTGCGCGGCCGCAGGCGACCCGGCGAACGACATCGCGGTGGCCTGGACGCTTTTCGCGGGCGAGGCGCGCGCGGTCTTCCGCGAGGCGCTGGCGGTCGACGAGGCCACGTGGATGCGCGCTCGCGCATGGGCCCTGATAGAGGGCGTGCTCGGCTTGTCCTACTATCGAGGCAGGAACGACGCGCTCGCGTCCGCGGGGCGGCGGATGATCGACGCGGTGCTCGCCGACCATGCGCGAGGGGCTGATTGAAGCGCCGACTGGCGGTGCGTCGGGCCGCCGCTCGCATTCCGCGCGACTTCCTGAAGGCTTGGGGCTAGAGGGCGGCGCGATGCCATCCACGCCCATCGTGATCCGATAGCATGACCGCACGGCCGCCGGTGCTGGCGCTGAAGGACGTGCGCCTGGCCGATGGTCCGCGTCCTCTGTTCGAGGGCGTCGACCTGGCGCTGGAGCCAGGCCTGCGCGCCTGCCTCGTAGGGCGCAACGGGGCCGGCAAATCGACGCTGCTGCGCCTGCTGGCGGGCCGCTTGGCGCCGGACGCTGGCGAGCGGACCATCCAGCCGGCCGCGCGGGTCAGCCTGGTCGCGCAGGAATCGGACGTGGCCGGCGAGACCCTGGCGGCCTACGCCAGCTCAGGCGGCGCGGCGCGCCACGAGGCGGAGGCGGCGCTGGCGGCGTTCGGGCTCGACCCGGCGCGCGGCGCGGAAGGGCTTTCCGGCGGCGAGGCGCGCCGCGCCGCCCTGGCCCGCGCCTTCGCCGAGCGGCCGGACGTGCTGCTGCTGGACGAGCCCACCAACCACCTCGACATCTTCGCCATCGAGACATTGGAGGCGATGCTGGCGGCGGCGCGCTGCGCCGCGCTGGTGGTCAGCCACGACCGCGCCTTCCTGACGCGCATCGCCCAGCGCTGCTTCTGGCTCGAAGATCGTCGGATATGGAAACTGGACCGGGGCTTCGCCGCCTTCGACGCCTGGTCGGCGAAGATCGCCGCCGATCAGGCCGAGTCGCTGCGCCGGCTGAACAAGGCCATCGAGCGCGAGACCTACTGGTTCTACCGGTCGATCACCGCCCAGCGCACGCGCAACGAGGGCCGTGCCCGCGAACTGGCGGCGATGCGCGAGAAGAAGTCCGCGCTGATGCGGGACCAGCGGCGAGGCGCGACGCTGGCGGCCGAGGCCGGCGACGCCTCCGGCCAGCGCGTGGCCGAGGCGCGGGGGCTGGCGAAGTCCTTCGGTGGCCGCACCCTGATCACGGGCTTCTCGACCCGCATCCGGCGTGGCGACCGGCTGGCGATCGTGGGACCGAACGGAGCCGGCAAGACCACTCTGGTCAAGCTGCTGCTGGGCGAAATCGCGCCGGACGCGGGCGAGGTGAAGCTCGGCACGAGCCTGGAAGTGGCTCACGTGGACCAGGCGAGGGCCGACCTTTCTGGCGCGATGACGCTCTGGGAAGCGCTGGCGACCGGTGGTGGCGACCAGGTGATGGTGCGCGGGCGGCCCAGGCACGTCGCCGGCTACGCCCGTGACTTCCTCTTCCAGGACAGCCAGCTGCGCCAGCCGGTGGCGAGCCTTTCCGGCGGCGAACGCAACCGGCTGCTGCTCGCGCGCACGCTCGCCCGCACCGCCAACCTGCTGGTGCTCGACGAGCCCACCAACGACCTCGACATGGATACGCTCGACCTGCTCGAGGCGGCGCTCGGCGATTATGACGGCACCCTGATCCTGGTCAGCCACGACCGCGATTTCATCGACCGCCTGGCAACCTCGACGATCGCTCTCGACGGCGCCGGGCGAGCGGTCGAGACGCCCGGCGGCTGGAGCGACTTCGTGCGCCAGAACCCAGGCTTCTTTGACGCCGTCCGGGGCCAGCCCCCGAAGGCGTCCGCCTCGACGGCGCCGCCACCGGCCCCGCGGCCGCGCACGCCGGCGAAGCTCAGCTTCAAGGACGAGAGGCGCCTGAAGGAGCTGGAAGCGGCGATGCCGAACCTGTCGGACGAAATCGTCGCCCTGGAAGCGAGGCTGGGCGACGCCGGCCTCTATTCGCGCGATCCGGCGGCGTTCGAGCTGGCGACGCGCCGCCTCGCCGCAACTCGCGACGAGCTTTCCCGGGCCGAGGAGGACTGGCTGGAACTCGAGGCGCGCCGCGAGGCGCTGGCGAAGGGCGCGTAGCGACCGGCGCGCTCCCCCGCGAGCGCGGCGGCTGCTCAGACGACGCCGCGTTCGCGCAGACGCGCGATCTCCTCCGGCGCGTAGCCGATCTCGGCCAGGATCGAGTTGGTGTGCTCGCCGAGCGTCGGCGCCCGGTGGCGGATCGCGCCGGGGGTCTGCGACAGCCACGCCGGCGTGCGGGCCAGCGGCGCGGGCCGCGGCAGGCCGGGATAGTCGACCCGTTCGAAGAACTGCATCGCCTTCACGTGCGGGTCGTCGAGGGCCTGCTGGGGCTTCAGCACCGGAGCGGCGGGAATGCTCGCCTTTCCGAGGATTTCCAGCGCCTCCGCCGACGTGCGCTCGGCGCACCAGTCGCCCATGCGCGCCGAGATGAGGGCGCCGTGCTCGCCGCGCGAGATGTCGTCTCTGAAGCGGGGATCGGTCAGCCAGTGCTCCTCGCCCATCAGATTCGCCCAGCGCCTGAAGAGCGGCTGGCCGATCACCTGCGCCAGGATCCACCCGTCCCGGGTGCGGAAGATGTCGACCGGGCCGGCCGTCTGGCCGCGGTTGCCCGTCGGTCTGCGGTCGATGCTCAAGACCTCCTGCTCGATCAGCAAACCGTTGCCGATGGTCAGCGCCGTGGCGAGGAGCGCGCCCTCGACCACCTGCCCGCGACCGGTCTGCTGCTTCGCCATCAGCGCCATGGCGGTGCCGTAGGCGCAGTGGAGCGCCGTGCCGAAGTCCACCCAGGGCGCCTGGAAGCGGTAAGGCCGCTCGCCGTCGCCGTCGGAGGTCATGTAGGCCGCGCCGGACATCACCTGTCCGACGCCGTCGAAGCCGACCCGGTCGCTGTAGGGTCCGCCACGACCGTAGGCGGTCACCATCGTCAGGATGATGTCCGGCTTGGTCGCCGCCAGGCTCTCATAGTCCAGCCGCATCGCCGCCAGGGTCTGGGGCGGCAGGTTGGCCACCACGACGTCGGCCGTACTGACCAGCCGGCGGACGACCTCCTGCCCTTCGGGCGTCATCGGGTCGAGCGTCATGCCGCGCTTGTTGCGGTTCATCTGCATGAACAGCCCGCCGTCCTGCGAGGGGGTCAGCGGCGCCTGGGAGCGGTCCTCGCCGCCGCCGCGTTTCTCGATGCGGATCACCTCGGCGCCGAACTCGCCGAGCAGCATCGCGCAGTAGGGTCCGGCGATGTAGCGGCCGAAATCCAGGACGCGAACGCCCGACAATACGCCTTTCATTCGACCTCCAATTGCGCAGGGTCAGCTATCTTGCCGCACACCAGTCCGGGGACAGATGGCGACCTCGGTCAGGCGGCGCGCGCCTCGCGGCGTCCGCCGCATCGATCAGGCCAGCAGCTCCAGCCGCTCAAGGCCGCGGAAGAAGGGCAGCGTGCGCCAGACGGGCGGCGCGTCCGGGTCGGCGAACCGGAGGTTGGGGAAGCGCTCGAACAGCCTTAGCAGCGCCACCTGAGCCTCAAGTCGCGCCAGGGGCGCGCCGATGCAGATATGGGCGCCGCCGCCGAAGGCGACATGCGGCCTGCGCTTCGCGCTGACGTCGAACCGATCCGGCTCGTCGAAGGCCGCGGGGTCGCGGTTGGCGGCGCGCAGGTGGAAGATCAGGCTCTGCGTCGCCTTCACCGGCACGCCGCCCATCTCGATGTCGGCCGAGGCGACGCGCGCGGTGGAGTCGACCGGCGGCTCGAAGCGCAGCGTCTCTTCCACGACCTGATTGATCAGGCCGGGATCGGCCTTCAGCTTGGCGAGTTCGCCCGGATTGAGCAGCAGCAGCCGAACGGCGTTGCCGATGAGGTCGGTGGTGGTGAGGTTGCCCCCGATCAGGAGGGCGCCGAGGTTGTTCAGGAGCTCGCCGTCGGTGAGCGCCGCGCCGTCAGCCTGCAGGCGCACCATGTCGGAAATCAGGTCGTCGCGAGGCGCGGAGCGGCGCGCGGCGAGGATCTCGGCGAAGTAGGCGCCCAGCGCCTCGGAGGCCCGCTCCATGTGCGCAGTCTGCTCGGGCGTGCGGTACGGGTTCAGACCCTGAATATTGCCCTCGGACCAGTCGCGGAACTCGTCCAGCCGGTCGTGGTCGACCCCCAGGATCGACGCGATGACGTCGATCGGGACCCGGACGCAGAAGCCTCGCATCAGGTCGAACGGCCCGGACGGGTCGATGTCGGCGAGCGCTTCGCGCACCACCCGCTCCACCTGGGGTCGGAACTTCGCGACGCGGGCGTAGAGCGCCTGCGCCAGCGGCTGGCGGATGCGCGCGTGGTCCGGATCGTCCAGCATCAGGATGCTGGTGACATCGGTCCACGCCACATCCTCGGGCAGCTCAGCCGCGAACTGGCGCTGGAAAGCGGCCGCAGGCTCGGCCCGTCTCGGATCACGCCACAGCGTGCGATCGGAAACCAGCGGCCGCACCTGGTCGTACCGCGTGAGGATGAAGCTGCCCGCCATGGCGTCGTGGTGCACCGGGCAGCGGGCGCGCAGGTCGGCGAGCACGGCGTGCGGGTCTTCGCGATAGGTCGGATCGAGCGGGGTCAGCTGTAAGATGTTGGGAAGCGGAGTCTCCTCGGCCATCGAACCCTCGTCGTCGCGCCGCCTGGTCCATGCGGACGCTGGATGCAGCTTACACCCGCCCGCTCGGCGTTGGAGGCATTTCTCTGTTCCGACCGGTCCTAAAGCACGCTGACGAGGTGGCCGCCATCGACGGCGATCGTCGCGCCGGTCATGTAGGTCGACGCGTCGGAGGCCAGCAGCAGCAGCGGCCCGTCGAGGTCGCGCAACTCGCCGTATCGCCGCTGCGGAATCCGCTTCAGCATCTTCTCGGCGTAGTCCGACTGGAGGAAGTCCCTGTTGAGATCGGTCTCGAAGTAGCCCGGCGCGAGGGCGTTGACGCGAATGCCATATCTCGCCCACTCCATGGCGAGGTGCTCGGTGAGATGGATGATCGCGGCCTTGGACGCCCCGTAGGCGGACGCGGCCGGACCGGGCCGCAGCCCGGTGATCGATGCGATGTTGATGATCGTCCCGCCGCCGGCGGCGGCCATCTTCTGCGCCGCCGCCTTGGCGACGACGAACACGGCTTCGGTGTTGGTTAGGAAGGTCTGGCGCCATTCCTCCAGCGGCAGCTCGATCGCGACCGTGCCGCTCGGCACGCCGGCGTTGTTCACGACGATGTCGAGGGCGGGCATGGCGGCGATCGCCGCCTCGACCGCCGCCGCATCGGTGACATCGAGCGTGAGCGCCTCGGCGGCCCCGCCTGCGGCCTCGATGTCGGCCACCAGCTCGCGCAGCCGTTCGGTGCGACGCGCAGCAGCGACGACATGCGCGCCGTTGGCGGCCAGCACCTTGGCGAAGTGATGTCCGAAGCCGCTCGAAGCCCCGGTGACCAGCGCCGTCCGGCCGGCAAGATCCACGCGCATGGTGACTGACGTTCCCTTCGTGTTGCGCCCGCCGGTTAGCCGGTCTGCTCCTGGCCGCGCAAGCCGGCGGCTCTGGCGCTCGCCTGTTCAGGCGACCGCGGCGGTCAGGCCCAGCGCGCGCGCCAGGCGGGCGCGGGGCGCGAGCAGATCCTCGAGCGTGTAAGGATCGAGCGCCTTCACGAATGCGGTGCTGGCCTCGCGCAGGGCGCGGCGAAGCACGCAGCACGTCTCGATGCGGCAGAAACCGTCCAGCTGCGGCAAGCATCCGACCACGCTGAAATCCTCCATGTCGCGCACGACGGCGCCCACCCCGATGGCGTCCGGCGCGCGCGCCAGCCGAAGCCCGCCGCCCTTGCCGCGCACCGTCTGCAGGTATCCTTTCCGCCCCAGCTGATAGGCGACTTTCATGATGTGGCCGCGCGACACGCCGAACCCGTCGGCGATTTCCTGGATGGTCGCGCGGCCGTCTGGCGCTGTCCCCACGAACATGAGGATCCTGAGCGCATAGTCGGTGTGGAGCGTGATCCGCATCGCCTTCTTCGCTTTGAGGCCACGAGCGTCACTCGGGTCTGGCCAGACCTAAAGAAATACCATATATATTGCTTATGGCGCAGCCCCGAAGTCGCTTCGCCCGTCGTGAGCCGGCCGTGCGATCGCGGCGGGCGCGCCGTCGGATCGGCTGTCGTCCAACTCCAGGGGATCGGTCGAATGACCTACGTGGTCACCGAGAACTGCATCAAGTGCAAGTACATGGACTGCGTAGAGGTCTGCCCGGTCGACTGCTTCTACGCTGGCGAGAACATGCTGGTGATCAGTCCCGACGAATGCATCGACTGCGGTGTTTGCGAGCCCGAATGTCCCGCCGACGCGATCGTGCCGGACACCGACTCGCGGTCGTCCGACGTCTGGCTGCGCCTCAACGCCGACTACGCGCGGGTCTGGCCCAACATCACCAGCAAGGGCGTTCCACCGGCGGACGCCGCGGTCTGGGACGGAGTCCCTGCCAAGCTGGCCGAGTTCAGCCCTGAGCCCCACCGCGAAGGGGTCCCTCCGACTCCCTTCGAGGACCGCGAGGAGGAGACAGCGACATGACGACCCACGCTCTGCGCGATCAGACGGTGGCGGAAATAGCGATCCGCCTCGCGGGTGCGACTTCGGTCTTTCGCCGGCGCGAGATCGATGTCTGCGATTGCGCCGACGTCCCGCTCGCCGAGGCGGCCGCAGCCCAAGGTCTCGACATCGCGGAGCTCGAGGCGGCGCTGGCGGCGCTCGGCGATGCGCCTTCCGGCGCGCCGCAAGACACACCAGGGCTCGTCCACCACATCCTCACCCGCTTCCATGATACCCACAGGCGCGAGCTTCCTGAACTCGCGGAGCTCGCCCGCCGGGTCGAGGCGGCGCACCCTGAGCATCCGCTGGCGCCGCGCGGCCTCGCCGATCTCCTCCAGCGCGCGCTCGTCGAGCTCGGCGACCACATGGCCAAGGAGGAGCAGGTTCTCTTCCCGGCGATGCAGGCCGGATATCGCGGTTCGCTCGAGATGCCGATCCGCGTGATGCGCCATGAGCACGAGGCGCACGCCGACCTGCTCCGGGCGCTCGAACACCTCACGCGCGGCTTCGCTGCGCCGGAGGACGCCTGTCCGTCTTGGCGGGCGCTCTACGTCGGTGCGCAGAAGTTCGCCGCGGATCTCGCCGAACACCTGAATCTCGAGAACAATGTGCTGTTTCCCCGCTTCGAGCGGCGCCGAAGCTGAGTCCTGGCGCGGCGACGCAGTCGCCCGACCAGGCCAGTCGGTGACTGGAAGACCCTTCGCCTCGCCCGGTCAGAAAGGCGCCCGACCTACCGCAGCCTGTGCTCGTTGCCTTCGAGGGCCCGCTGTCGCAGACTCGCGGCCCGTCGGCTCGGGGGTTGCGGCATTCGGCGCAAGACAGAAGGCGACGAGCGCCAGCATCCGCCACGTGAGCCCTCCAACGTCCCGTTGAGCGGGCCCCAGAGTGCTTCGCTTCAAACGCCATGTCATCCGATGGTTCGGCGCGGGCGCGCTGACGTGACCTCTGTCTCCGGGCTTCCGGGCGCGCGGGCCACCGGAGATGCGCCTGAGCGTCGCAGAAAGACTGATTTGCATTCTCAACGGCCGCTCGCCTACTGAGCTTGACAAGCCCGCGACGGGCTTGCCGCGTCCATGGGGGACATGTGCGTGCGCCGGTTTGTCCTTCGGCAGAATATCGCCCGCTATCGGGAACGTCTTGACGAACCGCTTGCTGTGTCGACGCGGTCGCTGGTCGAAAGGCTGCTCGCGGAGGCCGAGGCGGACCTTGCGATCCGGCAAAGCATCTGGCTGCTGACCTGCCCTGGAGTCCGGATCAACCCGCTGGCAGGCGCTCTCGTCGAGAAGACGCTCGATGCCGCTATCGCGCGATGCGGCGCCGATTGCGGCACGGTCCAGTTGTGGGACGCTGGCGCGCAGCGCCTGCATCTGATTGCGCAGGACGGCTTCGACCAAGCGTTCGTCGATCACTTCGCCTCGGTTGGCGATGGGGACGGCTCGGTATGCGCCCGTGCGATGGCGTCGCGTGCGCCCGTGATCGTCGACGATGTCGAGACCGACCAAAGGTTCCAGGCATTGCGGCAGGCCGTAAGCCCGTACGGGATTCGGGCCATCCATTCGACGCCGGTGCTCGCCGCCGATGGCCGCCTGCTGGGAATGATATCGACGCATTTCACGTCGCCGCGCCGAAGCGCGGACTATGATGGCCGCGTCGACGTCGCCACTGATCTGCGCAAACTGTTTGCGAGCATCCATCTGTGATGCGCGCCTCAGCGCGGCGGCGCGCAGGGAGCGGCGCCCGTGGATGAGGCGGAGGAACTGATCCAGCTTGGCGTGCGCGCGCTCGTCTCGCAGATGAGCGCTGCGCCTGGAATCGAACTGCACATGACACGGTGCTGCGTTCTGGGTCTTACCGACGAACCCCTGGCCGACTTCAACAGGCTGATCCTTGGCCCCGATCCGGACGCTGAGGGGTTCCTTGTCCGGTCGGCGGCGCGGGCAAAGGAACGAGGTCGGCCGCTCACAGCCGTGATGGGTCGGCAAGTGGCGGAAACCCTCGCGCCGGTCGCGAGGCGGCTCGGCTTCACCGCCGTGGGCGCGGCGCCGCTCATGGTGCTTCGACCAGATGTTTCCGTTCAGCCGAGCCGCCCGGCGAATATCGTCCGTGCGCTCGGCCCGGAGCTGGTCGGCGTAGCCGGCGACCTCGTCGCCGCCGCCTTCGACGAGCCGCGCGACGTCATCGCCCGCTGCATCGACGTCTGCGTCACCCCGACCGCCGGCGTGGAGACCTACATCGCCTGGGACGATGATCGCCCCGTAGGCGCGGTCACCGTCACGCCGACCGGCGACACGGCCGGAATCTCCCTCATGGCCACACCGCCAGAGCACCAGCGCAAGGGATTCGGTCGCGCGCTCCTGACACAAGTCATCCACGACTACCGTCGCCGCGGCGTGGAACGCTTCCACCTCGGCGCGACGGAAGCGGGCCGACGTCTTTACGCGAGCATCGGATTCGAGCTGGTCGCCGACCTGCCTGTCTGGATCCTTGGGCAAAGCGTCTCCGCGCGGGGCTAGCGCGTCAGCAGCGCCGACCCAGACCGTCAGGCGGCCATGCCGGCGTATTGAAAGCGACCGAGCGCCAGCACTGATGGATAAATATGAGTATGATCAGTTTTATTGACGCGCCGCCGAGCCTCGCGTAGCGTCGCCTCAGTCCGTCACAACGTCGCTCCCGGAAGGTCATGGCGAAGGTTGCGCTCAGTCGTCGCGAACAGAACAAGGCCGAGAAGCGGGGCCGCATCATCGCCGCCGCGCGGGCCCTGTTCGCCCACAAGGGCTTCGAGGCAACGACGACCCAGCAGATCGCCGAGGCGGCCGAGGTCGCCGCCGGGACCCTGTTCCTCTACGCCAGGTCCAAGGACGACCTGCTCATCCTGGTGTTTCGCGAGGAAATGATCGAGCTCGTAGAGCGCGCCTACCGGCTGGCGCGTCGCGAGCCGGCCCTTATCGAGCAGTTGGTCACTTATTTCGAGACGTTCGTCGCCCACCACGAGCGGGATTTGCCTCTGGCGCGAGCCCTGATGCGCCAGCTGGCCCACGTCGCCGGCGCTGACGAGCGCAGTGAAGTGAACGAGTTGATGACCAACGTGCTCGGGCGGCTGTCGCTGATCATCGAGTCCGCCAAGGGACGCAGCCAGGCGAGGTTCGAGACGCCCCTGACGCCCGCGGCGCGGGCCGTCTTCGGCGTCTACTATTTCAACCTGCTCAGTCTGCTCAACGGCTACATCAACCGCGAGCAGTTCGATCGCGATCTGAGGGGGCAGCTCGAGCTCGTGCTGCGCGGACTCTAAGGCTCAAAAAAGTTCGGGAGAAACCCCAATGCCGGCCAGAACCGGACGCCAATTTATGAACGGGCTCAAAGAGCCTCGCGAGATCTGGGTTGGAGAGAATCGGGTTTCCGACATAGTCGACCATCCGGCTTTCGCCGGCGCCGCCGAGGCGTTGGCCGGCGTCTTCGACCTGCAGCATGAATACGCCGCCGACTGCCTCGTCCCCGATCCCGAGACCGGCGAAGCCATCAATGTCAGCCACCTGATTCCGCGCTCGAAATCCGACCTGCAGCGGCGGCACGCAGGCCTGCAGCGGATCGCAGAGTACACGGTCGGCGTGATGGGCCGCTCACCCGACTACATGAACGTCACCTATGCCGGGTTCGCCGGTCGCTGTGACGAATGGGCCGCGCACGGAAACGAGGCGGGCGCGGAGAACCTGGTCGCCTATCAGAAACATCTGCGCCGCAACGACATTTCGCTCACCCACACCATCATTCACCCGACCATCGACAAGGGCGCCGGGGACCGCATTCGGGCCGGCGACGACGCGCCGCTCCATAAGGTTGGGGAGACCGAGCACGGCATCGTCGTGAGCGGCGCGCGGATCTTGGCGACCCTGGCGCCCTTCGCCGACGAGTTGGCGGTCTACCCGGCTCACCCGCTCCCCGACGACGCCGGCGACTACGCCCTGGCCTTCTGCATCCCGATGACGACGCCGGGCCTGAAGTTCATCTGCCGCGACAGCTTCTCCTCGCCGCGCAACACGCGCGATTTTCCGATCTCTGCGCGCTTCGACGAACAGGACGCCTTCGTCATCTTCGATCGGGTGGAGGTGCCGCGGAGCCGCCTGCACATTGACTGCAACGTCGCCGTCTACAACCAGGTGATGACGACTGGTTGGTACCCGAACATCATGCAACAGACGATGATCAGGGCCCAGACGAAGCTGGAGTTCGCCTGGGGTCTGTCCACGCGCATGTGCGAGGCGATCAACGCGCTCCAGCCGCCGAACGCGCAGATGCTGGGCGAGATCTGGACTTTCGCCGAGATCGCCAGGGCGTGTGTGGCGACCGCCGAGGCGGAGGCCTACGAGTTCGGCAACGGCGTCTGGTTCCCCGCGGGCGGGCCGCTCACGGCGCTGCGGGCGAGCCTGCCGCAGTGGTTTCCGCGGGTGAACGAGATCATCCGGCTCCTGGGTTCGCACAACCTCTTCGCGGCCCCCACCGAGGCGCAATTCTCCGACCCGGCGCTGCGCCCGCTGATCGATCGGTACCTGAGGGGCGCCGGCGATGTCTCCGCCGAGGACCGGGCGCGCATCTTCCGGCTCGCCTGGGATTTCGCCGGCAGCGCGCTCGCCAGCCGCGGCGAGCAATACGAGCGATTCTACCTCACGTCCGGGGCGCGCAACCAGCAGATGGCCCACCGGCTCGCGCCGCGGCAGCGCGGCGACCGGCTGGTCGACCGGTTCGTCAAGGACGAGCCGCCGGCGGCTGAGCCGGCGGCGTCGCGCATGGCCGAGGCTGTCTGATGGCGGCCCGCATAGCCACCGTCGCGGGCGTGGAGGTCTCCGCCGACCACTACATCGACGGGCGTCGCGTCTCGTCGGCGGACCGGTTCGTTGATCGATCGCCCATCGACGGTTCGGACCTGGCGACGGTGGCGGCCGGCGCCGGCGCCGAGGTGGATGCGGCGGTGGAAGCGGCGCGCCGCGCGTTCCCTGCCTGGGCCGCTCTCGGCCCCGATGGCCGCGCGCCGATCCTGCGCCGCTTCGCCGCCGGCATCGAGGACAGGGTCAAGGACCTGGCCGCGGTGGAGACAGCCGACAACGGCTCGCTGCTGGCCGGCAACCAGCATCGCGTCGTCTCGCGCGCCGCCCTCAATGTCTCCTACTTCGCCGAGCATGCGCTGACGCTGGGCGGGCGCACCGTCAACTCGCCGGAAGTGCGCAATCATGTCTGCTACGATCCCGCCGGCGTCGCCGCGCTGATCACGCCGTGGAACGCCCCGCTGATGCTGACCACCTGGAAGGTCGGGCCGGCGCTGGCGGCGGGGAACACCGTGGTCGTCAAGCCGCCCGAGTGGGCCCCGCTGACCTGTTCGCTCCTGGCCGACATAGCCGAGGCCGCTGGCGTTCCGCCTGGAGTTCTGAACGTGGTCCAGGGAATCGGGGAGGAGGCCGGCGCGGCGCTCGCGAGCCACCAGGACATCGACCGTGTGAGCTTCACCGGCTCGACGGACACCGCCCGGCTCATCGGCCAGGCCGCCGCGAGAAGCATCACGCCCACCAGCATGGAGTTGGGCGGCAAATCCCCGTTCATCGTGTGCGCGGACGCCGATCTGGCGGCGGCGGCGCAGACCGTCGCGGGACAATACGTGAATGCGGGTCAGGTCTGCCTGGCAGGGACCCGAATTCTCGTCGAGGAGTCGATCGCAGACGAGTTCCTGGCCCTGGTGCGGGCGGCGGCCTCGCACATGACGGTCGGGGATCCGCGCGACCCCGCGACGCGCGTTGGGCCGTTGATCCATCCGCAGCACTTCGAGCGCGTTCAAGGCTTTGTGGATCGCGCCCGCCTTGAGGGGGTGGATGTCTTGTGGGGCGGCGAGCGCCACAATCAAGGCCAGCTCTATTTCCAGCCGACGCTGATCGCCGGCGCCCGCCGCGACCAGGAGATCTTCCAGAAGGAGGTGTTCGGGCCGGTTCTGACCTGGAACACGTTCGCCTCCGACGACGAGGTGATCGAGGTCGCCAACGCGACGAAATATGGGCTGGCCGCGACCCTGTTCAGCCGCGATGAGGCCCGCGCAATGCGCATCGCCTCGGGCGTGGTGGCCGGGACGGTCTGGGTGAACTGCTTCTTCATCCGCGAACTCGCCGCACCGTTTGGCGGGTCCCGCGAATCCGGCATCGGCCGGGAGGGCGGCACGTGGAGCTTCGATTTTTACTGTGACATCAAAAACATAGCAGTCCGCAAGGACTCGTTCGTCTAGAGGAAGGAACGCGACGATGGCCCAGGTGACGGAGTTGGGATACGTCGGGCTCGGGGTGAAAAGCCTTGCCGATTGGCAACGCTTCGCGGCCGAGATCGTGGGCCTGGAGATCGGCGATGACAGCGGCGGCGGTCGCGCCTACCTGCGCATGGACTACTGGCACCATCGGATCTTCCTCGACGAGGACGGAACCGATGACCTGAACGTGCTCGGATTCCGGGTCGCCGGGCCTGAGGAGTTCCGTGAGATGGCGCGACGACTCGCCGACGCGGGCGTCGCGGCGACCTTCGGCTCGCCCGAGGAGGCGGATGACCGGCGCGTACTGGAGCTGATGAAGCTCAACGACGCGAGCGGCTATCCGATCGAGATCTTCCACGGACCGCAGGTGCAGGCTGACAAGCCGTTCCATCCCGGCCGGCGCATGCACGGACGCTTCAAGACCGGAGCAGGCGGCATGGGTCATCTGATCCAGCGGCAGACAGCGGGCTTCGAGAAGACCTACGAGTTCTACAAGCTGCTTGGGATGCGCGGCGGCATCGAATACCGCATGCCCCTGCCCGGCGCACCGCGGCCGCTGGAGCTCATGTTCCTGCATTGCAACGAGCGCGATCACACGGTTGCCTTCGGCCTGCCGAGCGAAACACGGATCAACCACCTCATGGTCGAGGTCGATAATCTGGACGACGTGGGCCTGACCTACGACCTTGTGCGCAGGGCCGACATTCCCGTCGCGATCCAGCCCGGCCGACATGCCAACGACCAGATGTATTCGTTCTACTTCACCAACCCGTCCGGCTGGATGATCGAGGTCGGCTGGGGCGCCCGGCCTGCGACGCATCAGTCCGAGTATTACCAGCGGGACACCTACGGGCACGAGATGACCCGCGCCCCGGCGGGCGCGCCGCCGGTGCGAGCGGCTGAGTAGCGGCTCAGACGACGCGTTGGAGATCGACATGGCGCTCGACCCAGGGGGCGATCACCAGCCGCTCGGCCAGAACCTGCAGCTGGGTCCGGTCGCGCGGTTCGCACGCCTGGAGCGGCCGCCTCTGGCTTCGTGGCTGGCGGCCTAGCAGGACAGGCGAAGGAGAGAGGAGACCCGAGGGATGTCGGTGCTTGACGGGCCGCGCGAAGAATGGCGGCGCATCCTCTTCGAGGGGCGACCGCAATGGGTCAAGCCGGAGGGCGAGGTGCTCCGGCTGGGCGATGGCCGCACCACGCCCGAGGCGGACGCGCTCTACCTGCCGCCGTGCGATCCGACCAAGATCATCTGCATCCATCTCAACTACGAGTCCCGGCGCGTGGAGTTCCGGGCGCCGCCGCTGACCACCCCGACCTATTTCCAGAAACCGCTGACGACGCTGAACAGCCATCGCGGACGGCTCAACCGACCGGCGAACTGCCAATATGTTAACTATGAAGGCGAGATCGCTGCGATCGTTGGCAAACCGATGCGCAACATCGCGCCGGACCAGGTCTGGGATCATCTCGCAGGGTTCGCACCCGCCAACGATGTCGGCGCGCAGGACTTCCGTGACACCGACGCTGGCTCGATGCTGCGGGTCAAGGGCCAGGACGGGTTCTGCCCGATCGGGCCGGGGATCGTGCGCGGCGTCGACATCCGCCAGTCGCGGGTGCGGACTTATCTAAACGGGCAGGTGGTGCAGGACGGTCCCGTCTCGGAGATGACCTTCGACATTCCCTACATTCTCGCCGACCTCGCTCGCCACATCACCTTCCTGCCCGGCGACATCGTGCTCACAGGCACGCCGGCCAATTCGCGGCCCATGCAGCCGGGCGACGTCGTGGAGGTGGAAGTGACCGGCGTCGGGCGGCTGGTCAACTCCGTGCAGGATGTGCCGGCGCCGGCCCATGCCGTCGGTCACCAGCCCACGGACTCCGAAGCGGTGCGCCGGGTGGCCCTGGGGCAGTTTCCACCGAGGGGCGCGGGGCAGGCCTGAGGACGCGCCGCCGCCCCCGCGGCGCGCGCAGCGTCGTGGTGCGAACCTGCCCGCGCCCTGGTCGACGAAGGTGTCTTTGCTTTCTTCGACGCGCAGCGGCTAAGTCGCCCGGTGGCCCCGATGCGCACGCGCCGGACGGGTTCGTGAGGGGCCGTAAATGACGCTGCTGCCTTACCTCATCCTAGTCACCGCCGCGCTCGGCCTGCTGCTCCAATCGCCGCGGCGCGGGGATGCGGAGCGTCGCGTGGCGCACGCCAGCCTCGCCGATTGGCTGTGGCGGGCGGCGCGATGGCTCTACGGCGGCTACTTCCTGTTCGTCGCGGTGATGGTGGCCCGCATGCTCTGGTTCGGCGCCCCCGGGATCCACGAACCAACCCCCGCGGCGAAGGCCTTCAGCGATGCCATGAACGCGACCGGCTTCTTCAACCCCCTGCTGATGGTCGACTACGCCCTGGGCGGTGGGGCGCTGCTTTTTCGCCGTACAGCGCCGCTTGGGCTGGCGTTGCTGGCCCCGCCGGTCGTCGTGATCTTCCTGTTTCACCTGAGGCTGCCCGGTAATGTCGCCTGGGGCGGTGGCTGGGCGCTGGACTGGGTCTTGCTGGCCTGGCGCTGCCGGAACGGCTTCGCTGGGCTGTGGAACTACGCGGCCGAGCCAGCGGCGCAATAGAAGCGGCGACGTCTGGCTCCCGCCGGAGGTCGGCGTCCGCGGCAGCCGCGCCCGACACGCTGGAAGCGATTGGCCGCGACCACCCCATCGCCGCCAACCGGAGGCGGAACCCGGCGGCTTCGAACGTCACCGGCTGCGGCCGCTGGTGGGCCTGTAGCCGGGTCTAGAGAGACTGACCGCCGGAGACCTCGATGCGCTGGCCGTCGATCCAGCGGTTCTCCTCCGACAGCAGGGCGGCGATCATCGGGCCGATGTCGTCCGGCTCACCCACGCGGCCCAGCGTGGTCATCGCCGCGATCATGCGATTGACCTCCGGATTGTCGCGCACCATGCCACCGCTGAAGTCGGTGGCGATCGCGCCAGGCGCCACGGTGTTGACCGCGATGTGGCGATGGCCGAGCTCCTTGGCCATGTAGCGGGTCAGCACCTCGAGCGCGCCCTTAAGCGAGCCGTAGGCCGCGCGCCCGGGATGGATGATGCGGGTGAGGCCGGTGGAGAGGTTCACGATACGCCCGCCGTCATTGATCAGCGGCAGCAGCTTCTGGGTCAGGAAGAACACGCCCTTGAAGTTGACGCTGTAGAGCCGGTCGAGATCCGCCTCTGTGGTGTCCGCGATCAGGCCCGCGTGGCTGACGCCCGCGTTATTGACGAGGTAATCGAAGCTCTCGGCTCCCCAATCGGCGAGAGTCTTGCCCACGCCGGCGGCGAACGCGTCGAAGCTGGCCACAACGCCCGTATCAAGCTGGATCGCGGCAGCTTTCTCGCCCAGCGCCTGGACGGCCACGACCACCTTGTCGGCCTCGGCGCGGTTGGCGTTGTAGGTGAAGATCGAGCTGACGCCCCGTCGGGCGAGGGCGAGCACGGTGCTACGGCCGAGGCCACGGCTGCCGCCTGTGACGATCGCGATCTTTGACATGAGAGCAGCTCCTCTGACTGGTGCGGTCTTAGATGCGCCTCCGACAGCTGCTCGATAATTCCGTACAATCCGAACGGACTGTGCGGAGATCTGTACGATGAATCCGGACCTCAACGATCTGGCGGCCTTTGCGTCGGTGGCGCGGCAGGGCGGGTTTCGACAGGCGACCCGCGGCGGGGCCAACTCGGCGTCATCGCTTTCCGAGGCGGTGCGGCGGCTGGAAGCGCAGGTCGGCGTCAGGTTGCTCAACCGAACCACTCGCAGCGTGGCGCCGACCGCCGCCGGCGCGGCGCTGCTCGAGCGGCTCGCGCCGGCGCTGGCGGAGATCGGCGAGGCGGTGGCCGAGGCGCGCTCGGCCCAAAGCGAACCATCCGGTCCCCTGCGCATCAACGCGCCCGACCCTGCGATCGAGCTCGTGCTGGGGCCCATGATCCCGGGGTTCCTCGCAGCCTACCCAAACGTGCGGTTGGAGATGGTCTCGGAGTCGTCGCTGGTGGACATCGTCGCCGACGGCTTCGACGCGGGGGTGCGCTGGGAGGAGAACCTGGCGCTCGACATGGTGGCCGTGCCGCTTGGTCCGCCGCAGCGCTATGTGGTGGTCGGCGCGCCGGACCTGATAGCCCGCATCGGCGCGCCGGAGCATCCGCGCGACCTGCTCTCGCGGCCTTGCCTGCGGGTCGAGTACGCCCCCGGCGCCCCGAGGCCCTGGAAGTTCGAGCGGCGAGGCGAGGCGCTGAAGGTCGCCGTCAGCGGCCCGCTGCTGACGAACAGCCAGTCGCTGTTGATCCGCACGGCGGTGGCCGGCCTTGGCTTCCTACAGACGTTTGAAGGCGCCGCGGCGCCCTTCGTCGCGCGCGGCGAACTGGTGCGCGTGCTGGACGACTGGTCGGAGCCGTTTGCAGGTCCGCGGCTCTATTATCCGAGCCGGAGACAGCTGCCGTCCGCCTTGCGAGCGTTCGTCGAGTACGTGCAGGCGCCGCCTGGTCGCCGGGCCAGCCGGCCCTAGCGGCGGCGGCGACCGGTCGGTTGGTCCGATGCAAGCCAGCCAGCCCGGACGCTTCGGGAAGCCGGCGGATTGCGTCGGAGAACGTCCACCTCTAGTCAGCAGGGCCGCGGCGTCGCCGACATCGCGCCATGTCCGCCACCACCCGGAGAGCTGGAACCGTCGATGATCGCGAATTGTGTCGAGACGTCCGCGACCGACTTCGCCTTGCCGCGTCATGACTGGACGCTGGCGGAGGTCGAGGCGCTGTTCGAGACGCCGTTTACGGAGCTGGTCTTCCGCGCCGCGGACGTGCATCGGCGCTGGTTCGATCCGACGGCGCTGCAGCTTTCGCAACTGCTGTCGGTCAAGACCGGCGGTTGCCCGGAGGATTGCGGCTACTGCAGCCAGTCACAGCACTTCAAGACCGCGACGCAGGCGTCCAAACTGATGGAAGCGGACGCCGTCATCGCCGCGGCGGCGGCCGCACGGGCCGGTGGCGCACAGCGCTTCTGCATGGGCGCCGCCTGGCGGGACGTGAAGGATCGGGACCTGCCGAAGCTGACCGCGATGATCGCCGGTGTAAAGGCCCTCGGCCTGGAGACCTGCGCCACCTTCGGCATGCTGACGAAAGACCAGGCCGTGGCGCTGAAGGCGGCCGGACTCGACTTCTACAACCACAACCTCGACACCGGGCCGGACTATTATGCTTCGGTAGTGAGCACGCGGACCTATCACGACCGCTTGGAGACGCTCACCGCGGTGCGCGACGCGGGGATCAGCATCTGCTGCGGTGGCATCGTCGGCATGGGCGAGTCGCGCCGCGACCGCGCCGGCCTGTTGCACCAGCTGGCGACCTTGCCCCGCCATCCCGACAGCTTGCCGATCAACGACCTGATGCCGATTCCGGGCACGCCCCTCGCCGACTCGACGCCGGTCGACGGGTTCGAGTTCGTGCGGATGATCGCCGTCGCCCGCCTCGTCTGCCCCAAGTCCGTCGTTCGCATCGCCGCGGGCCGCGAGCACATGAGCCGCGAGCTCCAGGCGCTGTGCTTCCTGGCTGGCGCCAACTCGATCTTCGTCGGCGCGCGCCTCCTGACCACCAACAATCCTGGCCGCAACGCGGATGACGCCTTGCTCAGCGACCTCAAGATGCGCCCCATGACCACGGCGCCCGCCTTGGCCTAGTAGGGGTCAGCCACAGACGACCGATCGCACAGCGCGGGTCAGCAACGCGATCTCTGCGTCCGAAGCCACGAAGGCGGGGGTGAGGTAGACCACCTTGCCCATCGGCCTTATCCAGGCGCCAGCTTCAGCGAACCGACGACAGAGTCCGGCCACATCCACCGGCCGGACGAACTCCACCACGCCGATCGCTCCCCGGACCCTCACGTCGACGACCCCCGCCGCGCCGCGGCAGGGAGCCAGTCCCTCGGCAAGGCCTTGCGCGATGCGCGCCACGTCGCCTCGCCAGGCGCCCATTTCAAAGAGGTCGAGTGACGCGTTCGCCGCGGCGCAGGCCAGTGGGTTGCCCATGTACGTCGGCCCATGCATCAAGGCCGCGCCCGGGTCGTCCGACCAGAAGGCGTCGAATACGCGTCGGTTCCCGATCGCGGCGGAAAGGGGCAGGCTACCCCCGGTCAGAGCCTTGGAGAGCGTCACGATATCGGGCGTTACGCCGGCGCCGGCGCAGGCGAAGAGCTCGCCCGTGCGGCCGAAGCCGACGAAAATCTCATCGAAGATCAGCAGCGTCCCGTGCGTGTCGGCCAGCTTCCGGAGCCTGCGCAGGACTGCATCGTCGTGAAACAGCATGCCGCCGGCGCCCTGCACGCGCGGCTCGACCAGGATCGCAGCGATCTCATGACCTTTCTCTGTCAACAGCCGCTCGAGGGCGGCCTCGGACGCCTCGTCGGTGGGCAGAGCGGCGATATGCTGGGATGGCACGACGCCCGCGAACAGGCTGTGCATCCCTTCCTCGGGATCGCAGACCGTCATGGTCGCCAGGGTATCGCCATGATAGCCGCCGGCGAAGGCGAGAAATCGCGTGCGTCCGCGCACGCCACGGTTGATCCAGTACTGGATGGCCATCTTCATCGCGATCTCTACCGAGACAGAGCCAGATTCGGCGAAGAAGACGTGGTCGAGGTCGCCCGGCAGGGCCTGGGCCAAGCGTGCGGCGAGCCGGTAGGCCGGTGCGTGCGCAAGACCGCCGAGCATCAGGTGCGGCGCCGTGGCCAGCTGGCCTTCGATCGCCTGGCGGATGTGTGGATGATTATAGCCATGGCAGGCGGTCCACCAGGACGCGATTCCGTCCACAAGCGTACGACCGTCCTCCAAGATGATTCGGCATCCCTGAGTGCGGGCCACGGGCAGGGGGTCGCTTGCTGTCTTCATCTGGCAATAGGGCCGCCAGACGTGTCGACGGCCATGGCTCATCCAGACGGGCGCGGTCCCGGACACGACTGATCTCCAATCAGGATGCTCGCCGCGGCGACGAGGGTTGCGCCGCGGCCGGGCATTGCTAAGCCGCGCCGGCCAGACCGGCCAGAGGGAGAATGATGCAGAGCCTAGACAGCTTCGCCCGCGCGAAACTGGAGGCGTTGGAGAGCCAGCGCCTGCATCGGCGGCCACGACGGACCCATCGCCTGGACGGGCTTTGGGTAGAGCGGGACGGCGCGCGCCTGCTCTCGTTTTCCTGCAATGACTACTTGGGCCTCTCGCATCATCCGCGGGTGAAGGCCGCGGCGGTAGCGGCGATCCGCACGTACGGCGCGGGCGCGGGGGCCTCACGCTTGATCACCGGCAACCATCCCCTGCTGGACGAGCTGGAGCGGAGGCTGGCCGAGCTGAAGGGAACTGAAGGCGCCTGCGTCTTCGGCTCGGGTTACCTCGCCAACGCCGGCATCATCCCGGCGCTGCTCGGGCCCCAGGACCTGGAGATCGGAA
>JAKAZA010000006.1 GCA_021816155.1 Pseudomonadota bacterium | reverse complement strand
CGCCGGTTA
The DNA here is from genome assembly GCA_021816155.1 of Pseudomonadota bacterium. Taxonomy (GTDB): domain Bacteria; phylum Pseudomonadota; class Alphaproteobacteria; order Caulobacterales; family Caulobacteraceae; genus Acaudatibacter. Next base: position 50,901 of record JAKAZA010000006.1, on the reverse strand, counting down.
CGGCCGTGACGGTGGTTACGGCGGCTATGGAGGTTACGGCGGTTACGGTGGCTACGGCGGTTACGGTGGTTACGGCGGCTATGGAGGTTACGGCGGCTACGGTGCGCAGTCGCCCGGCTCGCCGCTGACCGTCTTCGTCGCGCAGACCGTGAACAAGGAGGCGATGAGCGGCGCCGGCCCGGTGCCCAGCATCACCGGCGACATACTGCTCGGCGAGGGCACGCAGGCCCAGCCCAACGTGCTGAACATCCAGACCGGCAACGTCACCGGCGCGCTGACCGAGGTGGCCGACCCCGCCAGCGCCAACTCGCTCAACCGCTTCCTCAACATCTCGGTGGCGACCACGACCGGGTCGACGGCCGCGCTCAAGATCACCACGGCCCAGGCGCACGAGGTCACCTCGATCAACGTCGGCTCGGGCGGGACCCTGGTCGGCGCCGTCAACCCGACGGCGGCCATCGGCGGCAGCAGCCCGGCCCCGGTCTTCGACACCACCTTGCACGCCGGGCAGTCCGGTCCCGACGGGACGGCCGTGTTCGCGGACGGCGCCAAGATCGGGGTGTCCCTCGCCTCCATCCAGAGCGCCCACACGGCCACCTACGTGTTCGTGCACACCAGCGGTGCGCCCGGCGCGCTGAGCGTCGGCAACCTCGCCAGCGCGACGCTCGACAATTCGCCGTTCCTCTACCAGGCAAAGACGTCCAGTGACGCGGCGAACCTCTACGTCACGATGACGCTGAAGACGCCTCAGCAGCTCGGGCTGAACGCCAGCGGCGCGGCGGCGTTCAACTCTGTGTTCCGGGCGATGGAGAAGGACCCGGCGATCGGCAACGCGATGATCCAGCCGACGTCGAAGTACGGGTTCGTCACTCTCTACAACCAAATGCTCCCGGACCAGGGAATCGGCACGTTCGACGCGCTGGAGGCGGCGACGGAGCAGATCGCCAACCTCACTGAACAGGCGCCCGACGTCAGCAAGCCGGTCGCCGGCGGGAGCGCCTGGCTCCAGGAGGTGAACACAACCGTCAAGCGCAATGATGGCCAGGCGCTCGGCGAGACCGACAAGATGTTCGGGCTGGTCGCCGGCTACGAACATCTGGGGCTGGGCGGAGGGGCGCTCGGCGTCACCTTCGCGTACCTCAACGACGGCGGCGTCGGCGTCTACCAGCCAGTCGGCGGCGGGACCGTCGCGAACTTCGCTGAGGTCGGGGCTTACTACCGCCGCGCCTGGGGGGGCTTGCGCTTCTCGGTGCGCGGCGCGGGCGGCCTCGCGTGGTTCAGCGAGGACCGCATGTTCGTCACCACCGGCGTCTCGCAGACGAGCCACGGCCAGTGGGCGGGCTACTTCGGCGACGCCCACGCGGGCCTCGAGTACGAGATTAAGCTCGGGCGCTTCTACCTGCGGCCGGAGGTGGGCCTCGACTACCTCTATCTCAACGAGGGCGCCTACAGCGAAACGGGTGCGGGACCGGGCTTCAATCTCAGCGTGAATCCGCGCATGAGCCAGCGCGGCACCGGTTACGCCATCATGGCCGTCGGCGCGCAGTATGGTCACGAGGTCTGGTTCAGGCCAGAGGTCTACGCCGGCTACCGGGAGGTGGCCTTCGGCGGCATTTCCGCCACGACCGCGAACTTCGCCGGCACCGCCTCCCCGTTCACCCTGCCGGCGGGCGACCAGAACGGCGGCTGGCTGGTGACGGGTTTCTCCCTGAAAGCCGGCTCGCCGCTCTCGTACGTCGCCATCGAAGGCGAGGCCGACCTGAGCCAGAACGAGCAGAGTTACGACCTCTACCTCAGCGGCCGGGCGCTGTTCTGAGAGGGGCGGCGCCGTGTGCGCGGTCTAATGAGCGCTTAACCATGCCCACTAACCGCCCCGCAATGGCGTCGGGCTTAAGCCGGCGCGCATGGACACCGCGCCCCGCCGCGTCCGCCTGCTGGGCGGCGACGTTGACCTGACGACGCCGCCGGACGTCCTTCGCTTCGCCGAGGAGGTGGTGAACGGAGGCGGTCCGCCGGCGGTCGTCGCCAACCACAACGCGCATAGCCTGTTCCTCGTGCGCCGCTCGGCCCAAATGCGCGCGTTCTTCGCCCGGGCCGACCTGATCCAGATCGACTCGACGCCGTTGATCCTCTGGGGCCGCCTGATGGGCCTGCCGCTGACGAGGGCCATGCGCTCGACCTACCTCGACTGGCGCGCCGAGTTCTGGCGCCTGGCCGATGCGCGCCGCTGGCGTGTCTTCTACCTGGGCGGCGCTCCCGGCGTGGCTGAGGCGGCGGCTGCGCGCCTGGGGGAACGGTATCCGAACGTCCGTATCGGCGTCCGCGACGGCTATTTCGATCGCGCGCCCGACTCACCCGACAGCCGTCGCGTCATCGCCGACATCTCGGCGTTCGACCCGGACATCCTTCTCGTCGGCATGGGGATGCCGTTGCAGGAGGCCTGGGTGCTGGAGAACCGGGCGCGCCTGCGGCGCGGCGCGATCTTCACTGTCGGCGCCGCGTTCGACTACGAAGCCGGCGTGCAGCGGACTCCGCCGCGGTGGACCGGCCGGCTCGGGATCGAATGGCTCGCCCGCCTCGCGTCACAGCCCAGGCGCCTCGCTTTCCGCTATCTTGTCGAGCCGTGGTCGCTGGTCGGGCCGGCCATCGAGGACGCCCGCGCCGCCATCGCCCGGGCGACGCGCTGAGCCGGGCGGTCGCCCGAACCGCGACTCAAATACACCACGTCCCCCCGCACGGCGCGCCATACTGAGGCGCGGAGGCCGTGATTCGATGCCCGTGATCTTCGAGGGTTTTCCTCGCGTGGTCGAGCGCGAGAAGCTGCGCGCCGGGCGGTGGTTCGTGGCCGCCGAAGGCGTGCGACCGCTGGTCTGCTTCTCGACCGACGAAGGAGGAGAAGGCGGCGAGCGGCTGATCCTCACGTTCGGTTCGACGCGGCCCGAGACCCTCGACTTTGCGGTGACGCCGCTGCGAGAGCTGGCCGGTCCGTTGGCGACGCTCGAGCACGATGTGCTCTTCGCGCCCGGCCTCGCCGGACATTCGCCGCAGCTTACCGCCCCGGTGCGGAGGCCGTTCAGGCCCGGGACACTGCTTCGCCTCCGGAACGGCGACCTGGGCCTCGGGTTCGCGGGACCGACGGGCGGCCTCGTGGCGGTCTCGTTCGCGACCGGGGCGCGAGCCGAGGGCTACGATCTCGTCTTCGACCGCTGGACGCTGTCGCTGCGGCGCGGCGCGAGCGAACTGCTGGTGGGCGCGTTCCGGCCGATCTGACCGGCGCGGATCAGCGCGGCGCGCGAGCCGCGGTCCGAGTCGGACGGGCGGTGTCGGAGGCCAGGCGCTCGTGGACGACCGCCTGGCATTGCGGCGTCGCCCGCGAAAGCTTGGCTAGCAGGCATTGCATCGCGGCGTGGCGATTGAGGGTGAGCGCCTCGTGCGGACAGAGCGTCAGGACCGAGGGCGTGCAGGCGGCCCGATCGGACGCCGTTTCGCTCCAGGCGGGACCGGCGGCCAGGCCGACAGCGGCCACGATCATGGCCAAGGCGGTCGCCTTTCCGCGACGGGCGCGCGTCATCGTTCTGGAGGCTGCGTGGTCGTGCATCTGTCTGTGGGTCCACCAGAGTTCGGAGGAGGGGACGGCGTCCGCCGCCTAGGTGGGCGCCGCGACCTCGCAATGAAACCCCCGCGACCTCGCGCCGCGATGGCTCAGCCGACGCCGAGCGCGCAGCTTTCGCCGATGCTGGGCCGCGAGACGACGATGCGGGAAAGCCCGGGGAAGCGCTCCCGCAGGCGGCCGGCGAAATAGACGCAAAGCGTCTCCAGCGTCGGGCTTTCGAGGCCGGGCAAGTCGTTGAGCAGGGAATGGTCGAGCCCTGCCGCGATCTCGCGCAGCGCAGAATCGAGCGCCCCGAGGTCGGCGACCCACCCCACCGGCGGTTGCGCCGTCCCGCGCACTGTCGCCTCGACGCGGAAGGAGTGGCCGTGGAGCCGCGTGTAGGGGCTGCCGGCCGGGCCTCCGGCGGGCAGGCGATGGGCGGCGTCGAAGGCGGCGGCCTTCGTGATCTCGAAGACGGGATCGGACATCGATTCTGAGGATCTTCGTGGCGATCCCGGTTACGGGATGCCGAGGTATTTGTGCGTCTGCAGGCTTAAACGCCAGCGTGGGTGGGCGAGGCAATAGGCGATCGCTGCACGCGTCGCCTGGTCGCGCCCGGGCCCGTCCATCGGCTGCAGCGAGAAGCGCTCGAAATCGAGGCGCTCGAACCTGGCCGGATCGACGCCTTCCTGCGGGAAGACCAGCTTCAGCTCCTGGCCGCGGGTCTGCGCCAGCGGCGCGTCGGACTTCGGGCTCACGCAGATCCAGTCGACACCCTCGGGCGCGGGCAGCGTGCCGTTGGTCTCCAGCGCGATTGAGAAGCGGGCCGCGTGCAACGCATCCACCAGCGGCGCATCCAGCTGCAGGAGCGGCTCGCCGCCGGTCAGCACCGCCAGCCGGTGCTCCGGCGGCCCTGCCCACGCCGCCGCCACCGCCGCGGCCAGCGCGTCCGCCGTCGCGAACTTGCCGCCGCGCGGCCCGTCGGTTCCGACGAAGTCGGTGTCGCAGAAGCGGCAGACGGCGTCCACGCGGTCCTGCTCGCGGCCTGTCCAGAGATTGCAGCCGGCGAAGCGGCAGAACACCGCCGCGCGGCCGGCCTGGCCGCCCTCGCCCTGTAGGGTGAGGAAGATCTCCTTGACCGAGTAGGTCATGACGGCGCCAGCGCCGGTCGGCCGGCGCTCACCCAGTCGCGCCAGCCGTTGGCGCGCAGCTCGCAGGCCGGGCAGGCGCCGCAGCCGAAGCCCCAGTCGTGCTCCACATCGCGCTGGCCGAGGTAGCAGGTGTGGCTGTCGCGGCGGATCAACTCGATCAGCTCGTCGCCGCCGAGCCCCTTGGCCAGGGCCCAGGTCTCGGCCTTGGAGAGCCGCATCAGCGGCGTCTTGATCGGGAAGGCGCGCTCCATGCCCAGCTCCAGCGCGGTCTCCATCGCATCCATCGTGCGCCGCCGGCAGTCCGGATAGCCGGAAAAGTCGGTCTCGCACATGCCGCCCACCAGCGCCTTCAGCCCCAGCCGGTCGGCCAGCGCGGCGGCGTAGGTGAGGAACACGAGGTTGCGGCCCGGCACGTAGGTCGAAGGCAGGCCCTTCTCGGTGATCTCGATTGCCCGCTCGGCGGTCAGCGCCGTATCGCCAATGGCGCCGAAACCCTTGATGTCGAGCATGTGGTCGCCGCCGAGCCGCACCGCCCACATGGGGAACCGGCGCTGGAGGCCTTCGCGCAACACGCGCCGCGCCTCCAGCTCCACCGCGTGGCGCTGGCCGTAGTCGAAGCCTACCGTCTCGACGCGCGTGTACCGCTGCAGCGCCCAGGCCAGGCAGACGCTGGAGTCCTGCCCGCCGGAGAACAGCACGAGCGCGCCGTGGATCGTGTCCGTCATGGCGCGGGCTTCTACACGAAGCGCCGCGCAAGGACGAAACGCCGCGTCGCCTCAGGCCGCCGCTCGCAGCCGATGGCGCTTTCGGCCGCCATCGTGCGGATCACCGCCGGCCGCGCTTCCAGGATCAGGCCGCCCGCTTCGGCCTCGGCCCCACATAGCGCGACTGCGGCCGGATCAGGCGCCCGCCGGCTATCTGTTCGCGGGCGTGGGCGATCCAGCCGGTCACCCGGCCGATGGCGAAGACGCAGGTGAAGGCCGATGGCGGGAAGGCCAGCGCCTCCAGGAGCAGCGCGGTGTAGAACTCGACGTTGGTCTGCAGCGACCGGTTCGGCTTGCGGTCCTTCAGGATGGCGAGCGCGGCCTGTTCGACCGCCTCGGCGAACGCAAGGCGGCCGGGAAGCTCGTTGGAGCCATCGGAGAGCTTGCGGACCGCCCGCTTCAGCGCGTCGGCGCGCGGGTCGCGCACCTTGTAGACACGGTGGCCGAAGCCCATGAGGCGGTCGCCGCGGTCCAGCGCCGCCTCGATCCAGGGCCGCGCGTTGTCCGGAGCGCCGATGCCGTCGAGCATCTCGATCACCGGTCCGGGCGCGCCGCCGTGCAGCGGCCCTTTGAGTGCGCTGATCCCGCCCAGCACGGCGCTGGTCAGGCCCGCGCGCGTCGAGGCGATGACGCGGGCGGTGAAGGTCGAAGCGTTGAGGCCGTGGTCGATCACGGTGACCAGGTAGGTCTCGAACGCCTTCACCTCGGCGGCCGGCGCCGGCGCGCCGCGCAGCATGCGCAGGCTGTCAGCGGCATGGCTCAGCGCAGGGTCGGGCGCCAGCGGCGCCTCGCCGGCTTGGCGGCGCACCACCGCGGCGGTGAACACGGACGGCGCTGCGATCAGCCGGATCGCGGTGGCCAGGTCGTCGCCGTCGGCCAGCCGCGCGGTCAGCGCCCGCATCGCCTCCATCGGGGTCAGCGCCGCCAGCGTGTCGTCGAGCGCGGCGACGTGGGCGAACACCTCAGCCCGCGCCGCGCCGATCGCCGGCTGCAGGTCGGCCGGCAGGTCGTCGAAGAAACCCTCCAGCAGCAGGCGCGCGGCCTCTTCGTACGTCGCTCGCCCGGCCAGTTCCTCCACCGCGTGGCCGCGGATCACCAGCCGCCCGGCCTGGCCGTCCACTTCGGAAAGCACGGTCTCCGCCGCGACGATGTTCTCGAGTCCATCAATGCCGTCGATCAATGTTATGCTCCTTGATTTGCTCGCTGGCACATGTGACCTTGCCCATATGGCGTCAATCTTGATCAATCTAATCAATGCCTGACTGGATGACCGCCGACGAGGCGATGGCGGCGTTGCGGGTGCGGCCGCAGACGCTCTACGCCTACGTCAGCCGAGGTCGCGTGCGGGCCGAGCCCGATCCGGCCGAGCCGCGCCGCAGCCGCTATCGGGCCAGCGACGTCGCCGCGCTGGCGCAGAAGAAGGCGCGCGGCCGCAAGGCGGCCGACGTGGCGGTGGCGGCCATCGCCTGGGGCGAGCCGGTGCTGGCCTCGGCGATCACCACGGTGCAGGGCGGCCGGCTCTGGTACCGCGGCCAGGACGCGGCGCGGCTCAGCGAGACGGCGACGCTCGAAGAGGTGGCGCGGCTGCTGCGCGGCGGGCTCGGCCTGCCGCCGGACGTGGTGGTCGATGCGCCGGACGGGCCCAGCGGCATGGCCCGCGCCTTCGCCGCCTTCGCCGCCCGCGCCGCCGCCGATCCGCCGGCGCAGGACCGCACCGCCGACGATCTCGCCGGTGAGGCCGCGGGCCTGCTCGACCTGATGGCGGCGGCCGTCGCCGGCCACGAGGGCTGGGCGCCGCGCGAGGAGGAGGCGGGCGCGATCCACGAGCGGCTCGGCCGAGCCTGGCGCGCGCCGCGCGCCGGCTGGGACGCGATCCGCCGCGCACTGGTTCTCCTCGCCGATCACGAGCTCAACGCCTCGACGTTCGCGGCGCGGGTCGCGGCGTCCACGGGCGCGTCGCTCTCCGCCGCGATCCTGGCGGGGCTCTGCGCGCTCTCCGGTCCGCGCCACGGCGGCATGGCGGCGCGCGTCGAGGCGTTCGCGGCGATGGCGCAACGGCGCGGCCTCGCCCGCACCCTCGCGTCCGGCGGCCCGCCGCCTGGCTTCGGCCATGCGCTCTATCCCGACGGCGATCCGCGCGCCGTGGCGCTGCTGGCGGCGATCACGGTCCCGCCCTCGCTTGCCGACCTTCGCCGCGAGGTGGAAACGCAGACCGGCCAGCGGGCCAACATGGACTTCGCCCTCGTGGCCCTGCGGAGCGCGCTCGACCTGCCGGTCGAGGCGCCGGTCGCCCTGTTCGCGGTCTCCCGCACCGCGGGCTGGCTCGCACACGCCATCGAGCAGATCGGCGCCGGGCGGCTGATACGGCCCAGGGCGCGGTACGTGGGGCCGGTGATAGAGCTGTGATCGCCACGGCCGCCTGAAGGCCCTCCTTGACGGGGACCGCGCCGGGACGAAGACTCGGGCGCAAGCGTTTGACGGCGGACCCTCATCCCGCCTTCGAGGGGCCGTGGCCGGGACGCCGGAGAGACGCCGATGTCCGAGACACTGGAACTGGCGCGCGCCGCCGCTCAGCGTACGCCGACCGTCACCGCTCAGCTCGCCGCGCGTGTCGCGTCGATGCGCCTGACGGAGCTGCCCGCCGCGGCGGTGACCGTCGCCAAGCAGTGCCTGCTCGACTGGCTTGGCGTCGCTTTGGCCGGCCGCGCCGAGCCTTTGGTCGGAATCCTGCTGGACGACCTGGCGCCCGCCGACGACCCGGCCGGCGTGGCCATCCTCGGCCACCGCCGGCGGGTCCGCCCGCTCGACGCGGTGCTGATCAACGGCGCCATGGGACACGCGCTCGACTTCGACGACGTGATCATGCCGATGGGTCACCCCACCGTGCCGGTCGCGCCGGTGGTGTTCGCGCTGGCCGAAGCGCGGCGCGCCACGGGCGCCGACGCGCTCGCCGCGTTCATCGCCGGGGTCGAGGCGGAGTGCAGGATCGCGCGGCTGATCGGGCCTTCGCATTATGCGCGCGGCTGGCACACGACTGCCACGACCGGAACGTTCGGGGCGGCGGTGGCGGCGTCGCGGCTGCTGGGGGTCGAGGGCGAGGCGCTGAGCCACGCGCTGGGCCTCGCGGGCACGCAGGCCGCTGGCCTGAAGAGCTGCTTCGGCACCATGTCGAAGCCACTGCACCCGGGCAAGGCCGCTCAGAACGGCCTCCTCGCCGCGCGCCTGGCCGCCCGCGGCTTCACCAGCGACATCGATATCCTGGCCTCGGCGCAGGGCTTCACGGCCACTCAGTCGACGAGCGCGGACCCGGCAGCGGGCCTCGCCGATCGTCCCGCGCCGTGGGTCGTCGAGGCGCTCTTCAAGTATCATGCGGCCTGCTACCTCACTCACGATTCGATCGAGGCGGCGAACCAGCTGCGCGTCGAGGCGGGGGTCGACCCCGGCGTGATCGCGGCGGTGACCGTGAGGGTCCCGGAGGGTCATCTCGGGGTCTGCAACATCGCGGCGCCCGCGACCGGTCTGGAGTGCAAGTTCTCGCTGCGCATGACGACCGCGCTGGCGCTTGCGGGCGAGGATACGTTCCAGGACGCTCTTTTTTCCGACGCGACGGCGCGCCGGCCCGACCTCGTCGCGCTGCGCGACAAGGTGACCGTGGAGCCGACGCAGGTCGGGCGGGGCTGCGAGGTCGCGGTGCGCCTTCAGGACGGCCGCGTCATCGCCCGCACAGGCGACGTCTCGCAGCCGATGCGCGACCTCGGCGCCCAGCAGGAAAGGATCGAGCGCAAATTCCGCCATCTCGGCGGCAAGGCCCTCGGCGAGGCGCGTGCGGTGCAGGTCATCGAGCTTTGTCGAGAGTTCGACACGCTGCCGGACCTAGCGAAGCTCATCGAACTGGTCCGCGCCTAGCCGGTCAGCCGCCGCTCGCGAGATAGGCGGCGTCCATGGTGTGGACATGGAACTCGATCGTGACCTTGCCGGAGACGGCGGGGGTCGTGGGCCGCAGCACAACCCATCCGAACCTCGCGCCCGTGGGCAGGTCGGAGTCGAGATCGGGGGGCAGGGCCTGACGGATGTCGATGGCGTCGAACACGCCTGGGTCTGATCCAGCCTTGATTTCGCGCCAGCGGATCCGCCCCACCGATTGCAGGTTCGGTGGGACGATCTTGCAGACTCCCACCTTGTGCGGACCGGTCGAGCCGACGCCGATTGAGATGCCCCTGTCGTCGAAGATGCCGTCCTGCTCGGGTGCTGTCTCGTTGAGATAGACCGTCAGGATGTAGACCCGGTCCGCGCGGTTGAAGTAGTAGCGCGAGAGGGTGGTCTTCTCCACTAGGTTGTTGGCGGGCCACAAGCAGCCGAACCCGCCGGGCCGCGCCAGCGCGGGGTTCGCTGCGATGAACGCCAGTCCGATTGCGACCGCCAAGCGGTGAGCAGGGAATAGGCGCATGCCGTCGTCCTTGGCCGGTGCGGACGTCGCACGGCGCCTGCAACGCGTCCCTCGCGGAACACCCTACGGCAACGTCGCGGCTTCTGCAACGCACGTTTGTCCTGCGCCAGGCTATCGTTACGATTGAAGGCGCCGATCCCGTCGATCTCGGCGCCCGCGCGGCAAGACGGCGCCTCGCTAAGGCGAGGGTTTTCCGATAAGGCGCGGCGCATGATCTGGCTCTGGATCGCCGCGGCCCTGGTGTCGGCGGGGTTGGCGGCGCTCGTCGTTTGGCGCTCGGCGCTGGCCGCCCGCCGGACGGGAAGCGACAGTCAGGCTCTCGCTGTCTATCGCCGCCAGATGGCCGAGCTCGACGAGCTGGCCGATAGCGGCCTGATAGCCGAAAGTGAACGGCGCAGCGTGCGCGCCGAGACGGGAAGGCGCCTGCTCGCCGCCGCCGGGCGGGTCGAGCCTCCGGTGGTCGCCGCCAGGCCCGTCGTCGTGCTTGTCCTCGCGGCGGCGGTCCCGCTCCTCGCGATCGGCGTCTACGCTGTCGTTGGCGCGCCGGGCCTGAGGGACCAGCCGTTTGCCCGGCGTCTCAAGGGATGGGAAGCCCTGGCTGCGACCGGCAAGTCCCTCGATCCGGCCGAATTCGCCGCCGTCTGGGGCGACATCGCCGCCCATCACCCTGACGACCCCACGCCGCTCGCCGAGTTCGCGAAGGCCGAGTTCGCGTCCGGCCAGGCCGGCGAGGCCGAGCAGGCGCTCCAACGCGCCATCGCGATTGCGCCCAACCGCCCCGACCTCTGGGACATGCTGGGCGTGACGCTGGTGACCCAGGCGAACGGCGCCGTCGGTCCGGACGCCCAGGCGGCGTTCCGCCACCTGCTCGCGCTCGATCCGAACTCCGCCGACGCCCGCTATTATCTGGCTCGCGCCCGCATCGCCGGGGGCGACGTGCAGGGCGGCCTCGCGGCCTGGCGCGCGTTGTTGGCCGTGCTGCCGCCGGGCGACCCGCGCCACGATGCGCTCAGCCAGGAGATCCAGCAGGTGGCGTCTGCGGGCGCGCTTCCCGCCGAGACGGCCCCGACCGGACCTCAAGGCGGCCAGGGAGCCGTCGGGACCCCGCAGATTCAGGCCATGGTCGACGGCCTCGCCGCGCGGCTGAAGGCCCAGCCCGACGATCCCGCCGGCTGGGTGCAGCTCGTCAAGGCCTACACGGTGCTGGGCGAGACCGATCGCCGCGACGCCGCGCTGACCGAGGCTCGCCGTCGCTATGCCGCGCGACCGGATGTATTGTCCGCCCTCGAAGCGGCCGCAAAGCCGCCGTCGTAAGCGCTCCCCTTGGAGTCCCCCGCCGTCCACTCGCCCTAAGATTGTCATCCCGATGTCGTTGCTTCCCAAATCCCGCACCGCGCGGCGTCGCCTGATGACGCTGGCCGTCGCCGCGCCGGTGCTCGTCCTCGCCCTCGCCGTGGCGATCTACGCTATGAAGGGCTCGATCTCGCTGTTCTACACGCCGTCGCAGGCGCTGGCGGCGCACGTGCCGCCTGGCCAGACCATCGAGCTTGGGGGTCTCGTGCGCATGGGCAGCCTGTTCAAGAAGCCCGACGGAGAGATCGACTTCGTCGTCGTCGACAAGACCACGGCTTCGCCGGTGACCTACAAGGGCGAGGTCCCGGACCTCTTCCGCGAGGGCCAGGGGGTGGTGGCGCGCGGCGCGTTTGATACGGCGGGCGTCTTTATCGCGACCGAGATCTTCGCCAAGCACGACGAGAAGTACATGCCGCCGGAGCTGGCGGCGGCGCTCAAGAAGCAGGGCGAGTGGCGCGGGGACGGGGCGCAAGCCCCGGCGTACGCCCGATGATCGACGAACTGGGACAGTTCGCACTGGCGCTCGCGCTGGTGCTCAGCATCGCGCAGGTGGCCCTGTCGGCGGCGGGACGGCTGCGACGGGACGCGGCGCTGGCCGGCGCCGGCGAGGGCGCGGCGATGGCGACCTTCGCCGCCGTCGCGCTGGGCTTCTTCGCCCTCATCCACGCTTTCGTGACGTCGGACTTCTCGGTGATGAACGTCGCCGAGAACTCGCACACCGCCAAACCGCTCCTCTACAAGATCGCCGGTGCGTGGGGCAGCCACGAAGGCTCGATCCTCCTCTGGTGCCTGATCCTCACCGGCTACGGGGCCGTGATGGCTGCGAGCCGGCGCCTGCCGTTCGGCCTGAAGGCGTCGGCCGTCGCGACGCAAGGCGCCCTGGGCGCGCTGTTCATCGGCTACATGGTGTTCGCGTCCGATCCGCTGCAGCGGATCGGCCTGCTGCAGATGCCGGTGGAGGGCAATTCCCTGAACCCGCTGCTTCAGGACCCGGCGCTCGCCGCGCACCCGCCGTTCCTCTACGCCGGCTACGTCGGCTTCTCGGTTGTGTTCTCTCTGTCGGTCGCGGCGCTCATCGCGGGACGGGTCGATCCTGCCTGGGCGCGCTGGATCCGGCCCTGGACGCTGGCGGCCTGGAGCCTCCTTACCATCGGCATCACGCTCGGCTCCTTCTGGGCCTACTATGAGCTGGGCTGGGGCGGCTGGTGGGCGTGGGATCCGGTGGAGAACGCCAGCTTCATGCCGTGGCTGCTCGGGACGGCGCTGCTGCACTCGGCGGCCGTGACCGAAAAGCGCGGCGCGCTCGCCAGCTGGACGGCGCTTCTCGGCATCGGCGCCTTCACGCTCTCGATGATGGGCGCCTTCCTTGTCCGGTCGGGCGTGCTGACCTCGGTGCACGCCTTCGCCATCGATCCGAAGCGCGGTCTTTTGCTCCTCGTGATCCTAGGGGTGGCGGCCGGCGCAGCGCTGGCCCTTTACGCTTGGCGGGCGCCCACACTGAAGGACGAGGCGGCGTTCACGCCGATCAGCCGCGAAGCCTCTCTGTTCCTCAACAACGTACTGTTCGCCGCCGCTACGGCGGTGGTGCTGATCGGCACGCTCCTGCCGCTGATCCGGGCGGCGATCGACGGGACGCCGATCTCGGTGGGGCCGCCGTACTTCAACCTCACCTTCACCGCGCTGGTGGCGCCGGCCCTGATCGTGCTGCCGGCCGGACCGCTCCTCGCCTGGAAGCGCGGAGACCTCCCGGGCGTGCTGCAGCGGCTATGGGTGGCGGCTCTGATCGCGCTGGGGGCTGCGATCGCCACGCTGGCGCTGGTCAGCCCGACGAACGCGCTGGCCGCCTGCGGGGTGGCGCTGGGCGCCTGGGTGATCGCCGGCGCCCTGGCCGAAGCCGCCGAGCGAGTGAAGCTGTTCCGCGCTCCCTGGGCCGAGGTCGGACGCCGCGCCGCGGGCCTGCCGCGCGGCGCCTGGGGGATGACGCTCGCGCACGCCGGCATCGGCGTCTTCGCGCTCGGCGCGGCGTTCCAGGGCGCCTGGCGGGCCGAGGGGGCCGAGGCGCTCTCGTTCGGCCAGACCATGCATCTCGCCGGCTACACGCTGCGCCTCGACCAGGCCGGAAGCCTGTTCGGGCCCAATTTCGAGGCGGAGCGGCTGCTGGTTCACGTCTCGCGCCCCGACGGGACGACGCTGTGCGAGGCGGCGCCGGAGCGGCGGATGTACGCGGCCGGCGGCCAGGTCGTATCTGGCGTGGCCATCTGCCCCACCCTGCTTGACGACATGTACGTCGTTTCCGGCGAGCGGCGGGCCGCTGCGAACGGCGGCTCGACCTTCCTGATCCGCGCCTATTGGAACCCGTGGGTGCGGCTGATCTTCGCGGGACCGCTTCTCATGGCGCTGGGCGGCCTTCTGTCGCTCTCGGACCGGCGGTTGCGCTTCGCGCTCACCAGCCGCGTAGGGATCGCCCGCGCAAGGCAGCCGGCGGCGGCCAAGTGATGCGCGCGCTGCGTCGGACCGCACTCGCCCTCATCGCCGTGGCGACGCTGTGCGCGGGCGCCGCCGACCCGGGCGACCGGCTGCACGATCCGGCAGAGGAGGCGCGCGCCCGCGCCCTCTTCCGCGACGTGCGGTGCCTCGTCTGCCAGAGCCAGTCGATCGACGACTCCGACGCCGCGCTGGCGCACGACCTGCGTCAACTCATCCGCCAGCAGGTCGCCGCAGGCAGGTCCGATGATCAGATTCGCACCTTCCTGGTCAGCCGCTACGGCCAGTTCGTGCTGTTGACGCCGAAGGCCTCGCTCGGCAACGCCATCCTCTGGGTCGGTCCGCTTCTGGTGCTGGTCGCCGGTGCGACAGCGTTCGCGGCGCGTCGGCGAAGCTTGCCGAGCGAGCCGCAAAACCTGACCGCGGAAGAAGAAAAGACCCTGGCCAAGCTATCGCGCGAGAAATCGGCTTGACACCATTGCGCCCCATATTCGTGCGAACAGGGGGCGATGACGGAAAGGTAACTTGCGGCAGGGTAGCGCCGTTTGGCGTCCCGCCCTAGATTATCACGCCGGCGCCCGGGCCGATCACACTTCCGGGACGAGGAAATCTACCGACATGGCAGTCAATAAGACCGCACTCATCGTCAGCGCCCTCGGTGGCGCGAGCGTCGCAGTGGCAGCCCTGGCTGGCGCGGGCGTGAAGCTTCCCAGCGCCTGGGCGGCCGGCCCTCACGGCGGACAGCTGATCCAGGCCGCGACCGATCCTTCCTTCGGCCCGCCGCCTGGCGCGCCGCAGAGCTTCGCTGACATCTTCGCGAAGGTTTCGCCTGCCGTCGTCTCGATCCATGTGACCTCCAAGGTCGACATCAACGCGCTGCGCCGCCAGATTCCAGGCTTCGACAACCTGCCGTTCGAGATCGTGCCGCGTGGCGGCGGCAGCGGCGGCGGTGGCGGCGGCGACGGCGACAACGCGCGGCCGCTTCCGCGCCAGCAGTCGTCGGGCTCGGGCTTCTTCATCTCGCCCGACGGATACATCGTGACCAACTACCACGTCATCGAGGGCGCCGATCAGATCAAGGTGGTGACCAAGGACGGCAAGGAGATGCCGGCGACGGTCGTCGGGAGCGACCAGGGCACCGACCTCGCGGTGCTGAAGGTCCAGGGCTCCAACTTCCCGTTCGTGCAGTTCGAGACCAAGGTGAAGCCGCGCGTCGGCGACTGGGTCGTCGCGGTCGGCAACCCGTTCGACCTGTCGAGCACGGCCACGGCCGGCATCGTCTCGGCCTACAACCGTGACATCGGCCAGAACTTCGTGAACTACATCCAGATCGACGCACCGATCAACAAGGGCAACTCCGGGGGCCCGACCTTCGACGTCTATGGCCGCGTCATCGGCGTGAACTCGGAAATCTACTCGCCGAGCGGCGGCTCAGTGGGCATCGGCTTCGCCATCCCGGCCGACGTCGCCCAGCAGGTCACCCAGCAGCTGATCGCCAAGGGACACATCACCCGCGGCTATATCGGCGCGACGATCGAGTCGCTCTCGGACGATCTCGCCGAGTCCTGGGGTCTCGCCGGCCGTCATGGCGCCCAGGTGAGCGACGTCCTTCCGGGCGGTCCGGCCCAGCGCGCCGGGCTCGAACCTGGCGACGTGGTGGTGGCGGTGAACGGCGTGCCGGTTCACTCGAACGTCGAGATGACCCGCGAGGTCGCCAAGACGCAGGCCGGTGACGTGATCCATCTCGACGTGTTCCGCGGCGGTCACGAGCGCACCATCAACGTGGTGGCCGGCGTGCGCCCGCCGGAGCAGCAGCTCGCGGAAGGCTATTACGGCGGCCAGGGCGGGCCGGACGGCGGCGGCGCGAACGGTGGGGCGGCGATGCATCCGGCTTCGGGCCCGGCCATCCTCGGCATGCACGTCACACCGCTCACGCCCGACGTGCGCGACCAGTACAACGTCCCCGAGTCCGTGCACGGCGGCGTGGTGGTGCAGAGCGCGCGCAACACCTGCGACGCCGACGGCGAGACCTGCCTGCAGCGCGGCGACGTCATCGTGCAGGCCGGCGACCACCAGATATCCAGCGTTGCCGATCTCGCGGCGGCTGTGAACGAGTGGAAGCGCGATGGTCGCGCGGCGATCCCGCTGGGCGTTCGCCGCGGCGGCCAGGGCACGGCGTTCGTGCCGATCAAGATAACCGGCGCGGGCTGACGTACCGAATCCCGACGGGGGCGTAGGATGCGGCTTCTGGTGGTCGAAGACGACGCCGAGGCGGCGGGCGCGATGGTCCGCTGCCTCGGCGAAGAGGGCCACGAATGCGTGGTCGCCTCCGACGGCGAGGCGGGCCTGCGCGCGGCGGGCGCCGGCAGGTTCGACGTGATGGTCGTCGACCGCATGCTGCCCAAGCGGGATGGCGTCTCGATGGTGCAGATGCTGCGCAAGGAAGGCGACCAGACCCCGGTGCTGTTCCTGTCCGCGCTCGGCGAGATCAACCATCGCGTCGAGGGTCTCCAGGCCGGCGGCGACGACTATTTGGTGAAGCCGTACGCCATCGCCGAGCTCGTCGCGCGGGTCGAGGCGCTGGCCCGGCGCCGCGAGACCGGATCGGTGCAGACGCTGCTCCGGGTGGGAGACCTCGAAATGGACCTGATCGGCCGCGAGGTGCGTCGGCAGGGCCGTGAGATCGACCTGCAGCCGCGGGAGTTCCAGCTGCTGGAGTTCCTGATGCGCCACGCCGGCCAGTCCGTGACCCGGACCATGCTTCTGGAGCGGGTCTGGGAGTATCATTTCGACCCGCAGACCAACGTCATCGACGTCCACATCTCGCGACTCAGGTCGAAGATCGACAAGGGCTTCGACAGGGCGATGCTGACGACCGTGCGTGGGGCGGGGTACCGCCTGGACGCCTGAGCCCCGGCGCGATGCGGCTTCCCCGCCTCGTTCGCACGACGCCGTTCCGGCTGACCCTCCTGTTCCTGGGGCTCTTCGCCGCCGGCGCCGGGCTGTTCCTCGGCTACATCTACATCGCGACGGTCGGCGAGGCGGCGCGCGCCGCCGACGCGGCGATCCAGCGCGAGGCGTCCTCGCTGGAGGCCGTCTACGACAGTGGCGGCTTCGCCGCGCTCAACGAGGCGGTGATCGAGCGGTCGTCCTCGACCCGCGGGTTCCTCTATCTTGTCATGGGCCGGGACGGCCAGCCGGTGTCGGGCGACGTCGCCGCCTCGCCGATCAAGGATCTGCCGAAGGGTGGGACACGATCGTGGGCGAGCTTCAGCCTGACTGAGCCCGACGCCGACGGCGCCATGGTGAAGAGCGCGGCTCGCGGCATGATCGAGCGCCTCTCCGGCGGCGAGTACCTCTTCGTCGGCGACGACGTCGGCGAGGCTCAGGGCTACGTTGTGAAGATCGTCAACGCCCTCTGGGGCGCGGCCGCCCTGGTGATCGTGCTGGGGCTGGCCGGTGGGGTGCTGGTGGCGCGCGACGTCTCGCGCAATATGAGCGCCCTCACGGACGTGATCAACGCCGCGCGCCTGGGCGACCTCGAGGCGCGCGCCAAAGTGCGCGGCGCAGGCGATGAGCTCGACGAACTCGCCAACGGCCTCAACGACATGCTGGACAGGCTCAATCGCTCGATCGCGGGCCTGCGCCATGCCGGAGACGCCATTGCGCACGACCTGCGCTCGCCGCTGACGCGGTTGCGCGCGCGTATGGAGGCGGCGCTGCTCGATGCGGAGGCGGGCCGTGGCGACCCCGTGGCGGCCCTGCGCCAGGCGCTCGACGACGCGGACGGAGTCTTGCGAACCTTCGGCGCCGTGCTCGCCATCGCCCGGCTCGAGGCCGCCGCCTCCGCGCCCGACCAGTCGCTGTTCGATCCGGCCGAGGCCGCCGCAGACGTCGCCGAGCTCTACGAGCCGGTGAGCGAGGAAAGGGGCCTCGACTTCGCCGCCGAGCTCGCCGACGGCCTCAGCGTGCGGGGAAACCGCGAGTTTGTCGCCCAGGCGATCGCCAATCTCCTGGACAACGCGATCAAGTACACTCCGACGGGTGGCGCGGTGATGCTGCGTGTCCGCCGCCGCGCGTCAGGAGACGTCGAGGTCTCGGTCACCGACACCGGTCCAGGCGTGCCGGAGGGCGACCGGGCGCGCGTCGTCGAGCGCTTCGTGCGGCTGGAGAACAGCCGCAACGCGCCCGGCGCGGGCCTCGGCCTCTCTCTGGTTGCCGCCGTGGCGCGGGTTCATGGCGGCCGCCTGGAGCTCGACGAGGGCCCGGGCGCCGTCGACGGCCAGGGGCCTGGCCTGCGCGTCGCGCTGGTGCTGCCCTCGGCGTGACGCGCCGCTTTCCCCGCCAGGGCGAAGGGTGCGATACCGGACCGGGTCGCCGCTTGCGGCGAGGGAGAGCGCCATGCTGCTGCACCTGTCCACGTGGTCGGAAATCGAGGCCTATCTGGCGCGCTCGAAAACGGTCGTGATCCCGATCGGCTCCAACGAACAGCACGGACCGACCGGACTGCTCGGCACAGACTGGCTCTGCCCTGAGATCATCGCCCGCGCGGCCCACGAGGCGAGCGCCGACATCCTGGTCGCGCCCACCTTCAACGTCGGCATGGCCCAGCATCACCTGGACTTTCCGGGCACAATCGCGCTGCGGCCCTCCACGTTCATGGCCGCGATCGGCGACTGGGCGCGCTCGCTCGCCCACCACGGCTTCACGAGGCTGTATTTCCTGAACGGCCACGGCGGCAACGTCGCGACGATCGACGCGGCCTTCTCCGAGCTCTACGCCGAGGCCAGCTTCGCGGGCCGGTCGCGGGGCTTCGCGCTCAAGCAGCGCAACTGGTGGGACCTCCGGGGCGTCGGCAAGCTCGCCCGCGATCAGTTCCCGGCCGGGCACGGCAGCCACGCGACGCCGTCCGAGATCGCCATCACCCAGTGGGCCTACCCGGAGGCGATCAAGAGCGCCAACTACGCGCCGCAGATCGCGCCGTCCGGCCCGATCCGCGAGTCGTCCGATTTCCGCAGGCGCCACCCCGACGGGCGCATGGGCTCCGATCCCGGCCTCGCCACGCCCGAGAAAGGCGGCGAGTTGGTCAAGCTGGCCGTGCAGGGCCTGATCGACGAGGTGAAGGCGTTCGGCGCCGATTCGGCCCCTTAAGACTCCTGTGGGGTCAGAGCCCTGCCGTGTCGGCACGATCCGGGCGGTCGGCGCGTTTCTTCCGGAGGCGAAACAGCGCGAGGCCGAGCCGATGCTGCGTAAACTGGGGTTGATCGGGGGATTGCTGCTTCTCACGGCCGCTGGCGCGCCGCCGCCGACGCTGGAGAGGGCCTTCACCGGCACCATCGTGTCGACGTATCCCGATGGTCGGACCGCCGAGCTGTGGATGAATCCATCGGGCTCCTACACGTCGATGGGACGCCGCCACGATCGGCACAGCGGCCGCTGGACCCTCAAGGGCGACAAGGTGTGCTTCTGGCGCTTCATCTTCAGCTATTGCACCCGGATTCCGCCCGACACCTCGACCTCGTTCACCACCAGGGCCTTCACCGGAGAGACCATCCACGTTCGACTGGTGCCGGGGCGCGCGGGTGAACGCGCGGGCTGACCACCTTCGCAGGAGCCGCAGCGGGAGCCGCCCGGCGGCGCCGAACACCACCAAGCGCGCGCCGTTGAAGTTGATCGCCCAGGCGACGAGCGACCCGGCTACCAGGGCGACGTCAGGGTTGCCGATGACCGGCTGGTGGGTCGACTCCAGGGTCACGAAGACCCAGTAGTTGCAGGTGTTGCCGACCGCGCTGTTCGTCGCGTAGGCGGCCCATTGGGCCAGGAAGCGCTTTCGGCTGAGTGCGCGGAACACGAAGTGGCCGTTGATCAGGAAGGTCACGGTCATCGCGCACGGCAGGGCGATCAGTCGCGCCGCCCAGGGCCTCAGCCCGGCGTGCAGCCCCAGATGCATAATCACGGCGCTGACCGTGAGCCCGATCAAGGCGACGCCGCTGAACTTGGCCAGCAGGCGCCGTCGCGGAGCGGGGGAGGAGACCACGAGTTCTTCCATGTTCCCGGAACGTGAAGCGCCCGCCGTGGTTGCCGCGTGCAACCGATCACGGAGGCGCGACGTTGACGCGAGCGTGCAGACACGGTCCGCCGATCAGCCCAGCGTCCAGATCCGGCGCGTCCACGCCTTGGTCAATCCCGCTTCGGGCGGCGTTGGCCCGCGGTCGGCCGCCGACCTCGAGGATTTGCTCGCCGAGCTGGGCCTCGATCATCGCGTCAGCGAACTGACGCCCGGCCGCTTCGAGGCGGTGACGCGCGCGGCGATCGATGGCGGCCCCGACCTGATGGTTGTCCTCGGCGGCGACGGCACCGCCCGCATGGTGGCCGAAATGTGTGGTCCTCAGGGGCCCATGGTGGCCCCGCTCTGCGGCGGCACCATGAACAAGCTCGGCCGCTCTCTCTACGGCCGAAAGCCCTGGCGCCAGGCGCTCGTCTGCGCCCTCACGCGCGGCGAGGCGTGCTGGATGCCGGGTGGCGAGGTTGACGGCCGCAGCTTCTATTGTTCGGCCATGCTCGGGACGCCGGCCTTGTGGGCGCGGGCGCGCGAAGCGGTGCGGTCGCACAAGCTTGATCTTACGTGGCGTCACGCGTTGACCGCGGCGCGCAGCGCCTTCCAGATCCGTCTGGATTACGAGTTCGACGGCGAGGTCGGACAGGGCTGGGTCATGGACCTCATCTGCCCCACTGTCTCGCGCGCCCTCAGCCGGGACGACAGGATCCTGGAAATGGCCGTGCTCGATCTGCCGGACAGCAGATCCGGCTTCCGACTGGCCCTCGCCAACCTGATCGGCGACTGGCGCGCCGATCCCGGCGTGACCGTGCGGCCGTGCCTGAGCGCGCGGGCATGGGCGCGCGATCCGATCCCGGCGATGCTCGACGGCGAGTTCTTTAGCCTCGGACGCGAGGTGACCGCGCGTTTCCTTCCGCGCGCCTTCCGGGCCTTGGCCCTCGCCACGGACGCGAACGGACACTCATCAACATGCGGCTGATCCATCTCAGCGACACCCACTTCGGGCTCGAGGACAAAGGCGCCGTCGAGGCGGCCGTGGTCATGGCCCATGAACTCGCCCCGAGCCTCACGCTGGTGACCGGCGACCTGACCCTGGCCGGGCGGCCGGCCGAGTTCTCAGCCGCGCGGTCCTGGCTGGACCGCCTGCCGCGCCCGATGCTGGCGACACCCGGCAACCACGACACGCCCTACTGGAACCTGGTCCTTCGCAGTCTGACCCCATTCGACCGCTGGCGCCGCTACATCGGGGCCTACGACCGCGCCTCATTCGAGGGGCCCGGCCTGGCCGCCTACGCGCTCAATACCGCCCGAGGGGCCCAGCTGAGGGCGAACTGGGCCCACGGCGCCATAAGTTCGGCCGCTGTCGACGATGTCGCCGCCCAGCTCGCGCCGGCGGCGGGCTGCCTGCGCGTCTTCGCGTGTCACCACCCGCTGGTCGACGTCGAGGGAGCACCGGTGAGCGGCGGCGTGCACGGCGGTGGCGCGGCCGCCAGGACCCTGTGCGAAGCCGGCGTCGACCTGATCCTCACCGGCCATGTGCATAATCCCTTCGCCCGGCCGCTGCCGTACAACGGCGGCTGCAGCTACATCGCGGGCGCCGGCACCCTGTCGCGCCGCACCCGCGGCGCGCCGGCCTCGTTCTCGGTCATCGAGGCCGCCGCCGACACGCTTACCCTGACTGCGCATGCGTGGACCGGCTCGCACTTCCAGCCCTTCCGCACCTGGGGCCTTCCCCGCCGCCGCACTGGCGCCTCACCGGCCTGACAGGCCGGAGGCCGCGCCGTCCTCGCCTCACGCGGCGACCACGTCCTCGCCGTTCACGCGGACTCTCCACGGCCACAGCGAGCGACCGGCGCAGGGGCCGGCGACGCAATGGCCGTCGCCGATGCGGAACAGGGCGCCGTGCGAGCCGCAGAGGATCAGGTCCTTCTCGCGCGTCAGGTAGCGATCGGCGACGGGGGCCAGCGGCAGACCGTTGTGCGGGCAGCGGTCCAGGTAGCCGAAAAGCGCGCCGTCCTTGCGGACCACGAAGCCGAGAAACAGCTTCTCGCCCTCGCGGAAGAGGAAACCCTTCGAGCCGGGGTCGGGGATGTCGGTGACGGCGCAGAGCCGCGTCCCTGGCACGGGCTGGGCGGGATTGCTGCTCAAGCGAGCGCGCCCACGGTGATCCGCCAGGGCCGTATGTCGACGCGCTCGAAGAGCCCTGCGAGGCGGTAGGGGTCGCCGGCGCTGAACGCCTGGGCCGCCGCGAGGTCCTCGACCTCGATCACCATCAGCGAGCCGGCCATGTCGCCCTTCGCGTCGAGATAGGGGCCTCCCAGCCGCATGACGTCCACCTTGCCGCGCAGGTAGGCGAAGTGCGCCTCGCGGGTGGCCATGCGCAAAGCCAGCGAGTCCGGCTTGTCGACGCAGGAGATGACGAAGAGGGCCATGAACGATTCCCCGCGGATCAGGTTTCGGCTTTGAGCGGGCGCGCCAGAAGGCCGGCGATCGCCGCGTCGACGTCGGTCTCGCCGGCCAGGATTGCAGCGACCGCGTCGCTGATCGGCGTCTCGACGCCGAGCCTCTTCGCCAGCTGCCGCACGGCCGGCGCGGAGGCCACGCCTTCGGCCACCGACAGCTTTCCGGCGAGCGCGGCGGCGAGGGTCTCGCCTCGCCCGAGCGCCACGCCGAGGCTGTGATTGCGCGACTGTTCGCTCGAACAGGTGAGCACGAGGTCGCCGAGCCCGCACAGGCCGGCCACGGTCTCGGCGCGGCCGCCGAGCGCCACCGCCAGCCGCGTCAGCTCGGCGAAACCCCGGGTCACCAGCGCCGCGTGCGCGCTGCGTCCCAGCCCGCGCCCTTCGACGACGCCGCACGCAATGGCGAGCACGTTCTTGACCGCGCCGCCCGCTTCGGCGCCGATCATGTCGGCCGACACGTAGGGGCGGAACGCGGGCGTCGCGATCGCCGCGGCGAGGCGCCGGGCGAGTTCAGCGTCGGGGCAGGCGAGCGTAATGGCCGTCGGCAGCCCCCGGGCGACCTCGGCCGCGAAGCTCGGACCGGAAAGCACCGCCGGCGCCGCCTGCGACAGCGCCTCGGCCAGCACCTCGCTCATCAGCTTCAGCGAGCCCTGCTCGACGCCTTTGGCGCAGAGCAGCACGGGCAGGCCGGAAGGAACGAACTGCGCCAATTGCTGCAGCACGCCACGCAGATGCTGCGCCGGCGTGACGGCGAAGACGAGGTCGCACGCGGCGAGCTCGGCGAGGTCGGTCGTCGCCCGCACGGCCGGATCCAGCTCAACGCCGGGCAGGAAGAGCGGATTGGCGTGGTCGACGTTGATGGACCGGACGACGTCGGTCTCGCGGGCCCAGACGATCGGTTCGAGCCCGGCGCGCAGCGCGACGAGCGCCAGCGCCGTGCCCCAGGCGCCTCCGCCGATGACGCCAGCGCGTCTCACGCCTTGGCGCCCTTGCGGCCCGGGATATGGGTGGGATTGGCGAGCGCGGCCGCCTCGTCCAGCGGCCAGCGCGGCCGGGCGGCGACTGCGAGGTCGTGCGTCAGGCCAAGCGCCAGTCGCTCGGCGCCGGCGAGCGCGATCATGGCCGCGTTGTCGGTGCAGTACCTGAGCGGCGGCGCGGCGAAGGAGAATCCGTGCGCGGCGGCCGTCGCTTCCAGACGCGCCCGCACGGCGCGGTTCGCCGCGACCCCGCCGGCGACGACAAAGCGCAAATGCTGCGGCTCATGCTGCGCAGCATCGTCCGCAGCATGGGCCGCCGCGTAGGTCGCCATCGCCCGCTCGGCGCGCTCCGCCAGCTGCCGCGCGATCGCCGCCTGCACGGCGGCCGCGAGGTCGCGCCGCGCGTCGGGGCTCGTCGCCCCCTCGGCCATCCGGGCCGCAGCTGTCTTCAGCCCCGAGAACGAGAAGTCGCAACCGGCGCGGCCCAGAAGCGCGCGCGGCAGCGGATAGCGGTCCGGATCGCCGCCCTCGGCGAGGCGCTCCAGCGCCGGGCCGCCGGGGTAGGGCAGGCCAAGCGACTTGGCGATCTTGTCGAACGCCTCGCCGGCCGCGTCGTCGATCGTCGAGCCCAACCGCCGGCACGCGCCGACGCCCGCCACGTCCAGCAGCTGGCAATGGCCGCCCGAGACCAGCAGCAGCAGGAACGGGTAGGGGACGTCCGCCTCGAGTCTCGCCGACACGGCATGGCCCTCCAGGTGGTTGACGGCGACCAGGGGCTTGCCGGCCGCCAGCGCCAGCCCCTTGGCGAAGGAGAGCCCGACCATCACCGCGCCCACCAGTCCGGGGCCGGCGGTCGCGGCGATCCCGGACACGTCCGCGAGCGTGGTCCCAGCCTCGGCGAGGGCCCGCCGCGCGACCGGCTCGACCAGCTCGACGTGGGCCCGCGCGGCCACCTCGGGCACAACGCCGCCATAAGGCGCGTGATCGGCGACCTGGCTCGCCACCACGTTCGACAGCACCTCGGCGCGTCCGTCGGCGGCGAGACGCACGATCGAGGCGGCGGTTTCGTCGCAGCTTGTCTCGATACCGAGGACGAGGAAGGGCGGGGTCATCCGATGCGATTGCCGGGGCGGGCCGGCGCGTGTAGCGAGCGGGGTCGAAATGAGCCGCCTGAGCTAGTCCTTTGCCCGCCCTGTCGCAACCACTGCTCCCGATCGGAACTCGCGGATCCAAGCTCGCCCTCGTGCAGGCCCGGAGCGTGCAGCGCTCGATCGCCGCGGCCCTCGGCGTCGATCCAGCCGACGCCGAGCGTGTCGCCCCGCTCGTTGTCATCAGCACCACGGGCGACCGAGTGCTCGACCGCCGCCTGCTCGAGATCGGCGGCAAGGGCCTCTTCACCAAGGAGATCGAAGAGGCGCTGGCCGATGGCCGCATCGCCTGCGCGGTTCACTCGCTGAAGGACATGCCGGCCGAGCTTCCGCCCGGCCTGGCCATCGGCGCGATCCCGGAGCGCGAGGACCCGCGCGACGTCTTTGTCAGCCGGCATGCCGCCTCGGTGGGGGAGCTTCCGCCGGGCGCGAGGCTCGGCACCGCGAGCCTTCGGCGTCAGGCCCAGGCCCTGCACCGCCGCCCCGATCTGAAGGTCGTCCACCTGCGCGGCAACGTCGACACCCGTCTCGCCAAGCTGGACGCCGGTGAGGCCGACGCCATCATCCAGGCCTTCGCAGCGCACCGGCGGCTCGCGCTCGGCGGCCTGCCGGCGACGCCGATCGATCCGGTCGAGCACCCGCCTGCGCCGGGCCAGGGAGCGCTCGCCATCGAGGTGCGGGCCGAAGACGCCGACGCGCCGTGGGTGACTGCGCTGACCCATCTTCCGAGCCTGCTGACGGTCGCCGCCGAGCGTGGCGCGCTCGCGGCCCTGGAAGGCTCCTGCAAGACGGCGATCGGCGCCTACGCCACCTTGTCCGACTCCGACCTGTCGCTGGTCGTCGAGGCCTTGACCCCGGATGGCGCGCGGCGCTTCCGTCAGGTCGGCGAGACGCGCGTTGCGGGCGCCGGAGGCGAGGCCGCGGCCCGGGCGCTCGGCGCGCGGCTCGGCGAGGCGGTGCGCGAGGAGGGCGGCGCGGCGCTCATCCTCTGAGGCCCTCGAGCGAACGGAGTCGGGCTGTTGCCGATGGCGCGGGAAGCAGATGCGCGCGGCGAGCCGGGCGGGCCGCGCAGAGTGTGGGTCACGCGCGCCGAGCCGGGCGCGACGGCGACCGCCGCGCGGCTGCGCGCCCTCGGCGCCGAGCCCGTGGTCGAGCCGCTGCTCGGCGTGCGGCCGATCGCGGACGCCGTGATCGACCTCGCCGGCGTCGTCGCCCTCGTCTTCACCAGCGCCAACGCGGTCGCCGCGTTCGCCGAGCGCTCGTCCGAGCGAGGCTTGCGGGTGTTCGCGGTCGGAGATGCGACGGCGGCCGCGGCCAGGACGCATCGGTTCGGCGATGTCCGCTCGGCCGGGGGCGATGCGAAGGCGCTGGCCGCTGATCTGGCGGCGCGGCGCGACGAACTCACCGGGGTGGTCTGCTACCTCGCGCCCGCCGAGCCGTCGCAGGACCTGGCCGCCATGCTGACCGCCGCCGGCCTCGAGGTGCGCCAGACCGCGCTCTACGAGAGCGCGCCGCGCGAGCCGCCGGCCGGCTTCGCCGAGCGGCTGGCGGGGATCGACGCGGTGCTGGTTCACTCCGCGAAGGCTGCGCGCGTCCTCGCCCGGTACCTGAAGGCGCATCCGGCGCCGCACCTGCGCGCCTATGGCATCTCCCCGAGGGCCATCCGGCCGCTCGACGAGGCGGGCCTCGCCGCCGTGGTCAGCGCGCCGTCGCCGAACGAGGCGGCCCTGCTGGCGCTGCTCTAGCCGACGGCTTCGATTGCGCAGGTCCGCGGCTTGGTCCACTTTTTCGGATCGGAGATGAGCGCCACGCCCGACCCGTCTGACCTAGCGCCATCGCGTGACCCTGTGGCCTACGGCCGACGGCCGTTGCTCACGGCGGGCTTCTTCGTGTGGCTCGGCCTCTGCGCCGCCTGCCTTGTCGCCGGCGTGGTGCTCGGCCGCTTCGGATTGCCGCGCCAGATCGTCGGCGAGCCGCCGGCGTCGTTGGGGGAGCCGCCTCAGTCTGCGCCAGCCGCGCCGCCTCAGCCTGCGCCAGCCGCGCCGCCCACGAACGAGACGCCGCCGCAGGCTGCCGAGACGGACGTGGCCGCGCCCCCGCCCGTCGCCGCGGTCGAGCCCGGCGACCTCGCGGTGAGCGAACGGGTGGCGCGCCTCGAGGCCAGGGTGTCGCGCATCGACACGGCCGCGGCCGAGGCGCTGGCGGCAGCGCAGCTCTCCGCCGCCGCGCAGGGCTCGGCGCCCTTCGGCCAGGACGTGGCGGCCTATGAGCGCCTCGCGCCCGGAGACGCAGACCTCGCGGCGCTCGGCCCGCTCGCCGCCCGCGGCGCGCCGAGCCGCGCGGCGCTCGCCGCCGCTTTCCCGGATGTCGCGGCGCTTGCGGCGCAGGCCGCCCGCGAGCCCGGCCCGGGCGCGAGCTTCCTTGACAGCGTCTGGTGGGTGATCGACCAGGTGGTGATCGTGCGGAAGGTGGACCCCGGCGCGCCCGGCGTCGATGGCGCCCTGGCCCGCGCCGAGGAGGTCGTCAGCGCCGGCGACCTGGACGCCGCGGTGCGGGACCTCGCGACGCTGCCGCCCAAGGCGCGCGGGCCGCTCGCCGACTGGCTCGCGGCGGCCGAGCGGCGCGTCGAGATCGACCGGCATGTCGCCCGGCTGCGCGCCCGCGCCCTCGCCACCCTCGCCGCCGCGCCGGCCACGGGCCCGCAATGATCCGCGCCCTTATCGTCGTCCTGGCCGCGCTTGCGATCCTCGTCATCGTTATAGCGCTGACCGGCGAGGCGGGCTCCGTCGAACTGGTCTGGCTGCGGTGGGACGTGCGCACGACGGCCGCGGCGGCGGCGCTTTTCGCCATGCTGTTCACGCTGGTCGCGAGCGTCCTCTGGCGAGGGCTGATCTGGCTGGCCGAGACGCCGCGCCGGGCCGCCCGCGCCCGGGCCGAGGCGCGCCGCCGTCAGGGCGCCGACGCATTGACCCACGGCTTCCTGGCCGCCGCAGGCGGCGACGGGGCCGAGGCGCGCCGCCAGGCGCAGCGTGCGGCCGGGCTCGTGGACGACACGCCAGCGCTGGTGCGGCTGCTGTCGGCCCAGGCCGCCGAGGCCGCCGGTGACGGCGACGCGGCCAAGGCGGCCTACGCGGCCATGCTCGGGTTTCCGGAGCTGCGCATGGTCGCTCACCGCGGACTTATGCAGGCGGCGCTGGCTGAGGGCGACGAGGCCGGGGCCCAGCGCCACGCCGAGGCCGCCTATGGCCTCGCCCGGACCGCGCCCTGGGCCTGGCGCGCGGTCCTGGAGGCCAAGCTCGCCGCTGGCGACTGGGACGCCGGCCTTGTGCTGATGCGCGGCGCCGCCGAGCGCAAGATCGTTTCGCCGCTGGTCGCCGAGCGGGCCCGCGCGGCGCTGCTCGCGGCGCGCGCCGCCGCCGGCGAGCATGATCTTGACGACCGCGCCCGCGCCGCCGCGCTCGACGACGCGCTAGCCGCCGCCAAGCTGCGGCCCGACTTCCCGCCCGCCGTGGTGATCGCCGCGCGCCTCTTCGCCGCCGACGGACGCGCCGCGCGCGCCGCGCTGGCGCTGGAGGCGGCCTGGAGGGTGGCGCCGCACCCGGCGCTCTGGCTCGTCTACCGCGACCTGCGCACCGACGAGACGCCGCGCGAGCGCGCCGGGCGCCTCGCCTCGCTGGCCGCCTTCAATCCCACGGCGCGCGAAAGTCGGATCCTCGGCGCCGAGCAGTCGCTGGTGATCGGCGACGCCGACGCCGCCCGCGCCGCGCTGGCGTCGCTCGAGGGCGAACCGCTGACGCGCCGCGTCGCCGGCCTTCGGGCCCGCATCGCCATCGCCGCCGGTGACCGCGACGAGGCGCGCGCCTGGATCGCCCGCGGGGCCGAGGCGGCGCACGAGCCCGACTGGTCCGATCTCGCGCCCGACGGCGGCGCCTTCGCCTACACGACGGCGGACTGGGCGAGGGTCGTCGCCGCCTACGCCGAGCGCGGCGAGCTGGCCCATCCGCGGTTCGAACGTGGCGAGCGAGGCGTGAGCGACTTGCCGGACCTGCCGGGCGCCTACGCCGAGTCGAGCCGCTTCATTCCAGCGGCCGAGACCGGCGCACCGCCCTTCGCGGTCGACGACGGCGACTTCGGCCACACCCTGGCGCCGGAGGCCGCCGACCCTCCCGATACCCCGCCCTCCGCGACCCCGCCGCCGGCCCCGACCAGCTCGCGCCGCGTGCTGGGCCGCCGATCCAAGCCCGCGCGCTGACACCCTTCAAATCTTCGACGAACCCGGCTAGACACGCCGCGCAAGGGGCCGCCTTAGCTCAGCCGGTAGAGCGGCGCATTCGTAATGCGTAGGTCGGGTGTTCGAGTCACCCAGGCGGCACCACCTCCCTGAAAACGCGGAAGACATCGACGCCCAGGCGGCGGGCGTCGCTGAAGCCGGCTGCGGCACGGCCCAACGCGGCTCGTGGAGGCGGCGGCGGAGCGGCCGGAAGGAAGACGCGCCCGTCCATTTACACGACATATGTTGTGTTAAATGCGCGACCGCGGTAGACCGCCTCGATCAAGGAGAGCCGGCCATGGCGAAGATCACCTACGTCGGACACGACGGCGCGTCGCGCCAGATCGAGGCCCCGCTTGGTCTGTCGGTGATGGAAGTCGCGGTGAGGAACAACGTGCGCGGAATCGACGCCGACTGCGGCGGCGCTGCGGCTTGCGCCACCTGCCACGTCTATGTCGACGAAGCCTGGCTCGCGAGGAGCGGGTCCCGCACCGCCATGGAAGGCACAATGCTTGAGTTTGCCGAAGGCGTGGCGCCGAACAGCCGGCTCGCCTGCCAGATCAGGCTGTCGCCCGAACTCGACGGCCTGGTGGTCCGGCTGCCGGCCAGCCAGCACTGACGAAGGGGAACAGAAGATGCCCGAACTGACCCGGCTCTCCAACGACGACACCGTCGACGACGTCATCACGGCTCTGGAGCGTGACGGCGGCGTGGTGATCGAAGGCTTCCTCCATGCCGAGTCGCTCGCCGGCTTGCGCGACGACCTGCTCCCGCTTCTGGAGCGAAAGGCCGAGGGCCGCGACCGGTTCGCGGGCCTCCAGACACGGCGCCTCGGCGCCCTCTTCGCCCACACGCGCCATTGCGCGGCGATCGCCACCCACCCGCTCTATCTGCCGGCGGCGCAGCACTTCCTGTGCCGTCCGCGCGATGTGTGGGTCGGCGACCGGCGCCGACCTATGGCGGCGGACGTGCGCATCGGGGTCACGCAGGCGATCCAGATCGGGCCGGGACAGGCGGCCCAGCCCCTGCACCGCGACGACACCGTCTTCCTCTGGCGCCATCCCACCGGCGGCCACGAGGGCCGGGTGCAGGTGATCTGCGCCGTCACCGACTTCACCGCCGAGAACGGCGGAACGCTGGTCATTCCGGGCAGCCACCTCTGGGACGACGAGCGCCAGCCGCAGACGTCGGAGACCATCCCGACGGTGATGAAGGCGGGCTCGGCGCTGATCTTCCTGGGCTCGACCTTCCATGCCGGCGGCGCGAACGTCACGGCGCACGAATGGCGCGCCGCGGCAAGCCTTGCGCTCGACGCCTCGAACGTACGGCAGGAGGAGAACATGTACCTCGCGCTCGAGCGCGAGGTCGTCGCCAGCTATCCGGAGGAGATCCAGCGCCTGCTAGGTTGGTCCGCGGGGGCCAATCACATGGGCTGGGTCGAGGTGGACGGGCAGATGATCGATCCCATCCACCTGCTGCGCGGGCTGGACGGCGCGACCCTGAGGGGCGTCGGCGCCCACGGTCATGAGCCCGCGGCTGCTTGAGGGGCCCGTGGCGGCGCCAGCATCGCCGCGGCGCTGTCCACCAGGTGCCGGATGCGGCCGCGGGCGAAGCGCTCGGGCTCGAGCGGATAGGTCAGGGCCCAGCCGTCGCCCATGGCGCTGAGCTGGTCGGCGAGCACATCGGCGGGGAAGTCGCGGCGGATCAGGCCCTGCGCCTGCCCGCGCTCGAGCAGCTTCGTCAGATTGGCCATGAAGCGCGCGTCGCGGCGGGCGATCACCGCCGCCAGCGCCGCGTCGCCGCGGGCGCCCACCAGCAGCTGCAGGCAGACCAGCCAAGCCTCGCTGCCGCCGAGCGTGGTCCAGGTGATCAGGCTGTTGCAGAGCGACTTGGGATCGCAGGCGTCGCCATGGGCGAGGAGCCAGGCGTCGAACTCGTCGAACAGCGACTCGGCGACCGCCAGGACCATCGCTTCCTTGTTCTCGAAATAGTAGCTTACCGCGCCCGTCGTGGCGCCCGCTTCTTCGGCCACCTTGCGCAGCGTCGCCCCGCCATAGCCCTCCCTGGCGATGACGGCGCGCGCGGCGGCGACGAGTTCGCCGCTCCTTGCCTCGCGATCGCCGACCGGCCGTCCACGCCGGCGCGCCGTTCCGGGCTTGAGGCCCGCTTTCGTGGCGGTTTCCGACCCTTGATCCACCTGCGTCCTCGTTCCCGCGGAGTGGCACCATAATTTAGACAACGATCGTTGTCTAAATCAGAATGCGATGTTAAGAAGCGTTATCGCATCGCTCCGGAGCCGAACAATGGACCAATCCAAACGCGACGCCTTCGCACGAGACGGCGCCGTGCTGATCGAAGGGTTCCTCGACGCGGGACAAATGGCCATGTGCCGGGCGGCCTTCGACTGGAATGTCGCCAATCCTGGACCCTCCGCGGTCACCGTGTTCCCCGGAACGGGCAGCGAGCACCATAACGACAACGCCAATCCGCGGGCGGCCGAACGCCTGAAGGCGCTGGTGCGGTCGATACCGTTCGCGGACCTCTTCGCCGACCTCTGGGGCTCCGAGCATGTCTGGTACTTCGCCGAAGAAGTGTTCCTGAAGAAGGGCGGCGTCGGCGGCCGTACGCCCTGGCACCAGGACACCTCCTACCTGCCCTGGGACGGCGATCACTGGGCCAATGCCTGGATCAGCTTCGAAGCCGTGCCGAAGGCGAATTCGCTGGAAATCGTTCGCGGCTCGCACCGGGGCGTCCTGCACGACGGCACCGATTTCAAGGACCCGGATGATCCCACCCGGCCGCTGCACGGGCCTGCATCTCAGCTGCCGCGGCTCCCCGACATCGAGGCCGAGC
The DNA here is from genome assembly GCA_021816155.1 of Pseudomonadota bacterium. GTDB lineage: Bacteria > Pseudomonadota > Alphaproteobacteria > Caulobacterales > Caulobacteraceae > Acaudatibacter. The sequence goes on along the minus strand of JAKAZA010000006.1, from coordinate 19,342 downwards.
GGAAGGCCGACCCGAACGCCTACGACGTCATCTCCTGGGCCCACCAGCCCGGCGACATGGTGGTGTTGCATCCGGGATCGCTGCATGGCGGCGCGCCGGTCGACGCGAACTTCCCGGATCGGCACACGCTGGTCCTGCGCTTCTTCGGCGACAACGCCTTGTTCCGTTCGCTGCCGACCAAGACCAAGTCCCGCTACCCACCCCAGGGAATGCTCTTCCACAAGGAGCTGGCGCACCTCGCTGATGGCGAGCCGTTCCGCGCGCCGATTTTCGAGCAGCTGCGATGAGCGGCGGCAAGCGCACGATCGTCGTGCCGGCGGGCGCGCAGGCGATGTACGACCGCTATCACTTCGCGCAGGCGACCCGGGTCGGCGACACGATCTGGGTGTCGGGCCAGGTGGGGCTGGACGCGGCCGGCCAGCCGGGCGCGGACATGATCGCCCAGGCGCGGCTGGCGTTCGAAAGCCTGAGGTTGGTGCTCGCCGAGGCCGGCGCGACCCTGGGCGACGTCGTCGATCTCAACACCTTCCACACCAACCTGCGCGGCGAGATGCGCGCGTTCGCCGCCGTGAAGGACGAATTCTTCCCCAGCAACTACCCGTCGTGGACGGCGGTGGGCGTGACTGAGCTCGCCCGCCCTGAATTCCGCGTGGAGATACGCGCCGTGGCCGTCATAGGCTCGGCGCTGTAACAATCAGAAGAGAACCACGGAGGAATCCCATGGCCGACGACGCGGGCGCCGCCCCCAGAATCCGGGCGATGCAGGACGCGGAGACAATCGCGCTCGAGGACATCGACGTCAGCAACGTCGAGCTGTGGCGGACCAACAGCCACTGGCCCTACTTCGCGCGGCTGCGCCGCGAGGACCCCGTGCACTACTGCCGCGACAGTCAGTTCGGCCCCTACTGGTCGGTGACCCGGTTCGACGACATCATGGCTGTCGACACCAACCACGACGTCTTCTCCTCCGACGTCCGCCGCGGCGGCATCACGATCGTCGACGAGGGCAGCGGCGACGCCCCGGCGCTGCCGATGTTCATCGCGATGGACCGTCCGCACCACGACCAGCAGCGCAAGGTGGTCTCCCCCATCGTGGCGCCGGCCAACCTGACGCGGATGGAAGACCTGATCCGGTCGAGGGCGGCGAAGATCCTGGACGAGCTGCCGGTGGGCGAGACTTTCGACTGGGTCGAGAAGGTCTCCATCGAGCTGACCACCCAGATGCTGGCGACCTTGTTCGACTTTCCGTTCGAGGACCGCCGCCTCCTGACCTACTGGTCGAACGTCGCCACGACCTTTCCCGCGCCGGGGGAACTGGTCGAGACGGAAGAGGAACAGCTCGCGATCCTGATGGAGTGCCTGGAGTACTTCGTCCGGCTGTGGAACGAGCGGGTCAACGCCGAGCCCGCCTTCAACCTCATCTCCATGCTCGCCCACGGCGAGGCCACCCAGGACATGACCCCCATGGAATACCTGGGGAACATCATCCTCCTGATCGTCGGCGGCAACGACACAACGCGCAACACCATCACCGGCAGCGTGTTGGCGTTGAACCAGAACCCGGACCAGTACGCCAAGCTGCGCGAGCACCCCGAGCTGATCCCGTCGATGGTCTCCGAGACCATCCGCTGGCAGACGCCGCTGGCCCACATGCGGCGCACCGCCACCCAGGACACCGAGCTCGGCGGCAAGCGCATCGCCAAGGGCGACAAGGTGATCATGTGGTACGTCTCGGGCAACCGCGACGAGACGGTCATCGACCGCCCGGACGACTACATCATCGACCGCGAGCGGCCGCGCCATCACATGTCGTTCGGCTTCGGCATCCACCGCTGCATGGGCAACCGGCTGGCCGAGATGCAGCTGCGCATCGTCTGGGAAGAGATCCTCAAGCGCTACCCGAGGATCGAGGTCGTGGACGAGCCGGTCTATGTCGCCAGCCCCTTCACCCGGGGCTACGCCAGCCTGAAGGTGCGCATCCCGCCGTCGGAGACGCTGGCGCCCCGCGCGGCGCCGGCCCAGGACGACCGACCGGCGCCGCCCAAGCCCGTCGCCTATCGACAGCCGCTCGGCGTGCTCGCCTCGGCCTCCCTGGTGTCGGCCGCCGCCGCGCTGCTGTTCAACGTCATGCCCGCGCTGCTCACGGCCGCGGCGACGCGCTTCTCCCTGGACGCGGGCCAGATCGGCCTCGTGGGCTCGAGCTACCTGGCCGGCTTCGCCCTGGTGGCCGTCTTCTCCAACCAGTGGATCAGCCGGTTCAACTGGCGGGCGCTCGTGGGCGCCGCGACGGTGGTGTCGGTGCTGAGCCTGGGGGCCTGCGGCCTAGCCACCACCTTGGGCGCGCTGCTGGCGGCGCTGGTGATCGCCGGCGCCAGCCTCGGGGTGCTCTACACCCTTTGCATCGCGGTGATCTCCGAGAACCACCGGCCGGACCCCGCCTTCGGGATAAAGCTGACGGCCGAGGTGCTGCTCGGCGGCGCAGGACTCCTGATCCTCACCGGATACGCCATTCCCCGCTGGGGCTTCTCGGGCGCGGCGTTCGCCCTGGCGGCGCTCGCCGGCGTGGCCGCGCTTGTGGGCCTGGCCGGCTTCCCGGCCCGGCGCGCGCTGACCCCGCCGGCCGAACGCTTCACCATGAAGGGGCGTCGCCGGGACCTCGCCGCCATGCTGCGCGCCAGCCTGCGAGACTGGGCGCCCTGGTCGGGCCTGGCGGGGCTGTTCGTCTCGTTCGCCGGGCTCTCGGCGCTGTGGGCGTTCCTCACCCAGCTGGCTCCGACCTTCGGCGTCAGCGACCAGGCCGCGTCGACCGCCTTCATGGTCGCCCTGGCGGCCAGCGGCGCCGCAGGCGTCGCCGCCGCGGTGATGGGCGACCGCCTCGGACGGGCCAAGCCGCTGGCGGTCGGCATGCTGCTGGCGATCGTTGGCGCGGCGGCGCTGCAGTGGGGGCATGGATTTCCCGGCTATCTCGTCGGCGTCGTGTTGGCGGTCGGCCTGTGGAACTTCCCCATGGCCTACCAGATGGGCATGATCGCCTCCGCCGACCAGCGCGGCCACGTGGCGGTGCTGATGCCCGCGGCCCTCGCCATCGGCGGCGCGGTCGGCCCCGTCCTGGCCGGCGCGCTGCTGACCGGAGGACACGGATACGCGCCCCTGTACGCGCTGTTCGCCGTCGCAACCACCCTCGGGCTCACAGCGTTCCTCACCCTCGGACGCCGACTGGCCACCTTGGGCGTCCGGGCGTGAATGTGGCCGCCGACGCCCGCGCGCCGGCCATCCCCGAGACCGCCGACGGCCTCACCCCAGCCTGGGTCAGCCAGGCCCTGGCCGCCGGCGGCCGGCCGGGCGTCCGCGTCGTCGCCGTGGACCGGCGGCGCATCGGCGAAGGGGTCGGCATCCTCGCCGAGCTTCACCGGCTGCAGCTGACCTACGCGCCCGAGGCCGCCGCCGGGCCGTCCAGCCTGGTCGCCAAGCTGCGCTCGCCCAGCCCCGAGGTGCGGGAGCTTTGCGGCGCCTATGGCATGTACGAGCGGGAGGTCCGCTTCTATCAGGAGGTCGCCGGCGCCATCGAGCTGCGTACGCCGGAGCCGTACTTCTCGGCGTTCGACCCTGCGTCGGGTGACTTCGTGATCCTGATGGAGGACCTGGCGCCGGCCGCCAGCCCCGACCAGGTCGCCGGCATCTCGCTGGCTGACCTCACCGCCGCCATCGACGGCGTCGCCACGCTGCACGCGCGCTGGTGGGGCCACCCTCGCCTGGCCGAGCTGCGCGCCATCATGCCCTCGGTGGTCGAGCCGCCCTACGCTCCCCACGGGGCTGAGAACTACCGCGCATCTCTGCCGGCGGCGCTAGAGGCCCTGAGGGCGCGCGACCATCACGACCTGGCGCGGATCGCGGAAAAGGTCGCAAACGCATTCGAGGCGATGCTGGCGGCGATCGGCGCGGAGCCGCTGACGCTCGGCCACGGCGACTTCCGCGTCGACAACCTGATGTTCCGCCCCACGCCGGGGGGGCGGGAGCTCACCGTTGTCGACTGGCAGATCGTCATGCAGGTGCGAGGGCCCTACGACGTCGGCTACCTGATGGGCGGCGCCGCGCCTGTCGAGCTGCGTCGAGCGAACGAGACGGCGCTGCTGCGCCGGTACCACGGCGCGCTCATTCGCCAAGGCGTCGCCGGCTACAGCTTCGAGGCGTGCGAGCTGGACTACCGCCGCGCCGTGCTCTTCAGCCTCGTCAATTGGGTCGAGGGGGCCCCGGTTTTGGACAGGAGCAACCCCCGCGCGGTCGCCTTGTTCGACTGTTGGGCCGATCGTCTCGCCGCGGCTGCGGACGACTTGAACCTCGAGGCGATCGTCTCAGGCTAGTCGGATCGCCAGACGGGTTGGCGCGGGGTTCGGCCGCCGCGCGGATCGGCGGGCGCGCGGCGCATCCTTCCAGCGAAGCGCCTCGGCCACGGCGCTGAACGCCGGCGACGGCTGGCGCCGAGCTGCGAGCCGGCCGCGGCGCAATCAGGAAGCGGCGGTAACCCGGCTCGATCGGTCGCAGGCCAGAGCGGACCATGGCCACCATGCCTTAACACTAACGCCGCTAAGTCTGGCCGGCCCGGCATTGGGGGATTTGCGGCCGTGACCGAGACCCACGTGAGCGCGTTCGACCTCGTCGTCATCGGCAGCGGGCCGGCCGGCCGCCGTGCGGCTGTGCAGGCGGCGAAGCTCGGCAAGACCGTGCTGGTGGTCGAGCGCGGCGGGCGGGTCGGCGGGGTCTCGGTGCACACCGGCACCATCCCCTCGAAGACGCTGCGCGAAACGGTGCTCAACCTGTCCGGATGGCGCGAGCGCGGCTTCTACGGCAGCGCCTACCGGGTCAAGCACGACATCGTGGCGGCCGACCTGATCCGGCGGCTCAGGATCACGCTCGACCACGAGGTCGACGTGCTGGAGCACCAGTTCGCGCGCAACGGCGTCGAGACCATCCGCGGCGCGGCGCGGTTCGTCGACCCGCGCCACGTCGAGGTGACGCACGAGAACGGCGAGGTCAGCCGCATCGGCGCGGAGCGGTTCATCATCGCCGTCGGCACGCGCCCCTACCGGCCGGCCCACATCGACTTCGACGGCGTGCGCGTGGTCGACAGCGACGAGATCCTCGAGCTCGCCGCGATCCCGCGCCAGCTGGCGGTGATCGGGGCGAGCGTGATCGGTGTGGAGTACGCCTCGATCTTCAGCGCCCTCGACGTCAAGGTGACCGTGCTGGAGCCCGGCGACGGCCTGCTGCCGTTCGTCGATCGCGAGCTCGCCGACGAGTTCGTGCACGACCTGCGCGACCGGGGCGTTTCGATCCGGTTCGGCTGCAAGGTCGCGCGGGCCTGGGCCGACGAGCGCCACGCCGTCGTGGAGACCGCCGACGGCCGGCGCCTGGCTTTCGACATGGTGCTGTTCGCCGCTGGCAGGGTTGGCGCCACCGACACCCTCGGCCTGGACGCCTGCGGCCTGGAAGCCGACAGCCGCGGCCGCATCGCGGTCGATCCGTCCACCTTCCGCACCGCCGCGCCGCACATCCACGCCGCGGGCGACGTGATCGGGTTCCCTTCGCTCGCCTCGACCTCGATGGAGCAGGGCCGGATCGCGGCCTGCCACGCGTTCGACGCGCCGGCCCAGGCGCCGCCTGAGTTCTTTCCGTACGGCATCTACTCAGTGCCAGAGATCTCCACCGTCGGCATGACCGAGGAAGAGGCGCGAAAGCGCGGCATTCCCTACGAGTGCGGCGTCGCCCGCTTCCGCGAGACCTCGCGCGGCCACATCATGGGCATCGCGTCGGGCTTCATGAAGCTGATCTTCTCGGCGGAGACGCGGCGGCTGCTGGGCGCGCACATTGTCGGCGAGGGCGCCACCGAGCTGATCCACATCGGCCAGGCGGTCGTGAACCTCGAGGGTACGCTCGACTACTTCGTCGAGAACACCTTCAACTATCCGACGCTCGCCGAAGCCTACAAGATCGCCGCCCTCGACGCCTGGAACCGGATGCCGAAGGCGCAGCCGAGCGTGGAGCGCATCGCCGCGGCGCTGGCGCGCGGGCGGCGCGCGGCGGGGTAGAGCCTGACGAGTTTTGTCCCCGCTCGCGCGATAGGCTAGGGTTCGCCACGGCTCGCGCCGTCGTACGCGCGGGCAGGGGCGGGGGACATCATGGGCTGGTCGGTTGATCGCGCCGTCGGGCTGACGCTGCACCGGCCGGGCCTCTCGACCAAGGGCTACACCCTGGTCACGCCCGCAGCGGGCCGGCACGCCTACCTGATCGACATGGGCGGGCGGGTGGTCCACCGCTGGACGTTCAGCCACATCAAGCCGGGTTACGGGCGTCTCGCCGCCAACGGCAATCTGCTGATGACGGGGTCGGACCCGAACCTCGGCGATCCGCCGCCCGATGAACCCACCAGGCCGCCGCCGCCATTCGAGCGGCACGTCACCCGGCTCGGCGGCTATCACACGACGCTGCTCGAAGTGGACTGGGACGGAAACATAGTCTGGGAGTACGTCAACCGCGCTCAGCACCACGACTTCCATCGCTTCGAGAACGGCAACACGCTGGTTCCGGAATGGGTGGAACTGCCGGAGGACCTGCACCGCAAGGTTCGGGGCGGCTACGCCAAGCCGCGCGAGCAGCTGCCGCGGCTCATCGGCGACGACCTCGTGGAGATCACGCCGGACTTCAAGGAGGTGCGCCGCATCCACACCTGGAAGCTGCTCGACCCGGTGAAGGACCCGATCGACCGGGCCACTCGGCGGTGGGAGTGGACCCACATCAACGGGATCGATGTGAACGCAAAGGGCGACATCGTCTTCTCGGCCCGCAACGCCGACCGCGTGGCGGTGATCGACGCCGGGACCGGCGAGATCACGTTCAAGCTCGACAAGACCCACGGTCAGCACAACCCGAGCTGGCTCCCGAACGGCAACATCATGGTCTTCGACAACGGCTACGCCAGCTCCCAGGTGGTCGAGGCCGATCCGGCGACCGGTAAGATCGTCTGGAGCTACCGCGGCTCGCCCCCGAACCAGTTCTTCAGCGGCCACATCTCGGGCGCCTCGCCGCTGGCCTCCGGCAACGTGGTCGTCTGCGAGGGCACCAGCGGCCGCGTCTTCGAGATCACGCGCCGGGGCGAGGTGGCGTGGGAGTGGGTCAACCCGTTCACCAACACCGACGCGCGCGGCAACCTGTCGATCAGCATCTACCGCGCCCACCGCTACGACGCGGACCACGCCGCCTTCAAGGACCGCGACCTCGACCCCAAGCGCTGGGCCAACCTCAACCGCCTGCACGGCCTGATGGACTAGGCCCCCGAGCGCCGGGCGACCCGCCTCCCCCGCGAGGCGGCGGGGAGACCGTCGGCAGAGCGCAGCGTAGAGCCGACGGAATTACGGTGACAGTGCATTCTATTAGGTGGAGCGGCACGCGTAGGGAACCCGCACCGCGACATTCGCAGATCGATTGAGTGCACTGTCACCGTAATTGCGGAGTCTGGCACCGCTCCGGAAACGAGACGATCAAGGCGCCGGCCCTTCGAAGCGCCCATGATACGGTAGGAGAAGTGAATGCCCGAGGATGACCTTCCTCTGCTGACTTTCGCCGATGCGGAGTCGCTGCGGTGGTGGCTGGACGAGCAGGGCGAGGCCTCTCCTGGAGCTTGGCTCAGGTTCGCCAAACAGGGCGCGCCGGAGTCGACCGTGAGCAAATCGGACGCGATCGACTGCGCCTTGGCCTACGGTTGGGTGGATGGCCAGCTTGGCCGCGTGGACGCGCATTATTTCAAGGCGCGCTTCACGCCGAGGCGGCCCAAGAGCGCTTGGTCACAGATCAATTGCGAGCGGGTCGAGAGACTGGAGGAAGCGGGCCGCATGCACCCGCGGGGGCGAGCGCAGGTCGACCAAGCCAAGGCAGATGGGCGTTGGGCGGCCGCTTACGCCGGCCAGAGTGAAGCAGCGCCGGATGCCGACCTGAACGCCGCGCTCGACGCCGTACCCGCGGCGCGCGAACTCTTCGATGCGCTGGATTCGGCCAACCGCTTCGCGATCCTGTACCGCGTGCAGCGGGCCAAGACACCGGAGAAGCGGGCCGGCAAGATCGCCGAGATGGTGGCCATGCTGAGCCGGGGCGACACCATCCACCCTCGGAAAGCAAAGCACCGCGACATTCGCAGCTCAACTAAGCGCACTGTCACCGTGACTCAGGGAGACTCGGGGAGTGGCCACTGAGGGGCGGCTGTCGTCGTTGGCGGCCGTCCAGGAAGCGGTAGTTGAGCAAGGAAGGTGGCATGAGCGATGATCTGCGGGGCGGCGTTCCGCTCCCTGACGCAGCGCAAATGGTTGCCGCTCCGAGGAAGGGGCTGATCCACTTCCTGGCATGCGCGATCGGTGAGTTCACGATCGCCGCGCGCGCCGCTTATGAGCCTGTGGTCGTGGACCAACTGATGCGCTGCAACGAGGCGATCCATCGACTGTCCGGACACCTGCGAGACCTGGCGGATCCTGACGAGCCGATGACGCATAGCCGGGCAGATGGAATTCTGGAGCAACTGTCGCTCCTTCCCCCAGGCCGAGCCAGGGAATTGGCGACCGGTTCCCCGCTGTAGCGTCCGCCACGACTGAATCCGCTTCTGGGGCGGCCCCTGCCGGTGGCGGTTCGCTCGAGAGTTGATGCATCGTCGAGCGGGCCGGCTTGACTGCGAATCAGTCGCCGGGTTGACCGGACAGCCTCGGGTCTTTCCCGTCGTCAAAGTAGCAGCCGTCATGGTCGACGGGCGCCTCGGGCAGGCGGCGCCGCAATTCGGGCGCCGTAATCTACGGCGATTTATCGGTGAAACCGGTGCGGCGGGGCCGTTCTTTTTCGGGGTTGAAACATTTCGCGCCGCAGGGGCGCGCGGGAGCCGGCTGCTAGACGGCCTTCCGCAGCTCCTCCATCCAGCTCCAGCGCGGGTCGGGCGTGTTGGGCGGGAGGGTCAGCATGGTGTTGGCGACGTAGGCGGCCGCGATCCCGCTCTCGGGGTGGGCGAAGCCGATGCGCCCGCCGGCGCCGGCGTGGCCGAAGGACCCTGGCCCGAGCATCGGCAGCGTGGCCTTGGCGAACTCGTAGCCGAGGCCGTACGCGGTCGGCGGCCCGAGCTGCAGCCGGCCGAAGTCGCCGGGCGGGACCATCGCCGCGGTGCGCAGCGTGCGCGCCTTCTCCACCGTCTCGGGCTTGAGGATGCGCACGCCATCCACCTCGCCGATCATCGCCGCATACATCCTCGCCAGCGACGCGGCGTCGGTGACGCCGTTGCCGGCGGGCACCTCGGCGGCGCGGCCTTCGCGGTTGTTCATGTCCTGGATCAGCTCGGCGGTATGCGTGAACGAGCCCAGCACGACCTTGGCGAGCCGCGTCGTCACGTCGACGCCCATGCCCTGGATCAGGCCGGCGAGCTGGTCTGCGGAGAGCCCGGGCGTCGGCGAGAAGTGCGGCGCGACCCTGTGCTCCTGCGCCTCGGGCAATCCGATCCAGAAGTCGAGCTTCAGCGGGCCGGCGATCTCCTCGGCGAAGAGCTGCGAGACGCTCTTGCCCGACGCGCGGCGCGTCACCTCGCCGAGCAGCGAGCCGTAGGTGATCGGGTGGTACTGGCACGACGCGCCGGGCGTCCAAACGGGCGCCATGGCGGCCAGCGCGGCCACGTGGCGGTCGGCGTAGAGCAGGTCGCGGGCGGTGACGCCGCTCTCCGGGTCCACGCCCGGCAGCCCCACCGAGTGGCTCATGAGGTGCCAGACCCGGGCGTCGGCTTTTCCGGCCGCGGCGAACTCGGGCCAGTAGTCGGCGACCGGCGCCTCGTAGTCGACGAGGCCCCGCTCGGCGAGCCGGTGGACGACCGCCGCGGTCGCGCCCTTGGTGCACGACATGATGACGGTGATCGTGTCCTCGCCGTACAGGCGATCGTTCACCTTGTCGCGCCCGGCCCAGAGGTCGACCACCTTCTCGCCGTGGCGATAGACGCAGAGCTGGCCGCCGCCCTCGTCGGCGGCTTGCGCCGCGGCGAACGCGTCCCTCACCCCTTCGTAGCCCCGCGCCGCGAACCCGCCCACCGTCATCGAACAACCCCTCCTGCCGGATCTGTAGGCCCCGTCGGAGAGACGGGTTACCGTCAGCGCCATGCCTCGTCTATGCGATCGCACCCTGGCGCAAGTCCGAACCGGCGTGGAGCGGCCGACGTACGACCGCGGCGCCGTGGAGATCGGCGTCGTGCACTTCGGCCCGGGCGCCTTCCACCGCGCGCACCAGGCGCCGGCGTTCGACGCGCTGCTGGCGCGAGGCGACCGGCGCTGGGGCGTCTGCGGCGTCTCGCTGCACAGCGCCGCCGTGCGCGACGCGCTGGCGCCGCAGGATTGGCTCTACACCCTGGTCGAGCTGGACGCCGAGATCCGCGCCCGGGTGATTGGCGCGATGAAGGCGGTGCTGGCGGCCCCGCAGTCGCCGGCGGCCGTCCTGCAGCGCCTCGCCGACCCGCGCACCCGCATGGTCACGCTGACGGTCACCGAGAAGGGCTACTGTCTGACGCCGGCCGGCGACCTGAATCTCGCCCACGCCGACGTCGCCTTCGACGCAGGCCGGCCGTCGGCGCCGCGCAGCGCCGCGGGATGGCTGGTCGAGGGCCTGCGTCGGCGGCGCGCGACCGCGGCGGGGCCGCTCTCCGTCGTCAGCTGCGACAACCTCACCGACAACGGCCGCAAGCTCGCCCGCGCGGTCGTCGCGCTGGCTCGGGCGCAGGGCGACGGCGACCTCGCTTCGTGGATCGAGGCCGAGGCGCGCTTCCCGAACACCATGGTGGACAGCATCACGCCCGCCACCGACGACGCCCTGCGCGAGACGGCGCGGCGGCTGACCGGCCTCGACGACGCCTGGCCGATCCAGCGCGAGCGGTTCACGCAATGGGTGATCGAAGATCGGCTGGCGCCCGGCGCCCCCGACCTGGCCAGCGTCGGCGCGCAGATCGCGGCCGACGTGCGCCCGTTCGAACAGGCCAAGCTGCGGCTGCTCAACGGCGCCCACTCGACGCTCGCCTACGTGGGGCTGCTAGCCGGCCTCACCACCGTCGCCGAGGCGATGTGCGACGCGCCGCTGGCGGCGTTCGTGGAGCGGCTGATGCGCGAGGACATCGCCCCGACGCTGCGGGCGACGCGCGGCCTCGACCTCGCGTCGTACATCGACGGCATCCTCGACCGTTTCCGCAATCCCGCGATCCGCCACCAGCTCGCCCAGATCGCCTGGGACGGCTCGCAGAAGTTGCCGGTCCGCCTGCTCGGGACGGTCGCCGACACCCTGGCGGCAGGCCGCCCGATCGGCCGGTTGGCGGTCCCCGTGGGGGCCTGGATGCTCTTCGCCGCGCGCCGGGCGGCGGCCGGTGGCGAAGCCCTCGTCGATCCGCTGGCGCCCGCGATCCGTACGCTCGCCATGGCGCCCCTGGCGGCCCAGCCCGCCGGGTTCCTCGCGCTGGAGACGGTGTTTCCCCGCGCGCTGGCCGCCGATCCTCGGTTCAGCGACGCGGTGACGGAGGCGTACCGGGCGCTCGCGTCGGACCGCCTCGCGGCGGCGCTGGCGGCGTAGGCGGCCTGCGCGCGCATCACGGCGCGCCGTAGCCTCCGCCACCGGGCGTCTCGATCTCGAAGACGTCGCCGGGGCGCATCTCGACCGCGGCGGTGGCGGGCAGCTCGACGGTCTCGCCGGTGGCGCGGATCACGCGGTTGGCGCCCGTGGCGCCCGGCTCGCCTCCCGCGAGGCCGAAGGGCGCGACACGGCGGCGGTTGGCCAGGATCGAGGCGGTCATGGGCGCGAGGAAGCGGATCCGCCTGGCCACGCCGTCGCCACCGCGCCAGCGTCCGCGGCCCCCCGAGCCGTGACGGATGGCGAAGCGCTCCACGAGCACCGGGAAGCGAGTCTCCAGCACCTCGGGGTCGGTCAGCCGGCTGTTGGTCATGTGGGTCTGCACGGCGTCGGCGCCGTCGAAGCCGGGCCCCGCGCCCGCGCCGCCGCAGATCGTCTCGTAGTACTGGCGCGCCGCGTCGCCGAACGTGAAGTTGTTCATCGTGCCCTGCGAGGCGGCGAGCCGCCCGGAGGCGCCGAAGACCGCATCGGTGACCAACTGGCTGGTCTCCACGTTGCCAGCGACGACCGCCGCAGGCCGTCTCGGGCTGAGGATCGAGCCTTCGGGGATCACGATGTCGACGCTGCGCAGGCAGCCGTCGTTCATCGGTATGTCGTCGTCGACCAGCGCGCGCAGCGCGTAGAGCACGGCGGCGCGACCGACGGAGGCAGGCGCGTTGAAATTGGTCGCGACCTGGGCGCTGGAGCCGGTGAAGTCGAAGACCGCGCGCCCCGTGGCCCGATCCTTGCGGATCGCGACCTCGATCACCCAGCCGTCGTCGGCCTCGCAGCGGAACGCGCCGTCGTCCAGCGTCGCCAGCATGGCGCGCACGCAGGCCGCCGCGTTGTCCTGCACGAAGCCCATGTAGGCGGCGACCACCTCGTCGCCATAGTGCGAGCACGCGTTCGCCAGCGCCTGGGCGCCTTTCGCGCAGGCGGCTGCCTGGGCCTTGAGGTCAGCGACGTTCTGGTCGGGGTCGCGCGCCGGGAAGCGGCCGCCGCACAGCACCTCGCGGACCGCGTCCTCCTGGAAGACGCCGTCCTCGATGATGCGCACGTTGTCGAACAGCACGCCTTCCTCGGCCAGGGTGCGGCTGGCCGGCGGCATCGAGCCGGGCGTGACGCCGCCGACGTCGGCGTGGTGGCCGCGAGCGGCGAGCGCGTAGGCGAGGTGCCCGGCCTTATCGAACACCGGCGTCACGACCGTGATGTCGGGCAGGTGCGTGCCGCCGTGGTAGGGGTCGTTCTGAGCGATCACGTCGCCGGGCCTCGCGACCAGCGGCCCCTCCGGCCACCCGCCGCCCCAGAGCGCCGAGCGCACGCTCTCGCCCATGGAGCCCAGATGCACCGGCATGTGCGGCGCGTTTGCGACCAGCGAGCCGTGGCGGTCAAAGATGGCGCAGGAGAAGTCGAGCCGCTCCTTGATGTTCACCGAGCGGGCGGTGTTCCGCAGCGCCGCGCCCATTTGCTCGGCGATCGACATGAAGAGGTTCGCGAACACCTCCAGCCGCGCCGGGTCCGCGCGTCGCGCATCGAGCCGGGGCGGGCGCGCCGCGGCTTCGCGCGTCAAGACCAGGTCGCCGCGCTCGGTCATCCGCCCGGACCAGCCGGGCTCTATCACGGTGGTCGCCGTTGTCTCGACGATGAGCGCGGGGCCGTTGATCGTCTGGCCGCGCGCGAGGTCGTCGCGCCGATAGACCCGCGCCTGACGTTCTGCGCCGTCCATGCGGACGGCCGCCGTGCGCAAGGGTAGGGCGTCGGGTCCGTCGCGCGGCGCCGCGAGCCGGGCCGAAACCGCCGCCGGCGGGTCGATCGTCTCCACGGCGATCGACTCGACGACGATCGCCGCTCCGGGCGTGACGAAGCCGAACTGGCGGCGATAGGCGGCCTCGAAATCGGCCCGCATCGCGTCAGATGGCCCGAACGCCACCTCGATCGCTGTGTCCGTCCCGGCGTACTTGAGCCGCGCGCGGCGATCGCATCGCGCCGCGTCCGACGCCTCGGCCCGCCCGCTCGCCTCCAGGCGGCCGAGGTCGTCTTCCAGGCGGGCGGCCAGCGCCTGATCGAGCGGCGTCTCGACGCTCTGCTGCCGGATCGCGCGGTGATCGGCCAGGCCGATCCCGTAGGCCGACAGCACGCCGGCGAGCGGGTGGATCAGCACGCGCTGCATGCCGAGCGCGTCGGCGACGAGGCAGGCGTGTTGCCCGGCGGCGCCGCCGAAGCAGACCAGCGCGTACTCGGCGAGGTCGCGGCCGCGGGCGGTCGAGACACGCTTGATCGCATTCGCCATGTTTTGCACAGCGATCTCGAGGAAGCCCTCGGCGAGGCTGAGCGGATCCATGGCCGTCTGCGCCGCCAAGTCGGCGAACCCCGCCCGCACCGCCTCGATGTCCAGACCGCGGTCGCCGGTCTCGCCGAACAAGGCGGGCAGGAAGTCGGGCTGCAGCTTGCCGAGGAGCACGTTGCAGTCGGTGACGGTCAGCGGGCCGCCACGGCCGTAGCCGGCCGGGCCGGGCGAAGCGCCGGCGGACGCCGGGCCGACCCGCATCCGCTCGCCGTCGAACCGGCAGATCGATCCGCCGCCAGCGGCCACCGTGTGGATGTCCATCATCGGCGCGCGGATGCGCACGCCAGCGACCATGGACTCCTGCGTGCGCTCGTATTCGCCGGCGAAGTGCGAGACGTCGGTCGACGTGCCGCCCATGTCGAAGCCGATCACCTTCTCGAACCCGGCCCGCCTCGCGACGTGCGAGATGCCCACGACGCCGCCCGCCGGCCCGGACAGGACCGCGTCCTTGCCCCGGAAGACGGATGCCGCGGCCAACCCGCCGTTGGACTGCATGAACGCCAGCGGAACGTGCGGGCCGAGCGCCCCGGCGACCTGCGCGACGTAGCGGGCGAGGATCGGCGAGAGGTAGGCGTCGACCACGGTGGTGTCGCCGCGGCCGACGAGCTTCATCAGCGGCAGCGTCTCGTGGCTCGTCGAAACTTGAGCGAACCCCAACTCCCGGGCGATCTGGGCGATGCGCCGCTCATGCTCGGCGTATCGGTAGCCATGCATCAGCACCACCGCGAGCGCCTCGCAGCCCTCGTCACGTGCCTGCGTCAGCCGCGCCCGGACTGCGGCCTCGTCCAGCGCTTCCACCACCTCGCCAGCGGCCGACACCCGTTCGGGCGCCTCGACCACGCGCTCGTAGAGCGGCGTCGGAAGCACGATCCGGCGGTCGAAGATCCGCGGCCGATCCTGGTGCGCGATCCTCAGCGCGTCGCCGAACCCGGCGGTGATGGCGAGCGCGGTCGGCGCGCCGCGGCGCTCGAGCAGCGCGTTGGTGGCGACGGTTGTGCCCATCGTCACGCTTTCCACCAGCCCCTCGGGAATGGGGCCCTCGCCCAGGCCCAGCAGGTCGCGCACGCCCTGGCAGGCGGCGTCGCCGTAGGCTTGCGGGCGCTCGGAGAGCAGCTTGTGGGTGACGAGCTCGCCGTCCGGGCGAAGGCCGATGACGTCGGTGAAGGTGCCGCCGCGATCTATCCAGAACCGCCAGCCCGACATCGGATCAATTCCTCGCGCGGCGCCGCAGCGTCACGGGCGCTCGCGTCCTTGTGCATCCTTTGCCCGTGCGCCTAGTGTCGGGCAAGTCGCGAGGCCAAAGGAGAAGCGCGCCATGTCGGAAGCCTGGATCATCGACGCCTGCCGCACGCCGCGCGGCGTCGGCAAGCTCGGCAAGGGAGCGCTGGCCGAGATCCACCCGCAGCAGCTCGGCGCCACGGTGCTCAGGGCGCTGGCGGAGCGCAACAAGATCGACACGGCTCAGGTCGATGACGTCATCTGGGGCACGAGCAGCCAAACCGGGCCCCAGCGCGGCGACCTCGGGCGCATGTCGGCGCTCGACGCCGGCTACGACGTACGTTCCAGCGGCGTGACGCTCGACCGCTTCTGCGGCTCGGGCATCACGGCTGTGAACTTCGCCGCCTCGACCATCATGAGCGGCATGGCCGACCTGGTGGTCGCGGGCGGAACCGAGATGATGAGCGGCAAGGACCGGCCGCCGCCGCTGCCGGGCTCCTCGCCGGTGTTCGACTCCGGGAACATGCGCCTGCGCAAGAGCCACCCGCAGACCCAGCAGGGCATCTGCGCCGACGCCATCGCCACCATCGAGGGAATCGACCGGGCCGCGGTCGACGCGCTGGCGCTGGAAAGCCAGAAGCGCGCGGCGGTCGCGCTGGCGGAGGGCCGCTTCGCCAAGAGCCTTGTGCCGGTCTACCGCGAAGACGGGACGCTCGCGCTCGACCACGAGGAATATCCGCGCCCGCAGACCACGGCCGAGGGACTGGCGGCGCTGAAGCCCGCGTTCCAGGCCATGGCCGACATGCCGGTCGATGCGTCGGGCGTCACCTTCCGCGGGCTCGTCCTGCAGAAGTACCCGGGCCTGGACATCCAGTTCGTCCACCACGCCGGCAACTCGTCCGGCGTCGTCGACGGTTCGGCCGCGCTGCTGCTGGCCTCGCCCGATTACGCGAAGAGCCACGGGCTGAAGCCACGCGCCCGCGTCGTGGCAATGGCCAACCAGGGCGATTGCCCGACGCTGATGCTCAACGCGCCGGTCCCGGCGATCCGCAAGGTGCTGGCCAAGGCGGGCCTCGGCCTCGAGGACATCGACCTCATCGAGATCAACGAGGCTTTCGCGGTCGTCGTCGAGAAGGCTATCCGCGACCTCGGCCTCGACCGCGAGAAGGTCAACGTCAACGGCGGCGCGATCGCGCTCGGGCACCCGATCGGCGCGACCGGCTCGATGCTCATCGGCACGATGGTCGACGAGCTGGAGCGCCGCGGCAAGCGCTACGGGCTCGTCACCATGTGCGCCGGCGGTGGCATGGCGCCGGCGATCGTCGTCGAGCGGATGAACTGACGCACGAGCCGACCCGCGGGCTTCGACCGCCGCGACGCCGCGCAGCGCTACGGCGACGCGGCGAATGGCTGTCGCCGGCTTTAACCGTAAAGTGGCGATTGGCGCGGAGTCTGCGAACCTGCGCGCCGCGACAGGGGTTGGCTGGTGATCAGGGAGAAGTCGGCGCCGGGGCCGGATGACGGGCCCGGCCTGCGCCCCTTCATCGAGAATGCGCCGGCCACGGTCGCGATGTTCGACCGCGAGATGCGATACCTGGCGGCTAGCCGCCGCTGGATCGCCGACTTCAACCCCGACCCGCCCGACCTCGTCGGCCGGAACCACTACGAAGTGTTTCCGCGCCTGCCGGCGCACATGAAGGAGATCCTACGGCTCGCGCTCGCCGGCCACTCGATGCGGCGCGAGCGCGAGGCGTTGGCCCGCAGCGACGGCCGCGTCCAGCACATAAACTGGGAAGTCCAGCCGTGGCGCGACCAAGCCGGCGAGGTCGCCGGCCTCGTCATCTTCGCGGTCGACGTCACCTCCGAAGTGGAAGCGGGCCGCGCCCTGGCCGAGAGCGAAGCGCGCTACCGGTTGCTGGCCGAAAACTCGCCCGACATCATCTGCCGGTGCGCCCTCGACGGCGTCATCCAGTACATCTCGCCGGCATGTCGCCAGCTGGGCTACGCGCCCGACGAGTTGATCGGCCGGCGGTTCCTCGACTTCGTGTCCACCGACGACGTCGCGCAGGTCCGCGGCCGCCTGGCCGACGTCGTGGAGCTTCCCGCGGGCTCCTCGCTCGGCCACACCCTCTATCGGGCGCGGTGCAAGGACGGGCGCATCGTGTGGCTGGCCGGCCGGCCGGCGCAGGTGTGCGACGAGGCCGGCCAGGTCGTCGGTCTGATGACCACGCTGCGCGACGTCACCGAGCAGAAGCGGCTCGAGCAGGAACTGACGGAGAGCGAAGCGCGGTATCGCCAGGTCGCCACGCAGCTGCCGGACGTGATCATCCGCTACGACCTCGACGGTGTCATCGAATACGTATCGCCCGCGGTGCGCAGGCTCGGCTTCGAGCCCGAGGCCCTGGTCGGCCGCAATATCGACAGCCTGGACATCGAGGGCGGCCGCGGTGCCCTCGATGCGCTTCGCAGCGGCGAGCCGCTTTCGGTGGGACGGCAGAACGAGTTCCGCCTGAGCGGCCCGACGGGCGATTCGTTCTGGCTGCAGGGCAATCCCGCCACGGTGCTGGACGACGCCGGCGCGCCGGTGGGCATCGTCTCGGTGGTGCGCGACGTCAGCGAGCAGCGCCAGGTGGAGGAGAAGCTCGCCGAAAGCGAGGCGCGCTATCGCATCCTGACCGACGCGTCTCCCGACATCGTCACGCGGGTCAATCTGCGCAACGAGATCGAGTACATCTCGCCGTCGGTCGCGCGCTACGGGTACAGGCCTGAGGACCTGATCGGCAGGTCGGCGGAGACGCTCATCCACCCGGACGACCTCGCCCAGCGAGACGAGGCGCGCGGGAAGGTGCTGGGCGGCGGGACCGACGCGGCGTCTGCGTCCGAGACCCACTGGCGGCTCCGCACCGCCGGCGGCGACTACGTATGGTTCGAGACCAGCCCGAGCCTCGTCCGGGACGAGGCCGGCGCGCCGATCGCGGTGCTCTCCTACATGCGCGACGTCACCGAGCGACGGGCGGCCACCGAGGCGCTCGAGAAGAGTGAGCGCAAGCTGCGGGCGCTGTTCGAACTGGCGCCGGTGGGCATCACGCTGACCGACATCAGCGGCCGCTTCCTCGAGTTCAACGAGGCCTTCCGCAACATCTGCGGCTACGAAGAGGCCGAGCTGAAGGCGCTCGATTACTGGGCGCTGACCCCCGCCGAGTACGCGAAGGACGAGGCCCGGCAGCTGGAGGACCTGCGCGCGACCGGCCGCTACGGACCTTACGAGAAGGAGTACGTCCGCAAGGACGGCGTGCGCATTCCGCTCAGGCTGAACGGCGTCCTGATCGAAAGCGCGGAGGGCCAGCCGCTGATCTGGTCGATGGTCGAGGACATCTCCGAGCAGCTGAAAGGCGAGGCGGTGCTGATCGAGGCCCGCACGGCGGCGGAAGCTGCGGCCGTCGCCAAGTCCGAGTTCCTCGCCAACATGAGCCACGAGATCCGCACCCCGCTTACGGGCGTGGTCGGCTTCGCCAGCCTGCTCGAAGCGATGGACGGTCTGCCGCAGACGGCCCGACGCTACGCGCGGCGAATCTCGACCAGCGCCGAGACGCTGCTGGCCGTGGTCAACGACGTGCTCGACTTCTCCAAGCTGGAAGCGCGGCAGATGGAGCTCGACCCGCAGGCGTTCGACGTGGGCGAACTGGCCGAGACCGTGGCCGACCTCGTCCGCGACCGGGCCGTTGGCAAGGGCCTCGATGTCGTCGTGCGGCGCGAAGGCGAAGCGCCGCCGAGACTGGTGGGCGACGGCGCGCGTCTGCGGCAGGTCCTGCTCAACTTCCTCACCAACGCCGTCAAGTTCACCGACAAAGGCTCGATCACGATCGCCACGCGGTACGACGCCGGCGGCGCGCGGCTTCACATGTCGGTCACCGACACCGGCGTCGGCGTGCCGAGCGACCTGGCCGATCGGCTGTTCCAGCGGTTCTCGCAGGTCGACGCGTCCAGCACCCGCCGTCACGGCGGAACCGGACTGGGCCTGGCGATCTGCAAGGCGCTGATCGAGATGATGGATGGCTCGATCGGCTTTGCGAGCGAGGCGGGGCGCGGCTCGACGTTCTGGTTCGACATCCCGGCGCCGGTCGC
>JAKAZA010000117.1 GCA_021816155.1 Pseudomonadota bacterium | reverse complement strand
CATCTTCACCCGAGCGGTCACCCCGATCGGCCGCCACATCGCGCTAAACCGCTACGGGTACAAGCCGCTGCGGAGCCCGGACGACGACCTCATGGTCCGCCTGCCCGATGCGGAGTCGGTCGCAGCATGACCGCCAAGATCAATCTGGCCGAACCGTACGAGGCCGTCCCGCTCCCCAAGGAGGCGGTAAGTGTCAGCGTCGCCCACACGCTCGACGACCTGATGCAGGTCATGGCTATCCGATCGGTGGTCTACATGGGCGAGCAGTTCTGCCCGTACGATGAAGAGTTCGACGGCAACGATCTGGCCGGCGCCACCCATCTCATCGCGCGCGTCGGCAGCCAGCCGGTGGGCGTCATCCGTCTGCGTTGGTTCGCCGACTTCGCCAAGCTCGAGCGCCTGACCGTACTGCCCACCTGCCGAGGCGGTGCCGTGCCGCGCGCTCTGCTGGACGCCGCGTTCGAACTGGCCGCGAAGAAGGGCTACCGGCGGATCATGGGCCACACCCAGGTGCGGCTGGCGCCCGTCCTCATGCGCCTCGGCAAGGTCAAGGTTCGCGAAGGGCGCAAGCGCTTCACATTCTCGGACCACGAGTACGTCGAGACCATCCGCGAACTCACGCCGCCGGAGGACGCCGTCACGATGGACTCCGATCCACTGGTGATCCTGCGCCCGGAAGGGGCCTGGGATCGTCCGGGCGTGCTCGACCACTCCGCCGCGCGTCCGGCGACCAACCCGCATTGAGCCGCCGCCCATGCACCTCCAGACTTACGCCGAGACCCGCGTCTGGCGGCCGAGGCCGCGACGGTGGCTCATCTGCCTCGACCTGCAGCGTGATCACGTGATTCCCGGGCGACCGCGCTACTCGCCGGCCAACGCCGACGTGGCCGCCGCATGCGCTCACGTGCTAGGGCTGGCGCGCGACGAGGGCTGGCGCGTGGTGCACAGCCAGCACCGCGCCGAGGCGGACGCTCATCCGCGCGGTCTCTTTGACGCCCCGATCGAGGGCCTCCGCCCGTTGATCAGCGAGCCCGTGTTCTTCCGCGGCGGGCTTTCAGCGTTCGCAAATGCGGCGTTCGCGACGGAGTTGCGGGCGGCGCGCGACGAGGACGTGTTCCTGATCGGCTTCTCCCTCGCGGACACCTGTCTGGCCACGGCCTTGGCAGCGGTCGACGTGGGCCTGTCGCTGACGCTGATCGAGGATGCGGTCGGCGGCCGTGACGGGATCGAGGGCGAGGCGGCGCAATCAATCCTCAGGCCTTTTGTCCGCATTGTCTCGAGCCAGCAGCTGGAAGCGAGCGCGCTGGAGGCGGTGAGCTGATGAGCAACGAGGACGCGACCGGACTCGACCGTGCTGAGACGTTGGAGGTTCTGCCCGCGATGCTCGCCGTGCTGCGGCGTCTGGTGATGACCGTCTTTGACCCTGGCGATCCGGAGAGCGACGAGCTGCGAAGCCTGCTCGACGCCTGCGTCGTCGGCGCCCATCGCCTGCGGCTTCGCGAACAGCTGCGGGATCACGAGGCTTCCTGATGGGCGACAGTACGACCGACTTCGTTCCGTTCGAGCGCCTGCGTCCCGAGCTCATGGCGCTGCTCGCCTTGCACCGTGCGGCCGAGACCGAGGAGGCGCGCGCGGCTGTGGTGTTGCTGTTCGAGCGCGCGTTCCTCGCCACCGCCTGGCACGTCGCGCAGGACCTGCTGGACAACGGCTGGTCGCCTGGCGTCGTCTCGGCGCCCGCCGATCGGCCGTCCGCCAGCTTGCGCGTGGTCGGCGGAACGGACGCAGCCTGAAAGGCGCCTAGAGCAAGCGCGTGCTTGCGGCCCACGAGCGTCGCGTGAGCTGTTGCCGGCGTGCGAAGATCTGCATCGCTTCGGTGGTCGGGTCGCGCGAGGCCTCCCAGACCCCGTGGTCGCCATAGCGCGTGATCAGCAGGAGCCGTTCCGCGCCCGCGTCGCGATCCGCGTCCGTAGGCTTGGCGCGAAACAGGCCGAAGATGTTGGCGTCGAACAGGGTCTCGAAACGCGCCCAGCCCTGGGCCGAGAGGTCGACGAACTCGTTCACTGCGTCGGCCGCCACGGCGAACCAGCGGTGCACGTACACCCCGCCAGCGCGGGGCAGGGCGTTATCGCTCGGGCGGATGGTGGGCTCCAGCTGCTCGCGGCGGCTGGACGCCACCAGGTCCGCATCGGCGATGGCGGCCACATCGCCGGGGGCCGTCTCCCAGCGCACCAGGACTGCTGTTTCGTCGTTGGCCCATCCGAGTTGCGGCGCGAACTGGCCGACAAGCGAGCCTCCGGGAAGCCTCACCTTCTTCAGGTGAGCAGCCAGCGCCGGATGCGGCGCCGGCGCCCGCTTCAGGGTGAGGAAGAGGTAGTCGTAGATCATGGAAGCGTCTCCAGTCCGCCGCGATGCGGTCGGTCCACCAGATTGCGCCGTGTGCGGCGCACGATGACAGCCTCTTCGGTTCCGCTCGTGGCCGTCGGCGCAGGCGCGGTCAGCGCGCTTTACGCCGCCTCGCCCTGCGAGTAGCCGAGATCCTCATTCAGCGCTTCGAGGATGGCGACCGCAGCGTCGGCGATCACCGTGCCGGGCGGGAAGACCAGGCGCGCGCCCGCGGCCTTGAGGGTCTCGACGTCGCCCGGCGGGATCACGCCTCCGACCACGATCATGATGTCGTCACGTCCAAGTTTCTTCAGCTCGGCCTTCAGCTCCGGGACAAGCGTCAGGTGGCCGGCCGCCAGCGAGCTCGCGCCCACCACGTGCGCATTCTCGGCGACGGCGCGCCGTGCGGTCTCGGCGGGGGTGGCGAACAGCGGTCCCGCGTCGACCGCGAAGCCGAGGTCGCCGAAACCCGACGCGATCACCTTCTGGCCGCGGTCATGCCCGTCCTGGCCCATCTTGGCGACGAGGATGGAGGGGGCGCGGCCATCGGCGTCCTTGAACGCCGCGATCATCATCCTGGCGCGGCTGATCTGGCCGGCCGATCCGGCCTCGGCGGCATAGACGCCGGTCAGCAGTTTCGGCCGCGCCTCGTGCCGGGAGAACACGCGCTCGAGCGCCGCGCTGATCTCGCCGACCGTGGCCTTGGCGCGCGCCGCCTCGACCGCGAGCGTCAGGAGGTTGCCGTTGGCGCCGGTGTGGGCCGCGGCGGTCAGCGCGTCGAGCGCGCGTTCGACTGCGGTCGGATCGCGCTCGGCTTTCAGCTGCGCCAGCTTCTCGAACTGGCGTCGCAGCACCTCGGAGTTGTCGACCTTGAGGAGCGGAATGTCGTCGGGCTGATCGCTGATGTAGCGGTTGACCCCGACCACCGTCTGACGGCCCGAGTCGATGCGCGCCTGCGTGCGGGCGGCGGCTTCCTCAATGCGCGCCTGCGGCAGGCCCTCGCCGATCGCCTTGGCCATGCCGCCCAGCGCCTCGACCTCGGCGATGTGGGTCAGCGCCCGGGCCGCGAGGTCGTGGGTGAGCCGCTCAAGGTAGAAGCTGCCGCCCCACGGGTCGATGGTGCGCGTGGCGCCTGCCTCGTGTTGCAGGAAGAGCTGGGTGTTGCGGCTGATCCGCGCCGAGAAGTCGGTGGGCAGCGCGATCGCCTCGTCGAGCGAGTTGGTGTGCAGGCTCTGGGTCTGGCCCGCGACGGCGGCCATGGCCTCAACGGTGGTGCGGGCGACGTTGTTGAACACGTCCTGCGCCGCCAGGCTCCAGCCGCTTGTCTGGGTATGGGCGCGCAAGGCGAGCGAACGGGCATCCTGCGGCGCAAAGTGCTCGCGCATAAGCTTGGCCCAGAGCAGGCGGCCGGCGCGCTGCTTGGCCACCTCCATGAAGTAGTTCATGCCGGCGTTCCAGAAGAACGAGAGGCGCGGAGCGAAGGCGTCCACCGCCATGCCGGCCGCCACGCCGGCGCGCACGTACTCGATCCCGTCGGCCAGGGTGTAGGCGAGTTCGAGGTCGAGCGAGGCCCCGGCTTCCTGCATGTGGTAGCCGCTGATCGAGATCGAGTTGAACTTGGGCATCTCGGCCGCCGTATAGGCGAAGATGTCCGAGACGATCCGCATCGAGGGGCCCGGCGGGTAGATGTAGGTGTTGCGGACCAGGAACTCCTTGAGGATGTCGTTCTGGATGGTGCCGGAAAGCGCCGCATGCGGAACGCCCTGTTCCTCGCCGGCGACGATGTAGAGCGCCAGGATCGGCAGCACCGCGCCGTTCATGGTCATCGACACGCTCATCTTGTCGAGCGGGATGCCAGAGAACAGCGTGCGCATGTCGAGGATTGAGTCGATCGCCACCCCGGCCATCCCGACGTCGCCCTTTACGCGGGCGTTGTCGCTGTCGTAGCCGCGGTGCGTGGCCAGGTCGAAGGCCACGGACAGGCCCATTTGCCCGGCGGCGAGGTTGCGCCGATAGAAGGCGTTGGATTCCTCAGCCGTGGAAAAGCCCGCGTACTGCCGGATCGTCCACGGGTTCGTTGCGTACATGGTCGGGTACGGACCACGCAGATAGGGCGCCAGGCCGGGCAGGCCTCCGACGAAATCAAGGCCGGCGAGGTCGTCGCGTCCGTACCGCGCCTTCACCCCGATCCCCTCGGCGGTGAGCCACGGCGGGGTCGCCGGCTGAGCGGCCACGGCTGCGGGCTCGGCGTCGAAAGGTAGCGCGGCGAAGTCGGGAAACTGGCTCACGCGAGCGCCTCCAGGCTGATAGGCGTCAGTTGCGGGCAGCGGCCGTCCGGACCAGGCAAGCGAGGGTCGGGCGCGCTGGCCGCGCCGGACGGGGGCGCCGCGGTCTCGGGGGGGCGACCGCCCTCGGCGGGGAAGTCCGTAACACCGAGCAATTTGACCTCGCGCGCTTTGATGCGGCGCTGGAGCTCCTGGCGGGCGCTCTGCACGATGTCGGCCACCAGCCCGTCCTCGAGCGCCCGGATCACGCCGCCCGCCGCCTCGATCCGTTGCAGGTCGGCCCACGCGGCGCGGGCGATCTCATCGGTGAGGGCCTCGACATAACCGCTGCCGGCGCCGGGATCGACGACGCGGCCGAGGTTCGCCTCCTCGCTCAACACCAGCTGGATGTTGCGTGACTGGCGTCGGGCGAAGGGCGTCGGCGCGCCCAGCGCGTCGGTGAAGGCGCCGAGCGCCAGTGCGTCTGCGCCGCCCACCGCGCCGGCGAACGCCGCAGCGGTGAGGCGGATCATGTTCGTCCATGGGTCGGCGCGGGTCAGCATGCGGGCCGATGAGCGGGCCTCGATCCGCGCGACCGGCGCGGCGCCGCAGGCGGTCGCGAGTCTCGCCCAGACCCGGCGCGCGGCCCTCAGCTTGGCGATTCCGAGGAACGCGTCGGCGTCGACCGATAGGCCCAGTACGATACGGTCGAACGCGTCGGCGACCGAGAGGCCGGCGCGGGCCAGCGCCTTGGCATAGGCGAGCGCGCTCGCGGCGGCCAGCGCCACCTCGGCGGCTTCGCCGGCGCCGGCCTCGTGGGCGACGCGGCCGCTGGCCAGGAACAGGCTCGCTCGAGGATAGGGATCGGCCAGGCGCGCGCCGACGCTGGCGCAGGCGATGAGGTGCGCCTCGATCGGGCCGGGGCTCGCGCCTGCCTCGGCGAGGGCGCTCAGCGGGTCCAAATGGAGCGAGAGCTGCGCGGCGGGCGCGCCTTTGGCCGCGGCGCCCAGCCAGTCCGCCGCCCGGGCGCCGAGGAATTTCGCGTCGAGCGCGACCGCGGCGGCGTCGAGCAGAACGCCGTCCAGCACCCGGACGAGATCGTCGGCCGAGCCGATGGCGACGCCGTTCTTCCCGGTCGGGTCGACCACGATCATCAGCGACCGGCCGCCCTGTTCGAGCGCCTCGAGCGCCTCGGTGTTGGCGTCCGCGGGGTCGGCCGAGCGCACCGGGATTCGGACGTCCCAGCCGGGCTCCGCGAGAGCCAGCGCCGGCGCGGCGGCGGCGGCGTACAGCGGCTCGATTGCGAGGCCCTCGAGCGAATGCCGGGTAAGCGACGCCAGCGGCGCGCCTTTCAGCGTGCGCTCGACGAGTGCGAGCCATGCGCCGCGCTCGGGCGCGTCGAAGCCGGCCGCTAGCGCGGCGGGGGGGGTGCGGTGGATGTCCGGGCCGTCAGCCATGGGGCGCCGTTGCAGCCCATGCCGCAGCGGGCGTCAAGCGCCCGCGCTCAGCCGAGAAGTCAGTCCTTGCGCCACCAGACTCCGACGCCGTCGATCGGTTCGATCTTGGGATCGAGGCCGCGCGAACCCAGAAAATCGTGCACCGCCGTCCGGCAGCTGCCGAGGACGCCGTAGTCGTCGATCACCACGAAGCCGCCGCTCGCCACGCCGTCGTAGAGCGCGGTGAGCGCATCCATCGTGGATTCGTACATGTCGCCGTCGAGGCGGATCAGCGCGAAGCGGTGGCCGTTGAGCGCGGGCAGAGTGTCCTTGAAGAAACCCTTCAGGAAGACGACCTGATCGTCCAGCAGGCCGTATGCGTCGAAGTTCCGACGTACATCCGCCTCCGAGACCGCCAGCTCGCCGAAGCTGAACAGCTTGTCGCCCTTGTCGGCGGGGTAGCGCGCCGAGTCGGGCTTGGGCAGGCCCTCGAAGCTGTCCGCGACAAACACCTTTCGGTCCGTCACCCCGTGGGCCGCAAGGACGGCGCGCATCAGGATGCAGGCGCCGCCGCGCCACACGCCGGTCTCGATATAGTCGCCGGGGACCCCCGCCTCGAGCGTGGCCTCGACGAGCGTCCGCAGGCTCCGCAGCCGCGGTCGCCCGATCATGGTGTGCGCACGGGCGGGCCATGTCTTCGACCAGCCGCGGGTCTGCCAGGGATGGCGCAGCCGCACGCCGGCGGTCCGGATGAGCGTCTCCAGCCGAGATTCGCCGTACACCTCGTTCATCAGGCTACGCTCGATCAGGTCGAGGTAGCGCTCTTTCAGGTCTTCCGCCGCCACTGTCCGCCGTCACTCCACACCGGGCTGGTTTCGCAGATTGCCGCGCGGACACAAGCCCGCCGGGCCAAGCGCGGCCGCGCGTTCGCCGTCGCGGCCCTTCAAGCGCCCGGTCCCAACCGGCGCAGCGCCGTGAAACCGCTCGACCAAGGCGCGTGTCGCACGAGGAAGCCGTCCGCGACGTCGACGAAGTAGGTCGATTCGTCCCAGCGCCGGCCGAGGCGCTCCTCGATCGCGCGGATCACGCCACGCTGGTTGTCCCACCCGCGCGAGACCGCGCCGTCGAGCCGTCGGAACCATCCGTCGCCCATGTTGGTGTCATGGAACATCATCACGCCTTCGGGCGCGAGCCGCGGCAGCCAATGCTCGAGCTCGGCGCGTGTCTGTTCGTAGGTGTGCGAGGTGTCGATGAAAATCGCCTCGGCCTGCGGCGGCAGCCCGCGCTCGGCGCAGAAGAGCGCGAACGGCTCGCCCGCGAAGGCGATGTCGTCGCTGCGCACGAACCGCCACCGCCGGGCGAAGCGCTCGCTCATGTCGAGGCTCGAGCAATCCTGGATGTCCACCGACACGACCTCGGCGTCCGCGACCTCGGCGGCCGCGAGCAGCGCGCGGGTGGACACTGCGCCGCGGGTGCCCAGCTCGATGATCAGGCGCGGCCGCGCGGCCAGCGTTTCGGCGAAGAGCGCGCCGAGATGGTCGTGCATGTCGCTGGGGGCGTCAGCCCAGCGACCCAGGGCCTCGGCAAGCACAGGATGCGGCGTCGAGGCGAGCCAGCGCGCCGGGCGAGCCGAGCGCAGCGCCTCGCGGAGCTTCTTTTCAACTTCGCTCATTGCCGGTTGCACGCTCGCCTCCCGCCCGCAGGCGCGCCGTATCGCGTTTTTCTGGCCTCGGCGCCACGCCCGTTTTGCCGGGCGACGTCGATGAACGCGTTCTGAACATCCCGACCGCCCTGGCGTTCAGACCCAACCTTCTAGCTTCGGGCCATCGTCACTTCCGACGATGCCAAGAAGAACCCGAAGGACTGCACATCCGATGAAACTCCGCACTCTCCTGATCGCCGCGCTGGGCGCGGCCCTGACCGCCGGCGCCGCCTCCGCGACGACGCCCGCGCAGGTCAATCACCCGCGTCGGGTCGAAGTGAACCATCGCCTCACCCATATCAACCATGCGATCCGCCATCAGCGCGTCACCGGCAAGCTCACCGCGCACCAGGCTCGCCGTCTGCACGCCCGCACCCACAAAATCCGCGTGCAGGAGCGCGTCTACGCTCGTCACAACGCGGGCCATATCACTCGGTCCGAACAGCGCCACCTGAACCACGAGGCGACCGCGGTCCGTAATAAGGCCTCGTGACGCGCGGCCGACATACCTCCTTCTCCCTGGCGGCCATTCGGTGACATTGTCATCCCGACGCGAGTCGACGGGGAGAAGGGGGGCGGTTCCTGTCGCGCGGGCGCGGCGCGAGCCGCAGGCGTTCGCCGACCGCAAGGAACCGCAGCCCGAACTCCGGTCGGCCCGGTCGATCACCGGAGTTCCAGCCCATGTCCGACGCCGAGGCCAAGCCGCCCCCCGCACCGATGTCGCTGCAGGAGCTGCGCGCCCGGCGAAGGCCCGTGCGCAACCCCTATCAGGAGGTCCGCGACAACCTCAGCCTGCTGAACAGGATCGCGCTCTGGACGACCGAACGTGTCGGCACGTTCGGCTTCTTCCTCATCATCCTCTTCTGGACCATCATCTGGCTTCTCTGGAACACGAGCGGTCCGGCCGGGCTGCGGTTCGACCCCGCGATGGGGTTCGTGCTCTACCTCTTCATCTGCAACGTCATCCAGATACTGCTGATGCCGCTGATCATGGTCGGCCAGAACCTGCAGGGGATGCACTCGGAGGCGCGCGCGCAGCACGACCTGGACGTCAACGTCAAGGCCGAGCAGGAGATCGAACTGGTGCTGCAACACCTCGAATACCAGAACCAGATCCTGATGAAGCTGGTCGAGAAGATGGGCGTCGACGTACGTGAGATACTCGACCTGGAGCGGAAACCCGGCCCTTAGCGGGGCGGAGCCCGGCGCCTCAGCGTCGAGCGTTGGCCGCCATCAGCGCCAGAGCCACGGCCAGCGTCAGGGCGCCGGCGAGCGCTATCAGGGCGCCGGCGATCAGCGCCGCGCTGTCGATCAGCGGCTCGCTGAACTGCGGGAAGAAGCGCGGGCTGTTCGCTAGCGCGAGCCCGGCGCCAAGGCAGACCGCGCCGGTCAGCGCGAGGCGGGCCGGAGAGCGGTTGGGCGTGAAGGGGCCGGACACGGCTCTCGCTATCCCACCGGCGGGCGCCGCCGTCCAGCGCGGTCAGACGTCCAGCGCGTAGCCGGCCGAGCGAACGGTGCGGATCGGATCGCTCGACTCGTCCCCCGCGAGGGCGCGGCGCAGACGCCCGATATGGACGTCGACCGTCCGCGTCTCGACGTAGACGTCCGATCCCCAGACAGCGTTCAGCAACTGCTCGCGCGAGAAGACGCGGCCGGGGTGCTGCATGAAGTAGTCCAGCAGGCGAAACTCCGTCGGGCCAAGGTGCACGTCCTTGCCGCCGCGCCTCACCCGGTGCGCCGAGCGGTCGATCACGATATCGCCGTGGCGGACGCTGTCCTCGGCGAGGCCCGGCCGGATACGGCGCAGCACCGCGCGGACCCGGGCCGAGAGCTCGCTCATCAGGAACGGCTTGACCACATAGTCGTCGGCGCCGGGTTCGAGGCCGCGAACCCGGTCGGTCTCCTCGGTCCGCGCTGTGAGCATGATGATCGGGAGGTTGCGCGTGGCCGGCCGCTGGCGCAGCCGGCGGCAGACCTCGATGCCCGAGACGGTCGGCAGCATCCAGTCGAGGACGACCAGGTCGGGCAACTTCTCGTCGATGCGGATGAGCGCTTCCTCGCCGTCGCCGCAGATCTCGACGCGACAACCCTCCTTTTCCAGGTTGTACTGGAGCAGGGTGGCGATGGCTTCTTCATCCTCGACCACGAGGATGTATGGCTGCACCGATACTCGCGGCTGATTTGCGGCTTCGAAACCCATGGCGTCGCGCTGACCCTGCTTCACCGACCGATCGTGTCGAGCTTTGGCCGCTGGTCGGTCAGATGCTCGCCGGTGATCTCGTATACGATGATCTCCGCGATGTTCGTGGCGTGGTCGCCGATCCGTTCGAGGTTCTTGGCGACGAACAGCAAGTGAGCGCACGACGCGATCGTGCGCGGGTCGCCCATCATGTAGGTGAGGAGTTCGCGGAAGATGGAATCATAGTGCTCGTCGACCTCCTGGTCGCGCTGCCAGACCGCACGGGCCCGCTCGAGGTCGCGCGCGGCGAGGGCGTCCAGCACGTCCTTCAGACGCCCGGCCACCAGCTCACCCATCCGTTCGATCGAGCGGGTGAGGGGCGTGAGCGGATCCGATTCGGCGATCACGAGCGCGCGCTTGGCGATGTTCTTGGCCAGGTCGCCGCAGCGCTCCAGGTTCATGCTGATCTTCAGCGCGGCGACCGTCCGACGCAGGTCGTCGGCCACCGGCTGGCGCAGGGCGATCAGGCGGATGGCGCGGCGCTCGATCTCGGCCTCGATCTCGTCGAGACGCGCGTCGCGGTCGATGACGCCGTGGGCCAGCGCCACGTCGCGGCGCGCGATGGCGCGGATCGCCTCGCCGACCTCGACTTCGGCGAGCCCGCCCATGCGCGACAGCTCCGCGGTGAGGGCCTCCAGCTCCTCGTCGTAAGCTCGAACGGTGTGTTCGACCATCGCAGGGTCTCTCCCTACCCGAACCGGCCGGTGATGTAGTCGCTGGCCCGCTTGGTGGCCGGCTTGGTGAACATGCCCGCGGTCTCGCCGAACTCCACGAGCTCGCCCAGGTACATGAAGCCGGTGTAGTCGCTGACGCGCGCCGCCTGGCCAAGGTTATGGGTCACGATCACGATCGTGTAGTCGGTCTTCAGCTGGGTCACGGTCTCCTCCAGCTTGGCGCTGGATATCGGGTCAAGCGCCGACGTCGGCTCGTCGAGCAACAGCACCTCGGGGCGAACCGCGATCCCGCGCGCCACGCAGAGGCGCTGCTGCTGGCCTCCCGACAGGCTGAGGCCGGAGGCCCGCAGCTTGTCCTTCACTTCGTCCCACAGCGCCGCCCGCCGCAGCGAATCCTCGACGCGGGCGTCCATGTCGGCCTTGCCGAGGCGCTCGTAGAGCCGCACGCCGAACGCCACGTTGTCGTAGATCGACATCGGGAACGGCGTCGGCTTCTGGAACACCATGCCGACCCGCGCGCGCAGCTTGGTCAGGTTGACGCCTGGACGCAGTATGTCCTCGCCGTCTAGCAGGATGCTGCCGGTGGCCTTCTGGCCGGGATACAGGTCGTACATCCGGTTCATCGTGCGTAGCAGCGTGGACTTGCCGCAGCCCGACGGGCCGATCAGCGCCGTCACGGATTGCTGCGCGAACGGGATCGAGACGCCTTTCAGGGAGTGCGTCTTGCCGTAGTAGAAGTCGAGCTCCCTGACATCGAGCTTGACCTTGCGGGAGTCGATCCGAGCGACCGAGGTGTCGAAGGCGTCGGGCGCCAGGGTATTCATCGGCTGCTCGGGCTCCGAGGGTCGCGAGGGGCAGGGCGCGGGAAAGCCCATTCGGAGCGGCAGGTTCCGCTCGCGCCCGGGTCCGTCCTTAGCCGGGCCCGTTATCGGTTTTGTGACACTGTGGCCAGAAGGCATCGTCATCCAACCGTCGCATAACTGTCGGTCGACCGTTACACGGCAAGGCTAATTCACCCTCGTTCGGACCAGTCGGCGCCCACGCGTTCGCGTCGCCGTCGGTCTCACGAGGAGGGCGATCCACCAAATGACCACGAGAACCTCGCTTTGCGGCGGGGCGGCTCTGGGCGCGTTGCTTGCGCTCACGCTCGCCCCCGCGAGCCACGCCGCCACCACCACCACGCACCATCGCCACCGCGCGCCGCATCATCGCGTCGTGCGCCAGGATCCGATGAAGGCCCAGGTGCAAGAGCTCCAGGCTGAGATCCAGCAACTGAAGGCGCAGCAGGATCAACAGGCCGCGACCCAGGCGCAGACGCAGGCTCAGGTGCAGCAGTTGAACGGTCAGCTGCAGGCCGCCAACGCCCGCGCCGATCAGGCGCAGGCGCAGCTGCAGGAACAGATCCAGACGATCCCTGGTCAGGTGAACCAGCAGGTCGCCCAGCAGGTCGCCAAGCACGCGCCTCGAAAGGACGTGATCCAATACAAGGGCCTCACCATTCAGCTCGGTGGGTTCTCGGCGGCGGAAAGTGTCTACAGAACCAAGAACAATATAGCCGATATCGGATCCAACTACTCGAAGATTCCGTACTATAATAACCCGCTTGCCCACACCGACGAGTTCCGCCAGACGGCCCGTCAGAGCCGCATCTCATTCCTGGTGCAGGGTAACGTCTCCCCGTCGATTGTCGCCTCGTACTACGGCGAGTTCGACTTCCTTGGCGCTGCTCAGACCGCGAACTCCAACGAGAGCAATTCGTACAATCTGCGCATTCGCCACATCTACGGCGCGCTCGACTTCAA
>JAKAZA010000116.1 GCA_021816155.1 Pseudomonadota bacterium | reverse complement strand
CTCCAGGCTGGCCACGGTGGCCGTGCTGCCAGAGCCCGAGGACGTCGACATCGAGGTCAACGAGGCGGACCTCCGCATCGACACCTACCGATCGTCCGGCGCCGGCGGCCAGCATGTAAACAAGACCGACTCGGCGGTGCGCATCACCCACCTGCCGACCGGCATCGTCGTCACCTCGTCGGAGAAGTCGCAGCACCAGAACCGCGCGCGCGCGATGAAAGTGCTGAAGGCCCGCCTCTACGAGATGAAGCGCGACGCGCTCGCCGCCGAGCGCTCCGAGGCGAGGAAGTCTCAGGTGGGCTCCGGTGACCGTTCCGAGCGCATCCGCACCTACAACTTCCCACAGGGCCGGGTGACCGATCACCGCATCAACCAGACCCTCTACAATCTCCCCAAGATCATCGACGGCGAGGCGCTCGACGACCTGATCGACCCGCTGATCGCCGAGGACCAGGCCGCGCGGCTGGCCAGCCTGGAGACCGAGTTGGGCTGAGCGCGGGCTGCGCACTTTGACAATCCGCCGAAACGAGCGGATCGTTCTCGGGAACAAGAGAAAATCTAGGGAGACTCCGCCATGGCGGACGGTTCGGTCGATTTCCGGCGTGAAGCGCGGGACAGGGCGTACGGGACGCCGCTGGAGGCCCTGAACCCGGCGCAACCGGAGCTCTTCGTGCACGACAGCTGGGGCCCGACGTTCGAGCGCCTCAGGGCCGAGGCCCCGGTGCACTACACCGCCGAGAGCGACTACGGGCCGTTCTGGTCAGTCACCCGCTACAACGACATCATGGCGGTGGACACCAACCACCACGTGTTCTCGTCCGAGGACGGGATCACGCTGCAGAGCCTCGAATCCAAGGCCGAGATGGCCAAGCGCCCGCAGCGCCAGAGCTTCATCTCGATGGATCCGCCCAGGCACGACGAGCAGCGCAAGACCGTGAGCCCGGTCGTCGCGCCGGCCAACCTCGCGCGGATGGCGCCGATCATCCGCGAGCGCGCCGGCATCATTTTGGACTGCCTGCCTATCGGGACGGAGTTCGACTGGGTCGACCTCGTCTCCAAGGAACTGACCGCCATGACGCTGGCGACGCTGTTCGACTTCCCGTTCGATCAGCGGCGGCGTCTGACCCACTGGTCGGACATGATGACCAACGCGCCCGGCCACGGGCCGGTGAAGAGCTGGGACCACAAGCGCGCCGAGCTCGACGAATGCTTCGCGGCGTTCCGCGAGCTCTGGAACGAACGCGTCGACGCCGAGCCCAAGTTCGACCTGATCTCGATGCTGGCCCACGGCGAGGCCACGCGGAACATGGACGTCAACACGTTCAACGGGAACCTCGGCCTGCTCATCATCGGCGGCAACGACACCACGCGGAACACCATCTCCGGGTCGGTGTTCGCGCTGAACCGTCACCCGGCCCAGTACGACAAGCTGCGCGCGGACCCGTCGCTGATCCCCTCGATGGTCTCGGAGACCATCCGCTGGCAGACGCCGCTCGCCCACATGCGCCGCACCGCCACGCAGGATTTCGAGTTCGGCGGCAAGGCCATCAAGAAGGATGATCTCGTGGTCATGTGGTACGTCTCGGGCAACCGCGACGACACGGTGATCGCCAATCCCAACGACTACGTCATCGATCGGGAGCGGCCGCGCACGCACCTCTCGTTCGGCTTCGGCATCCACCGCTGCGTCGGCAACCGCCTCGCCGAGCTTCAGCTGACCATCATCTGGGAAGAGATCCTCAAGCGCTTCCCCACGATCGAGCTGGCCGGCGAGCCGACGCGCACCCACTCGGTGTTCGTGAAGGGCTACGAGACGCTGCCGGTGGTGATCCCGCGCCGCAACTAGGACCGCCGCCGCATGCCCTCCCTCTACGAACGCTGGATCTTCCCGCGACTCGTCAACTGCGCCTGCGCGGGCCCGGCGATCGCCAAGCAGCGCGAGAAGGTCGTTCCGGGCGCCAGCGGACGGGTGCTCGAGCTCGGCATGGGCTCGGCGCTGAACCTGCCCTACTACGACCCGGCCAGGGTCGAGCGGCTCGACGCGATCGAGCCGCTGGCCGAGCTGCGCGCGCTGGCGGCCAGGAACGCCGCCGACGCGGGGCTGAGAGCCGAGCTCGTCGAAGGCCGGGCCGAGGCGCTGCCGTACGAAGCCAGACAGTTCGACTGCGTCGTCTGCACCTTCACGCTCTGCTCGGTGCAGAACCCGGACGCGGCGCTCGCCGAGGCGCGTCGCGTGCTGAAGCCGGGCGGGCGCTTCATCTTCTGCGAGCACGGCCTCGCGCCGGACGCCGACGTGGTGAAGTGGCAACGCCGGATCGAGCCGGTGTGGAAGGTGATCGCCTGCGGCTGCCACCTGACGCGCGCGGTGACCGCCGCCATCGAGGGCGCCGGCTTCGACGTGCGCCGCAGCGAGACCATGTACCTGCCCGGCGCGCCCCGCTGGGCCGGCTGGAACGAGTGGGGCGAGGCGACGCCGGCCTAACCGTTGGGAGCAGCCGCAGGAAACGGGGTCGCCGCCAGCCGCTCCAAGGCCGTCGGCGGCGTCTCCAAGCGCTTGCGGATCGCCTCGGCGCATTCCTCGGGGCTCAGCTGCGAGGAGTCGACCTCGAGGTCGTAGATTCCCGGCCCGTGGACGGCCTCCTGGAAGCGCAGGATCGGCGCGGGGATCGAGCCGTCCGGCGCGTAGGACCAGCCCCAGGTGGCCTGGCGACGCTGCATGATCACGTCGATGGGGCAGCGCACGCCGACGAGCCAGGCCGGCAGGCCGGCCAGCAGCCGGGCGCAGGCGGGCAGGATGCCGAGCGGCTTCGAGTATCCGTCGTGGTGGCCGACGTCGGCCGCGACGTTGACGCCGAGCCGGCTGTGCGCGGCGATCGACTCGTACAGTCCCCGGTACAGGGTGGCGACCAGCGGCTCCAGGTCCGGCCGCTCGCCGCCAGGGCGAAGTCCGATCCCAGGCTGGTAGCGCGGGGGCGTCATCGCCTTGAAGGCGTCAAGGCCGAGATTCATCCACACGCCGTCGAACCGGTCCTGGACCGCCGTCAC
Organism: Pseudomonadota bacterium; assembly: GCA_021816155.1. Classification (GTDB taxonomy): domain Bacteria; phylum Pseudomonadota; class Alphaproteobacteria; order Caulobacterales; family Caulobacteraceae; genus Acaudatibacter. The sequence continues at coordinate 9,543 of JAKAZA010000116.1, read as the reverse complement.
GATGCTCGACTTCCCCGAGCGCGGGACGCCGTTGAGGATCACGATGCGGCCGAGCGTCGTCACGCGGAGCCTCCGTTGGGGTCTGAGCCTCCCAACCATAGCGCCCGACGCCGCGGCGCGGCGCAAGACATGGCCCCGCGCATCGACACGGGAACGCTCCAGACGAGCGTCAGGGCGGCGCCGGGCAAGGCGCTAGCAGAGCAGCCCCCGCATCGCTAGCGTCGTCGGCGCCATGAAGCTCTACCAGACCTACACGTCGCCGTTTCCAACCCGCGTTCGGCTGATGCTCTACGCCAAGGGGCTGTCGCCAGAGATCATCGAGCCGCCGGGCTTCCATGCGACGGCCGAGGGCAAGGGCGACTATTACGAGGTCAACCCGATCGGCCGCGTGCCGGCGCTGGTCACCGACGACGGGCGCGCTCTGCCAGAGTCAGAGGTGATCTGCGAGTACCTCGAGGACGCCCATCCCGATCCGCCGCTGCTGCCGCCCGACCCGTGGGGCCGCGCGCAGGTGCGGCTGATCTCGCGGCTCTGCGACTTCTACCTCGTGCAGGCGATGGTTCCGCTGTTCACCGCGTCGGGCCAGTCGCGCAAGCGCTGGGACCGGCCGGCGATCGAGAGGGCGCTCACCGCGGTGGAGACATCGCTCGGATACATCGAACACTACATCGGCGAGGGCGGCTACGCCGTCGGGGGACGGCTGACCTGGGCGGACGGCGCGCTCGCGCCGCAACTGATGCTCGCGTACGAGTGGGCGCCGGCGCTGTTCGCCGCCGAGAGCCCGCTCGGCAAGCATCCGAAGCTCGCGGCTTACTGGGCTGCGCTGGGCCGCGATCCGATCCTGGCGCGCCTGCTGAAGGAAACGCGGGACGCGGTCGCGCAGGAGCAGGCGAACGCCCGTGCGCTGGCGCGCAACCGTAGGGACTGACCTGCGGCTGCAATGCTAGGCTGACGGCGACAGACAGGGAGGAACCACGATGGCGGAAGATGCGGGCCTTGTGGCGGTCGAGCTGGCGGCGCGGCGCGTGCCGCTGCCGACGGCGCTCAGCGAAGCGGCCAGGGCGATGCTGGCCATGCCGCGGCCGACGCAGGGCGCCTACCCGGCGCTGGATGACTGGGATGGCTGGCGGCGGCTGATCGCGGCGCGCGACAAGGCCTCGGCCGAGATGTCAGCCCCGTTCGCCGCGCGGCTGAAGGCGGACGTGACCGCCCGCACGATGGGCGGCGCGCCGGTGTACGTCGCCCGACCGAGAGCCGAACGCCTGATCGGCGAGGACCACGTCGTCTTCGACATCCACGGTGGCGCGCTGCTGTTCGGCGGCGGCGAGTCGAACGTGCGCTTCTCCACCGCTGCGATCGCGCTCAGGACCGGCCGCATCGCCTACGGGGTCGACTACCGCGTCCCGCCCGACCATCCCTACCCGGCCGCCCTGGACGACTGCGTGGCGGCCTACCGCGCCCTGCTGGCCGAGGTCCCGGCCTCGCGGATCGTCGTTTCAGGCACCTCCGCCGGCGGCAACCTGGCGGCGGCGCTGCTGCTGCGGGCGCGCGACGAGGGCCTCGCCATGCCCGCAGGCGCCCTGCTGCTGACACCCGAGCTCGACCTCACCGAGAGCGGCGACACCTTCGACACGCTGATGGGCCTCGACGTGGTGCTGACCGCCCGGCTGATGGAGATGAACCTGCTTTATGCGGCCGGGGCGGATCTTGCGAACCCGTACCTGTCGCCGCTGTTCGGCGACGTCTCCGCCTTTCCGCCGACGCTGCTGCAGGCCGGCACGCGCGACATCTTCCTGTCCAACGCCGTGCGCATGCACCGCAAGCTCAGGTCGGCCGGGGTGCGCGCCGAGCTGCACGTCTGGGAGGGCATGCCGCACGCCGGCTTCGGCGGACTGACGCCGGAAGACCGCGAGGTCAGCGCCGAACTGCAGGCTTTCATCGCCTCGCTTTAGGATTTTCGTCCCCCGCCGCGACGTTTTTGCCGCGCCTGCTTGATCCACATCAAAGATGACGCCTCCGTCACTTTCTAGTCTCGCATCTGGAGAGGATGCGGGATGCAGGCTCGGCTTGGTCATCACCTGAGCGCCAGATGCGCTGGCGTCGCCCGCGCCCCGCGTTGGCGAAAGGCGGCATGGCCAGGATCACTTACATCGAGAAGGACGGCACGCGGCACGACGTGGAGGTGCCGAAGGGCGTCTCGGTCATGGAAGGCGCCAAGCGTTACGCCATCCCAGGCATCGAGGGCGACTGCGGCGGCGCATGCGCCTGCGCCACCTGCCACGTCTACGTCGAAGACGGCTGGCTCGAGAAGCTGGGTCCGATGGAAGAACTCGAGCACGACATGCTCGATTTCGCCTTCGACGTCAGACCGACCAGCCGCCTCTCCTGCCAGATCAAGGTCGACGACGCCCTGGAAGGCCTCGTCGTACGTATTCCGCAGCGCCAATACTGATCAAACCTCAGGGAGGAGTCGCCAATGAACACGTCCGCCACCCCCTCATCCGGCAAGCCGAAATGGCAGGTCACGATGAATCCGGACGATATCTACAGGAACCCCATGGATATATCCTGGGTGTTCAAGTATGCGATGTCGGGCGACAAGGTGGAGGACCTATACAAGCGCGCCAAGCAAAACCAGTGGGACTCCGACGAATACCTGCCGTGGGACACGCCCGTCGACCCGTCGAAGCCGCTGATCAACGACCGATCGGATACGTACCACCGGATGCCGTTCTTCTCTAAGCTGTCGAAGTCGCAGCAGGAGACGTTCACGGCCCACTCGACGGCGCAGTTGCTGTCGCAATTCCTGCATGGCGAGCAGGGCGCGTTGATGACGGCGGCCTGCGTCACGCATTCCGTGCCCGACGCCACCGCCAAGATGTACGCCGCCACCCAGACCATGGACGAGGCGCGGCACGTCGAGGTCTACGCCAAGTACTGCGACAAGATCGCGATCGTCTATCCGATGAACCTTTGGCTGAAGGCGCTGATCGACGCCACGCTGAAGTCAGACCGCTACGAGAAGGTCATGATCGGCATGAACATGATCGTCGAAGGTCTCGCGCTCGGCGCCTTCAACAACATGTACCGCACCACTCAGTGCCCGCTGCTCAAGAAGCTGACCTTCAACGTCATGCGCGACGAGAGCCGTCACGTCTCGTTCGGACACGTCTATCTGGGACCGGTGATCGCCAGGCTGCCCGAGGAGGAGCGCGAGGATCTGGCCGAATTCGCCTTCCAGGCGGTGAACATCCTGGCGAACAGCGGCGGAACGTCGGGACCCAGCCGCGATCGCGTCGATCCCGGCTTCCTCCAGGTGCTGGTCAACAGCCAGATCGATCCCGACGACTTCTTCAAGGGCCTCAAGGAGGCCCAGGAGATGGGCCTGGAGCAGGAACTGCCGCCGGGGCAGATCCACTCCGTGAACGACCTCATGCTGCCGGCCCTCTTCCGCGTCGGCCTGATCACTCCCACCGTGCGGAAGAAGTACGAGGAGGCGGGCATCGCGATCTCAGAAGACCTGCGGGTGCTCGAGGCGATGGAGGGCGGCCATCCCATCGCCGCCTGAGGCCGCGGCGGATCCTGCCGCCCTTGCGGACCTCTTCCGCGCCGTTGCGGAAGGGGTCCCTGAGGCCATCGTCGTCTCCCGGCCGGACGGCGAGATCGCCTACTTCAACCCCACCGCCGAGCGGCTGTTCGGCTATGCCGCCGCGGAGGTGGTGGGGCGCAACATCGCCGTGCTCGTGCCGCCGGAACCGGGCCGGCGCGCCGACCCGGTGCGCTGGCTGGCGCGCTGGGCCGCGGAGCCACAGGCCGAGCAATCGAGGTTCCTCGAGTTCCACGCGCGGCGCCGCGACGGCACTCAGATGCCGGTGGACGTGCGCGTGGCCGAGGGCCGCGTGGGCGGCGAGCGCCGGTTCTTCATCACGGTCCGTGACAACACCGCTCGCCGTGAAGCTCTGCAGGCGCTCAAGGACGAGAACCTGCGCATGGCCCGCATGTTGCTGATGGCCGAGGACGCCATCGTCTCGTGCGACGCCGATCAGTCGATCACATTCTTCAACCTCGGCGCGGCGCGGATGTTCGGCTACCCGGCGGAGGAGGTCATCGGACGCCCCCTGGGCATGCTGCTGCCGGAGGGCGCCCGCGGAGTGCATCCAGCGCTCATGGCGGCCTTCGGCGCCGGCGCGACGCCGTCGCGGATGATGAGCGAGCGGCGTGAGGTTTCGGCCCTTCGCAAGAACGGCGAGGTGTTTCCGGTCGAGGCGGCGATCACGCGCATCACGGTCGGCGGGCGGCTCACCTTCACCGCCCACCTGCGCGACATCACGCCTCGCAAGGCGGCGCAGGCGCGCCTGGAAGAGAGCGAACGCCGCTTCCGCGCCATGTTCGAACACGCCGCCGCCGCCATCGCGCTCCTGTCGCCGGACGGAACCGTGCTGGAGATCAACCGGGCGGGGCAGGCCCTGACCGAGGGCGCGGAACCGCTCGTCGGCCAGCCGCTGTGGGAGTTGCCCTGGCTCGGCGCGGAGGGGCCAGGGCCGGACGCCGCCGGCCGTGCGCGACTGCGCGAGGCGGTGGCCGAAGCGGCGAGCGGGCGGGTGGTCCGCTACGTGGCCGAGCTCGGCGATGCGCAGGCGGCGCGGCGCATCGACCTCAGCCTGACGCCGATCCGCGACGAAAGCGGCAAGGTGGTCTACATCCTTCCGGAAGGCCGCGAGATGACGGCGACTTGACGCTGGGCGCGCCGCGCCCGGGAGGACGTGGATGGAAATCCTGAAGCCCAGGCTCGAAGAGCTCGTCGGCGCTTCGCACGTGGCGATCGGCGCAGCGGCCAAGGAGATCGCCCAGAGCGCGTGGACGCGGCTCGGGGAGCCCGCGGCCGTCGTGCGGCCCGCATCGACCGAGGAAGTGGCGGCGCTGATGCGGCTGGCGCACGCCGAGGACCTGTCAATGACGCCGTGGGGCGGCCGCACCGGGCTCGTCGACGGCGCCAAGGCCGACGGCGGCATCGCGCTGAGCCTCGAGCGGATGCGCGACATCGAGTCGATCGACAAGGTCGCCTCCACCATGACCGTCCAGGCAGGCTGCACGGTGCAGGCGGCGTGCGAGGCGGCCGAGGAAGCTGGCCTGTTCCTGCCGCTGGACCTCGGCTCGCGCGGCTCGGCCACCATCGGTGGCGTGATCTCGACCAACGCGGGCGGCAACCGGGTGCTGCGTTACGGCATGGTCCGCGACATGGTGTTGGGTCTGGAGGCCGTGCTGGCGGACGGGACGGTCGTCAACGCGCTGAACCACCTGATCAAGAACAACACCGGCTACGACATCAAGCAGCTCTTCATCGGCTCGGAGGGCACTCTGGGGGTGGTCACCCGCGCGGTGCTGCGCCTGCGACCCAAACCCGCCTCGCAGAATGCGGCCTTCCTGGGCGTCGACCGCTTCGAGGCGCTCGCCCCGCTGCTGCGCATCCTGGAAGCCGACCTCGGCGGCGAGCTCTCGGCGTTCGAGGTGATGTGGCCGCAGTTCTACGAACTCGTCACCACTGAGCCCGCCAGGGGCAGGCCAGTGCTGCCGCCGGGGCAGGCGTTCTACGTGCTGGTCGAGGCGCTGGGCGCCGATCCGGCCGGCGACGGCGAGCGCTTCGAGGCGGCGCTGATGCGCACGATCGAAGCGGGCCTCGTCGCCGACGCCGCGGTCGCCAAGACAGGAGCGGAGCGGGCGCGCATGTGGGCCCTGCGCGACGACGTCGGCCAGACGGCGCGCAACGGACCGACCGTGGTCTTCGACATCAGCCTGCCGATCTCGGAGATGGAGGCCTACCTGGCCGAGGTGCGCGCCGCGCTGGCCGCGCGCTGGCCGGCGGCCGAGCTCGTGGTGTTCGGCCATCTGGGCGACGGCAACCTGCACCTGATCGCTGGCGTCGGTGACCGCGGCGCGCGCCACGCGGTCGAGGAGATCGTCTACGGGCTGCTCAGGCGACGCGGCGGCTCGGTCTCGGCTGAACACGGAATCGGCCTCTCGAAGCGCGCCTACCTCGCCTACTCCCGCTCGCCCGCCGAGATCGCGCTCATGCGCCGGCTGAAGACGGCGCTCGACCCGCGCAACGTGCTGAATCCCGGAAAAGTGCTAGCCTGACGCAGCGTCGGACCGAGCGTTTTTTTCCCGCCGCCCATTGCATGACGTGAACGGCGATCACTAGTCTATTGGCGGACTGAGCGAGGGGAGCGGAATTGGCGGAGCTTCAATACCTGGCGCCCGAGAGCGTCGACGAGGCGGTGAAGGCGCTGGCGAGCGCGCCGGGCGCTCGGGTGCTCGCGGGCGGCACTGACCTCATTGTGCAGATGCGCGCCGGCCGCGCCAAGCCGGCTGCGGTGATCGACGTCAAGCGCGTGCCCGGCGCGGTGGGCGTCTGGCGCCAGGTCGACGGCGCATTCGTCATCGGTGCGGCGACGCCCGCGGCCGAGATCGGCGAGCACGCCGCCTTGACCGCGACCTGGCCGGGGGTGGTCGAGGCCGCGAACCTCATCGGCTCGACCCAGGTGCAGGGCCGGGCCTCACTGGGGGGCAATCTGTGCAACGCCTCGCCGGCGGCCGACAGCGTGCCCGCCCTGGTCGCGGCGCGCGCCGTCTGCGTGGTCGTCGGGCCCGCCGGCAAGCGGGAGGTTCCCGTCGAGGCGGTGCAGGCCGGACCCGGTCGCACGACGCTGCATCCAGGCGAATTCGTCCTAGAGTTCCGGCTTCCTCCGAGGGGCCAGCGCGCTTCCGACGCCTACCTGCGCCTGATCCCGCGCACCGAGATGGACATCGCCGTGGTCGGCGCCGGGGTGAACCTCACGTTGGCGGCCGACGGCAAGATCAGCGAGGCGCACGTGGCGCTGGGCGCGGTGGCGCCGACCACGCTGCTGGCGTCCTCGGCCGGCGCCGCGATCGTGGGCGGCGCGCTCGACGACGCCGCCCTCGCGCGGCTCGACGCGGCGGCGTGCGCCGCATGCAATCCGATCAGCGACAAGCGCGGCACGTCCGAATACCGCACCCGGATCGCCGGCGTGCTGGCCCGACGGGCCGCCAAGATCGCCTACGACAGGGCGAGAGGGGTTTCATGAGCAAGATTCACGTCACCACCACGGTCAACGGCGACTCCGCCGAGTTTCTGACCGACCCGCAGACGACGCTGCTCGACGCGCTGCGCGACGAGCTCGGCCTGACCGGCTCGAAGGAAGGCTGCGGCTCGGGCGACTGCGGGGCCTGCAGCGTGATGGTCGACGGACGCCTCGTCTGTTCGTGCCTGATGCTGGCGGCGGAAGCGCAGGGCCGGCGCATCGAGACCATCGAGGGCATGGCGCATGGCGGCGAGTTGCACCCGCTGCAGCAGAAGTTCCTCGAGCACGCCGCGCTGCAATGCGGCTTCTGCACGCCGGGGCTCCTGGTCGCGGCCAAGGCCCTGCTAGAATCCAACCCGGATCCGTCGGAAGAGGAGACCCGCTACTGGCTGGCGGGCAACCTGTGCCGGTGCACCGGCTACGACAAGGTGATCCGCGCGGTGCTCGACGCCGCGGCGGTGCTTAGACAAGAGCGGAGGGCCGCATGACCGACGTCCTGGATCGCCCGGAGACCACACCGGGCTTCGCCGCCGTAGGCACCCGGCCGATCCGGCCCGACGGCTTCGACAAGGTGACTGGCCGGGCCGCCTTCGGCGCGGACTTCGTGATGCCGGGCATGCTCTACGGCCGCATCAAGAGAAGTCCCCACGCTCACGCGCGGATCAAGTCGATCGACGCCAGGAAGGCGCTTGCGCTGGCCGGCGTGAAGGCCGTGGTGACCGGCGCCGACTTCCCCGACCTCGCAGCCGAGATCATCGAGGGCGGCGAGTCGGCCTCCAATATGCGCGACCTCGCCAACAACGTGATCGCACGCGACAAGGCGCTCTACGACGGCCATTGCGTCGCCGCGGTGGCGGCCATCTCGCCCGCGATCGCCGAGCAGGCGCTTGATCTGATCGAGGTTGAGTACGAGCCGCTGGCGCATGTGATCGACGTGGAAGCGGCGATGGCGCCCGACGCGCCGGTGCTACACGACTACCTGATCACCGAAGGGGTCGAGCCGAGACCCGCGCTGCCCTCGAACATCGCCCACCGGCACCAGTTCGTGCGCGGCGACGTCGAGGCGGCGCTGGCCGCGGCCGAGGTGCGCGTCGAGGGGCGCTACACGACCAAGGCCGTCCACCAGGGCTACATCGAGCCGCACGCCTGCGTCGCCTCCATGTCGGCCGACGGGCAGGCTTATGTGTGGTGCTCGAGTCAGGGCGCCTTCATGGTGCGCACCTATTGCGCCAAGGTGCTGAAACTCGAGATTTCGGACATCAAGGTGACGCCCGCCGAGATCGGCGGCGGCTTCGGCGGCAAGACGACGGTCTACCTGGAACCTCTGGCGCTCATGCTCTCGAAGCGGTCGGGCGCGCCGGTGAAGATGGTCATGACCCGCGACGAGGTGTTCCGCGCCACCGGCCCCACCTCGGGCGGCGTCGTGGAAGTGAAGCTCGGCGCGACGAAGGACGGTAAGATCACCGCCGCGGACGTCACGCTGAAGTACCAGGCGGGCGCCTTCCCGGGCTCGCCGGTCGGCGCCGGCTGCATGACCGCGCTCGCCTGCTACGACATCCCCGATTTCCGCATCGTGGGCTGGGACGTGGTCACCAACACGCCGAAGGTGGCGGCCTATCGGGCCCCAGGCGCGCCGATCTCGGCGTTCGGCGTGGAGAGCGCGCTCGACGAACTCGCGCTCAAGCTGGGCATGGACCCGATCGAACTGCGCCTGAAGAACGGCGCCCGCGACGGCGTGCGGGCGGCTTATGGACCGACGTTCCAGAACATCGGCTTCCTCGAGACGCTGGAGGCGGTGAAGAACCACCCCAACTACAACGTCCCGCTCGGCCCGAACCAGGGTCGGGGGATCGCCGCCGGCTTCTGGTTCAACGTCGGCGGCGAATCGACCGCGGCGCTGCACCTCGGCGAGGACGGCAGCGCCACGGTGGTGACCGGGAATCCGGACATCGGGGGCTCGCGCGCCTCGATGGCGATCATGGCGGCCGAGGTGCTCGGCGTGCCTGTCGAACATGTGCGTCCCGTCGTCGCCGACACGGCGACGATCGGCTACTCGATGCTCACCGGCGGCAGCCGCACCACGTTCGCCACCGGCCTCGCCGTCGTGCAGGCGGCCGAAAAGGTGGTCGCCGAATTGAAGAAGCGCGCCGCGAAGATCTGGGACGTGCCGGCCGAGCAGGTGGAGTGGCGCGACGGCCGGGCGATCTGCCTCGCCAAGGATGTCCCGCCGCTGACGCTCAAAGGTCTCGCCGGCCAGTCGGCGCGCACCGGCGGGCCGATCTCGGCCGAGGTGGCGCTGAATGCGCAAGGCGCGGGCCCCGGCTTCGCCGTGCATGCGGTCGACGTCGAGGTGGATCCAGACACCGGCCATGTGACGGTGTTGCGCTACACCGCCGCGCAGGATGTCGGCCGGGCGATCCACCCCTCCTACGTCGAGGGCCAG
>JAKAZA010000115.1 GCA_021816155.1 Pseudomonadota bacterium | reverse complement strand
ACCCCGTCGCCGATGCCCAACGCCTGGCACATGCGGGACATCACCATCCTCGCCGCCATCCTTGGCCTCGTCGCGCTGGCATTCGCCGTCGGCGCGATCGCTTTTGGAGCCTTCGTCCTCGGCCTCGATGCGAGGCAACTGCAGACCCTCGCCTTCGTCGCGCTGGTCTCGGCCGGACAGGCGAACGTCTACGTCGTTCGCGAACGCCGGCACATGTGGCATTCCCGACCCGGGATCTGGCTGGTCTTGTCCTCCGCGCTCGACCTCGGCATCGCCACCTCGCTGGCGCTTACCGGGACCCTCATGGCGCCGCTTCGCGTCCCCGTGGTCGCCGCCGTGCTCGCCGGCGCCGCAGCGCTGGCGCTGCTGCTCGACGCGGTCAAGTCGTTACTCATGATGCGCCTGCGCCCGACGTGATCTGGGCCGGCCCGCGCCCCGGCGAGCTGCTTCGCGATCCCGTCGCCGCGCTTGATATGCATCAAGGACAGCGCCGCACGTTGCACCGCCTTCTATCGCCCGAAGCCAACACGGACGGAGGAAGCGGCCATGGGGCGGATAGCTCTCGTCACCGGCGGCACCCGCGGGATCGGCGCAGCGGTCGCACGCCGGCTCGCCGCGAGCGGACACACCGTCGCCGCCGTCTATCACGGCAACGTCGCGGCGGCTGAGGCCTTTCGCCGGGCCACCGGCATCGCCATATACCGCTGGGATGTCGGCGACTACGCCGCCTGCGAGGCCGGCTGGGCTGAAGCCGTCCGCGATCTCGGCGGATCCGTGGAGCTTCTGGTGAACAATGCCGGCATCACGCGCGACGCCATGCTCCATCATATGACGCCGGCGCAATGGCACGAAGTGATCGCCACCGACCTCACCTCCTGCTTCAACATGAGCCGCCTCGCAATTGCGGCCATGCGCGAACGCCGCTTCGGGCGGATCGTCAACATCTCCTCGATCAACGGCCAGAAGGGTCAAGCCGGACAGACCAACTACGCCGCGGCCAAAGCCGGCGTCATCGGCTTCACCAAGGCGCTCGCTCTGGAGACCGCATCGAAGGGGATCACCGTCAACGCGGTGGCGCCGGGCTATGTCGCAACCGACATGGTTGCCGCCGTGGCCAAGGACGTTCTCCAGAAGATCGAGGCGCAGATCCCGGTCGGCCGGCTGGGCGATGCCGATGAGATCGCACGGATCGTGCAGTTCCTGACGAGCGACGAGGCGGCCTTCATCACCGGATCGACGATCACAGCCAATGGCGGCCAATACATGGCCTAGGCCGCTGGCCGGGCCTGCCAACCATGCGAAAGGACAGACCGATGCGTGAGACTGACGTCGTTCTCTGCGTTCCGGTGCGGACGGCCATCGGCACCTATGGCGGGTCCCTCAAGGACCGGCCGGCACCGGATCTCGGCAGCGTCGTCATCCGGGAGATGCTGGCGCGCGCCAGGATCGAGGGCGCGGCGATCGAGACGGTCGTCATGGGACAGGTCGTGCAGGCCGGCGCCAAGATGAATCCGGCGCGCCAGGCGGCCATCAAGGCGGGCATGCCCGCCGCCGTACCGGCCATGACCGTCAACCGGGTCTGCGGCTCGGGCGCCCAGGCGATCGCGACGGCGGCGCAGGAGATCATGCTGGGGTTCGCCCAGAGCGCCATCGCCGGCGGCATGGAGAACATGGACCAGTCGCCCTATCTCATGACCGGCGGACGCTGGGGCTACCGCATGGGCGACGGTCAGCTCTACGACAGCATGCTGCGCGACGGCCTCAACGACGCGTTCTGTGACAAGCATTCGGGCTGGGTGGCCGAAGATCTCGTGGGCCGCTTCCAGCTCACGCGCGAAGCGCAGGACCGCTGGGCGCTGCGCACGCAGGAACGCTTTGCGGCGGCTCAGGCCGCCGGCAAATTCGACGCCGAGATCGCGCCGGTCGAGATCGCCGGACGCAACGGGCCAACCGTCTTCCGGCGCGACGAACATAATCGCCCGGACACCACGATCGAGACACTCGCCAAGCTGAAGCCGGCATTCCGCAAGGACGGCACCATCACCGCCGGCAATGCTCCCGGCCTCAACAGCGGGGCCGCCGCCATGATCGTCGCCGACCGGCGCTGGGCCGACAAGCACGGCGTCGAGCCGATGGCCCGGCTTGTCGCCTACGGGATCGGCGCGGTCGAGCCCGGGATGTTCGGCCTCGGGCCGGTTCCGGCGGTGCGGCAGGCGCTGAGCCGCGCCGGCTGGGCCATCGCCGACATCGAACGGGCCGAGATCAACGAGGCCTTTGCCGCCATCGTACTGGCCGTCAGCCGCGAACTCGGCCTGCCCGAGGATATCGTCAATGTCGAGGGCGGAGCCATCGCCCATGGGCACCCGATCGGCGCCACCGGCGCCGTGCTGACGACGCGGTTGCTGCATGCGATGCGCCGCGACGGACTCCGCCGCGGATTGGTGACCCTGTGCATCGGCGGCGGCCAGGGCATCGCGCTGGCGCTAGAAGCCGTCGGCTAATGATGCGGCATCGGCGCCAGATCCCGATCACGTGCCGAAGCCCCGATACGAACGACCGAGCTTGCCGGTGGCCGGCGCTTGGAGACCGGGCGTCAAAGTTGAAGCACGAGCCGGGCCGCTGCATCCGACGGCCCGGCGGCAAGGCGAGGACAAACCGTCTACTGAAGCCAAGCGAGGAGAGCGGATCATGAGTGCGAAGGACGAGATGAGCGGGACGGAGCTAGATCGGATACATGCGTTGTTTTCGTGGTGGGGCATGCCTCAGGCGGGCGGCGAGGGCGACGTGGACGGGCACATGCGGCGTCTCCAGGCGTTTGCAACCGACGTGCAGCAGGCCTACAGCGAGGCCTACAGCCGGCAGATGGAGACGCTGACGACGATCGGCGAGCGGGTCGCCGGCTCGCTTCAGGAGTTCCTGCGCTGCCGCAAGCCGCAGGATGTGATCGCCGCCGAAGCGGCCGTGCTGGCGACCCTCCTTGAGGGCGCATCGCTGCAGGCGAAAGCCTGGGGCGACGCGACGCTCAAGGTTCACGACCGGTGCACCGCCATGGCGCGGGAGGCGGCGGCCGAGTTTCGCACCCAGGCTCTCAAGCAACCGGCCGAGACGAAACCGGCGGCGCGCCCCGGCCAGCCAACCGCGCGGGAGCCGGGCAAGCATATGACACCGGCCTGAACCGGGGGCTTTCGCCGGCCCGGGGCAGCGCAGCGGCAGGCGGATTCCGCCGGCCGTTCGCCTTCGGGTCGGCCATTGGCTTCCGGGCCGCACGACCGGCGCGTCACCCTGACGGCAAGGGCAGCGTGACAAGGAACGCGCCCGGATCTTCCGGATGATTGGCGACGGCGAAGCCGAGGGCGCGGCACAGGCCGAGCATCGCTTCGTTTTCGCGCAGCACGCTGCCGACGAGGGTGCCGATACCGCGCCGACGAGCCACGGCGATGAGGCGCTCCATCAACAGGCGGCCCAACCCCCGGCCCTTGCAATCGCTGCGCACGGCAACGGCGAACTCGGCCCGTCGATTGTCGGGATCGGCGGCAAAGCGCGAAACGCCGAGAACCATCGCGTCACGGTCCGATTCGGCGATCAGCGCCATTTCCCGATCGTAATCGATCTGCGACAGTCGCGCCGCCAGCTGATGGCTCATCTGCGTCAAGGAAGCGAAGAAGCGGAACCGCAGATCGCTCTCGGTCATGTGGCGGGTCAGATCGACCAGCAGCGGCTCGTCCTCGGGCCGCACCGGCCGGAGCCGGACAGCCGTCCCGTCCGCCAGCCGCCCGATGCCGACCAACTCCTTTGGATAGGGCGGGATTGCCAGGCGCGACGCGCCTGTTCGGACGGCCGCGACAACCCGGATGCGGGCGTCGAGACCGATCACGCCACCGGCATCGGCAAGAAGCGGGTCGATATCGAGCTCGGCCACCTCGGCAATATCGGCGGCGATCTGTCCAAGACGGACCAGCGTAGCCGAGAGCGCGCCGAGATCGGCCGGCGGGCGGTCCCGGTGCCCTTGCAGCAGCCGCCAGATGCGCGTCCGCGCCATCAGCGCGCGAGCGAGCATATCGTTGAGCGGCGGCAGTTCCAGGCTCGCATCCCGCATCACCTCCGCGGCGGCGCCGCCCTGGCCGAACACGACCGCCGGACCGAACAGCGGATCGTCGACAATGCCGACGATCAGCTCGATCGCCTGCGAGCGGCGGATCATCGGCTGGATCAGAAAGCCCTCGACCCGCGCCCCGGGCGCGCGCAGCGCGATGCGCTTCTGCATCGCTTGGGCTTCGTCGCGCACACGCTCAGGCGTATCGAGATCGAGCACGACACTGCCGAAGCCGCCTCGGCGCGGCAGGTCGGGCGCGTCGATCTTCAGTGCCACCGGGAAGCCCAGCGTCGCCGCCGCTGCTGCCGCCTCCTCGGCATCGCCGGCTCGTACCGGCGCGGCAATGGGAATGCCGTAAGCATTCAGCACCACCGCGACCTCGTCGGCCGCCAGCCAGTGGCGGTCCGCGGCCAGGGCGCGCGCAACGACCGAGCGGACCGCCTCGACATCGGGTTCGACATCGTCCGGCCGCGCGGCCGGAGTCTCCATCAGAAGATCCTGGCGCCGATGAAAATTGACGCCATGCATGAAGCCGCGGACCGCCTCTTCGGGCGTCCCGTAGGTGGCGAGGCGCGCCTCGACGAGGAGGCGACGCGCCGGCTCAACCGACTGGCCGCCGAGCCAGGCGGTGAACACGTTGCGCCCTACGCCGCCATCTCGCTGCCGCGCCTGGGAGACGGCGGCGATGACCGCACGCGCCACCTCGACAGGCTGGGCAAACGCCGTCGGGCAATGCAGCACCAGGACGGCGTCGGCACCGCCGTCTTCAAGCAGACTTGCCAGCGCCTGCGCATAGCGCGCCCCATCGGCGGCATCGCCGATCTGAACCGGGTCGCCGCAGTTCCGGGCTTGCGGCCGAAACGCGGCCAGCCGCGCCATCGTCTGCGGGGCGATGGCGGCAAGCGCGCCGCCCCGGGCCGTCAACTCGTCGGCGGCGAGCATGCCCGGGCCCCGGCCATTGGTCAGGATCGCAAGCCGGTGGCCGCGCTGTCGCCCGGTCAGCGCCAGCGTCTCGACCGCGTCGAACAGCTCGCCCATGTCGTCGACTCGCAATATGCCGGCGCGGCGAAACGCGGCGTCGTAGACCCCGTCCGGGCCGGCGAGACTGCCGGCGTGCGCGGCTGTCGGCAGCGCCCCTCCGGGGGCGCGCCCGGCCTTGACGACCAGCACCGGCTTGATGCGCGCGGCGGCGCGCGCCGCCGACATGAACTTTCGCGCCTCGCGCAACCCTTCGACATGGAGGAGGATCGCCTCTGTCGAACGATCTCCCGCGAGGTAGTCGACCATGTCGCCGACATCGACATCGGTCATCTCGCCGAGCGAAACCGCATGCGAGAAGCCGATGCCGCGCGGCGCCGCCCAGTCGAGAACGACCGCTAGCATGGCGTTCGACTGGCTGACGAAGGCGAGCTTTCCGGCGTGCGGTGCGACCGGTGAAACGGAGGCATCGAGGCCGAGTCCCGGAACCATCAAGCCGAGACAATTCGGGCCGAGGAGCCGCAGAAGATGGGGCCGTGCCGCGTCGAGCATCTCCTGCTGCAGCGCCGCCCCGCCCGCGCCGAGCTCGGCGAAGCCGGGGGTGATGACGACGGCCGCCCGCGTCCCGCGCCGACCGAGTTCGGCGATCAGCGCCGGAAGGGTCCGCGGTGGCGTCGCGACGACAGCGAGATCGGGTGCCGCCTCCAAGCTGGCAAGGTCGGGGAAGACCGGCCGGCCGTGCAGGGTCCGGTGATGCGGGTTGACCAGCGCCACCTCGCCCTTGAAGCCGCCGCGCAACAGATTGCGCAGCGCCACCGCGCCGGCCGAGCCGGGCCGCGGCGTCGCGCCGATCAGCGCCACCGACGCCGGCTTGAACATCCGGTCGAGATTGCGGACCGACATGGCGGCCTTTCCTCGGTTCGCCGCGGGACAGGGCGCCCCGGCCACCGGCGGCCAGCGTCCGGCCGCCCCTATTCGGCCGAAACGACGCGGAAGGTGCGCGCGACGCCGTCGCGTTCGGCGATCGTGATGTATTCGCCGACGGCGAAGCGATGCTCGTCGCCCTTGAAGATCGCCTCGTCCGTGCCGCCATCCGGCGACGCGAACGACAGGGACCAGCCCTTGGGATCGTGCCTTACGGCACCATGTGCGGCGTCCTCATCGCCCCAGAACCGGCGGAAGCCCAGCTCGCCGCGATGCTTCAGCCAGTGCGGCCGGTCGAGCCGGCCATCCGCCAGGAGCGGCAGGGTGAGTTCATAACCGTGATCGCGGCTGCCTTCGGGGAACTCGGCGCACCGCGCCAGCTCGAGCCGCACCGTCCTGATCATCAGCGCCCTCCAGCCGGCTGCGTTCGGCAACCGCGCATCCGACTGTCCTGAATCGCGCCACCCGGCGCGTTGATTCAGATCAAGGCCGCCGGCCGGCCGGCCCTGGATGATCGGTTCGTCGGATCACTGCAACCAACAATGGGAGAGCGGCCGTGTCCCCGGGTGAACTGTACTATCTCATCATGGTGAGTGCCGCGGGCCTTGTCTTCGCCGCCACTCTGGCCTGGACGTCCTGGCGCCAGCACGATTGAGCGAAGGCGCTGGCCGCTGCGGCGGCCGATGGGAGACTGCGATGCGGATGTTCGAGGACCGCGAGAAGGCTGCCGAAGCAACGTTCCGGCAGGAGCAGGAACTTGCATTCAAGATCACCGCCCGCCGCAATCGGATGCTCGGCGCCTGGGCGGCGGCGCAACTCGGATTGGCCGGCGAGGCGGCGACGCGCTATGCGCGGACCGTCGTCGATGCGGAGCTCGGCGGCGGCGACCGGGCCGTCATCGGCAAGCTGCGGGCCGACCTCGCCGCCGGCGGCGTGCCGGCGAGCGACCAGCAGCTCATGCGCAAGCTCATGGCGTTCGCCGAGCTGGCGCGGGCCGAATTTCAGGCCGCGGCGCGGGGCGCCTCCTAGCGGCGCCGTCGCCGCCGATCCGCCGGTCGGGCCCTCGTGCCCCGGCATCGTCCGGCCGCGGCGATTAAGTAAGATCGAGGGTGGCCATCACATCGGCCGTCGCTCGTGCAGCCCCGTCGAAGCGAGAGAGGAGTCGTTCCTTGCACGGACATTCACATGCCGTCGTTTGGCTCGACCATCACGAAGCGCGGGTGACCTCCTTCAGTAGCGATGCCGCAGAGGAGAGCACGATCCACCCGGCTCATCCGCCCCGCCACCTGCACGTCAGGGCCGGCAGCCCCTCGGGATTGCACCTGCGGGGCGACGACGCCTTCTTCGGGAAGGTCGCCGCATCCTTGACCGACGCGCGCGCGATCCTGGTCGTCGGCCCGTCGAGCGCCAAGACCGAGTTCGTGACGTATCTGCACCGGCACGCCCCGGCGCTGTTCGGGCGCATCAGCAGCGTCGAAACCATGGCACGGATCAGCGACGAGGGGCTGCTTGCCGCGGCGCGGCGCCATTTCCGCGCTGCGGACCGCATGACGCCGCAGACCGGCTGACGTCCTGGCGGCTTGCCCGCTACGGCTCGAGGACGTAGCGGCCGGGTGCATCGGCCAGCGGCGGATAGCCGAGTTCGGCCGCCCCGAGTCCCGGCGGCGTCGTCGGTACGCTCGAATGCCGCCTCAGCCACTCGATCCAGGCCGGCCACCATGAGCCCTCCGCAACCGGGGTGATCGCGCGCCAGGTCTCGGGGTCGACGTAGCGGCCCTCCGCCGGCCGATGAGCGAGCTGATAGCTGCGTCCGGGGTGGCCCGGTTCGCTGACGATGCCGGCGTTGTGTCCGCCGGAGGTCAGCACGAAGGTCAGATCGGTGTCGGTCAACAGATGAAGCTTGTAGACGGAGCGCCAGGGCGCGACATGATCGGTCTGTGTCGCCACGCCGAACGCGGGGACATGGATGTCGGACAGCGCAACCGGCCGGCCTTCGACCGCGTAGCGGCCCTCGGCGAGATCGTTCGCGAGAAACAGACGGCGTAGATACTGTGAATGCATGCGGTAGGGCATGCGCGTGGCGTCGGCGTTCCATGCCATGAGGTCGGTCATCGGCGGGCGGTCGCCCTTGAGATATTCGCGCACCATCTGCGACCAGATCAGATCGTTGGATCGCAAGAGCTGGAAGGCGCCGGCCATCTGCCGCGTGTCGAGATAGCCCTGCTCCCACATCGCATCCTCGAGATAGGCGACCTGGCTGTCGTTGATGAACAGCATCAATTCGCCGGCCTCGGTGAAGTCGGTCTGCGCGGCGAAGAGCGTCAGGCTCTTCAGCCGCGCCGATCCGCCCCGCGCCAACGCCGCAGCCGCGATCGACAGCAGCGTTCCACCGAGACAATAGCCGCAGCAGTGGACCGGCTGGCCGGGCACGATGGCGGCGATCGCCGCCAGCGCGTCGACGATGCCGAGCCGGTGATAGTCGCTCATGTCGAGGTCACGTTGCTCGGCGCCGGGATTGCGCCACGAGATCATGAAGACGGTGAAGCCGTTCCCCAGCAAATGGCCGACCAGCGAGTTGCCCGGCGACAGGTCGAGGATGTAGTATTTCATGATCCAGGCCGGCACGATCAGCATCGGCTCGGGATGCACCCTCTCGGTGGTTGGGTGGTACTGGATGAGCTCGATCAGCTCGTTGCGGTAGATCACCTTGCCACGGGTCGTAGCCACGTCCTGCCCAATCCGGAACTGCTCCGTGCCGACTGGCGGCCGGCCGGCGACCGCCCGCTCCCAATCCTCGAAGAGATGCGTCGCGCCGCGCACAAAATTCTGCCCGGCCTCGTCCAGGGTCTGCCGCAACACCTCGGGATTGGCCCACACGAAGTTCGACGGTGACACCATGTCGAGGATCTGGCGCATGGTGAAGGCGACGATTCGCTCATGGGCCGCGGATACTCCGCTGATGCCGGTCGCGGCGTTGTGCCACCATTGCTGCTGCAGCAGAAAGGCCTGGTAGATGTAATCGAAGGGCGGCTGGCGCCAGGCCGGGCCGGTGAACCTGTGATCCTGCGGTAGCGGCTCTATGCAGGCCCGACCGTCGTCGCTGCCGCCGGCGCGGGCGAGGTAGAGGGCGAATCGCACCCATTTCCTTAGCGCCTTCTCCAGCAGGACCGCCTGCTTGCCCGGCGCGTTGGCCAGATGCATGCCCCAATCGAGAAACGCCAGAACCAGCGCGGCGGGCGACAGCGTGTAGGTGAAGCGCGCCTGGGCGGCGTGCATGAGGCGGTCAAGCACCTCGGCGCGCACCGCGTCGGCGGCCAGATCGGCGGCCCGCGCAGGATCGCTCGGCAGAATCCCGCCCTGCACCGCCGGGCTCGACCGGCGTGCCGAAGGATCGGCTGCTGGCGACGCCGGGCGGTGCTTCGGCATCAGATCCGCTCCCACAATCCGGTCTCCTCGTCGAGGCGTGCCTGTTCCAGGCCCCGGAAATCGCCATGCGAGACGATCCCGACCACCTTGCCGTCGGCGACGATCGGAACGTGCCGAAAACCGCGATCCTGCATCAGCCGCAGCGCTTCGATCGCCGTCTTGCCCGGCGGCAGGGTATCGGGATCGCGGGTCATCACCTCGGCGAGCGTCGTCCTCGCAGCGTCCTTGCCCTCGGCGAGGACCCGGCACACCGCATCGCGGCCGGTGAAGATGCCGCGCAGGCGTCGCCACCGGTCGGTCACCAGCACCGCGCCGACCCGCCGCTCGCGCATGCGCCGGCAGGCTCGCTCCACCGTCGTACCCGGCGGCAGCATCACCGGGTCCTGGTCGCGTACGATCTCGGACATCTGCCGCATGATCCTGTCCTCGTCTTCGCTCGTCGTGCCGTGAACCTGGCGGCCAGCGAATCCCGATCCGCGCTGATGAGTGGCGTTCGCTCCAGGCAGGTCGGACCCTAGTCGCGGCACCGGGTGGCAACATTGACTTGCGTCAACGTCTCCGGTCGCGTCTTGAGCCTTGATCTCGGTCAAGCCGAGCGACCCGGACAAGAGGAGCCGATGCGCCATGATCAAGACGATAATCGTGCCGGCGATGGGCGATCGCGGCGATGAAACGCGATTTGCCACGGCGCTGGCCGCTGCCCGCAGATTCGGGGCGCATATCGAGTTCCTGCACCTTCGTCTTGCTCCGGACCAGGCGGCCGCGTTGTCGGCCCCGACGGAAGTCGGCATTGCCATCTCCGGAGCGGGAGCATGGGACATCATCGAGGAGAAGAACCGGCGGCGCGCCAGCCGCGCCCACAAGAGCTTCGCGGAATTCTGCGAGCATGCGGCGCTTCCTCTCGCCGATCGGGCTCCGGGACCGGGACCGGGATCGGTTTCCGCCGCATGGCGCGAGACGATCGGTGAGGAGATCGACGGTTTGATCGATGCCGCCCGCCTCAACGACCTGCTCGTCATCCGCAGCGGCCCGCAAACGGGGGCGCAGCGCTACGGCTTGTCTCCGGACGCGGCAGGTGCGGTGCTCCTGCGGGCCGGACGTCCGCTGCTTCTCGCTCCGGCACGGGCGCCGTCCAGCCTCGGCGGGACCATCGTCGTCGCCTGGAAGGATGCGGCAGATTCGGCCCGGGCCGTCACCGCGGCGATGCCGTTCCTTGGCCGGGCGGACCGGGTCGTCATCCTGAACGTCGAGGACGATGCAGCTTCGGCTACGGGGTCGGTCGACGCCCTGGTCGAGCGCCTCCGCTGGCACGGCCTTCCGGTCATCGGCGCGTGCATCGCCGCGGGGCGGCGCTCCGGGATCGAGGCCGTGGTCGCGCAGGCACGGGCGCTGAACGCCGATCTGCTGGTCATGGGCGGCTACGGACACGGCCGGATGCGCGAACTGGTCTTCGGCGGCTTCACCCGCCATGTCCTCACGAAGGCTGAGTTGCCGGTCTTCCTGTTCCACTGAACGACGCGGGGACGTCGGTGCGGCGCCCCAGCAGGAACCAGGCCTCGGTCTTGCCCTTGCCCTTGAGGTCGATAGTTCCGCGGTATTCGAAGCGGTGCGATGCCTGCAGCAGCCGGTAGGTGGCCTCGCTGACCTGGATGCGCCCCGGCAGGCTATGGCTTTCCATGCGGCCGGCCGTGTTCACCGGATCGCCCCACAGGTCGTAGACGAACTTGCTCTTGCCGATGACTCCAGCCACGACCGTCCCCGAACTGATGCCGATGCGCAGCGTCATCGGCATTCCGGTATCGTCGGTGAAGCGCTGCACCTCGGTCAGCATTTCAAGGGCGAGATCGGCGATGGCCGCTGCGTGATCCGGGCGCGGCTCGGGCAACCCGGCAACCGCCATATAGGCGTCGCCGATCGTCTTGATCTTTTCCGCCCCGTACCGTCGGGCCAGATCGTCGAATGCCGAGAAGATGTCGTCAAGCAGGCGGACCAACGCCGTCGGATGCAGCCGCAGCGACAGCGGCGTGAAATCGACGATATCGGCGAAGAGAATGGTAACCTCGCCATGCAGCTCGGCGATGGCGTGCGGATCTTCGCGCAACTGCATCGCGACCTTCCGGGGCAGAATGTTGAGGAGCAACGCCTCGGATTCGGCATTGGCCCGCTGCGCCTCCCGCTCGGCCCGCTCCACCGCCACTTCGTAGGTCGAGACCATGGCGATCACGATGGCGGCGAGCCCCGCGGCGTTGAGCGCGCCCAGCGCTCCGCTCCAGGGCGCGGCGAGCGGATAGGTGGGCTCGTGCACAACCCCGAGCGCCGACAGCCCGGCGAAGGCCACAGTGCCGCCGCCTGAATACAGCAGCTTGAGCCGGCCTCCGAAGAACGGCGCCAGCCACGGGTAGATGATGGCAGCGAGAATATAGAGCTGAAATCCGCAATCCGGCCCGAGAAAATAGGCGCCCAGCACGCCGTCGGCGACGACCATGAGAGCGGCGGCGTGAGGCGGCTGGCGGTAGTGCCCCGCCCGATGCGCGGCGAGGCACGCGGCAAAGCCGGCGGCGCCGACCGCGCCGGCCGCCGCGAGGACGTTCTCGCCGGCGGCGAGAAAGACCGCGGCCAGCCCGGCTTGCGCCAGGAGCGCGAACAGATAGCCTGCCGAGGTCAGGCTGAATGCGCGCCGATGCGCCTGCGGTACACTGGACGGCACCCGGCCGACGACGGCGCGGAGGCGCTCCAAGCCGCGCGAAAGGCTTGCCGCGACGGGGCTGGGCGGCCTCCCTGCCGTCATGCCGGCGGCAGGGCAACGCCGTCATCGCGCAGCAGTACATAGACGGCGGGGATCACCAGGACCGTGAGGGCGGTCGACGAAGCGAGCCCGAAGAGCAGCGAGATGGCCAGACCCTGGAAGATCGGATCGGTGATGATGAAGGCGGCACCGATCATCGCCGCCGCCGCGGTCAGGACGATAGGCTTGAAGCGAATGGCGCCGGCGTCGAGCAGCGCCTGACGCAGCGCCGCCCCTTCTGTCCGCCGCCGCCGGATGAAATCGACGAGCAGGATCGAATTGCGAACGATGATGCCGGCCAGCGCGATAAAGCCGATCATCGAGGTCGCGGTAAAGGGCGCGCCGAGCAGCCAATGCCCGAGTACGATGCCGATGAGCGTCAGCGGCACCGGGACGAGGATAACCAGCGGCAGGCGGAACGAACCG
>JAKAZA010000114.1 GCA_021816155.1 Pseudomonadota bacterium | reverse complement strand
CGGCGCGGACCGCGTCATGGCCGGCCGATCCGGCTGCCGCGCCGCCGGTGACCAACGGCGAGGTAAGGGCGCGCCCGCTCAGAGACCGAAGTGGCGGATGGGGTGGGATTCGAACCCACGGTGGGCGCAAGCCCACGGCGGTTTTCAAGACCGCTGCCTTAAACCACTCGGCCACCCATCCGGCGGGTCTTAGCTAGGGCTTTGCGGGCGGCGGGGGAACTGCCGATCGGCGGCGGCGCATTGCGCGCGTCATGGCTAGGCGCCATCGTCAGCGGATCATGGGGCCCTGAGCGAGGCTTCCGGACATGAGCGAAGCGAGCGAGACCCCGCCCCAGAATCGGCGTGGCGCGTCCTTCTGGTTCGTCGTCGAGGGCGTGTTGCTGGTCGTCCTGGGCGCAGCTGCGGCGGCGCTGCCAGGCTGGGCCGGCATGGCCGGCGCGCTGGTCTTCGGCTGGGTGCTGGTGCTGAGCGGCGTCTTCGGGGTGATCGCGCTGCTCGGCGCGCGGCTGCACACCCACGTCGTCTGGGGCGCGATCTCGGCGGCGATCGCGATCCTGATCGGCGGGCTTGTGTTGTGGCGGCCGATGGTTGGCGCGATCGCGCTGGCCCTTTTCGTGGCGGCCTACCTCGCCGCTGACGCGCTCGCGATGCTCGGGCTGGCGCTCGACCAGCGCCGCCGGGGCGCACGCGGCTGGTGGTGGCTGCTCGTCTCAGCCGTGGTCGACGCCTTCCTGGCGATCCTGATCCTGTTCGTGGGACCGTTCGGCGCTGTCGTGCTGTTGGGCTACGTCATCGCAGTCGATCTCGTGGTCGGAGGTTTTGCGATGATCGCACTGGGGTGGCTCGCACGCTCACGTTGAGTCGCGTCAATCACGCTTTCGTGAGGGAACCTTGCGGCAAGTCCCGCATGCGCGCAGCTAGGGTGGCAGAGTCTGAAGCGAGGAGGGCGCGATGGCCGCCAATCTGTCAGGCTCGCCGACGCAGGCTGCGCACGACGAGCCTATGTTCCACAACCCCGTACTGACACGCACTCGCGAGCCCGCCCGGGCTCATTCAAGCCCCTGGATGGTCGTGATTCCCGCCGTGCTGGCGGTGATCGCGGCGATCGCCGCCTGGGTCTACGTGGACACCCACCCGGCGCCGCCTGTGGTCAACCACGCCGTCGGGGCGATGCCGAGCACACCGGGCTGACGTTGACGCGGACCGCCGCGCCCGCCATCGCTTCCTGCGATGGAAGAGGCTGGCGAGATCCTCGTTGACGCCCGCGGCCACAGGTGCCCGGTGCCGACCCTCAAGCTGCGCCGCGCGCTGGCCAGCGCGCCGACGGGTGCTCGAGTGCGGCTGATCGCCGACGACCCGATGGCGCGGATCGACGTGCCGCATTTTGCGGCGCAGGCCGGCGTGAGCGTGGCCGAGACCGACGAGTCGCACGGCGCCCTCGTGTTTGTGATCGTCAAGTGAACCGGCGTGCTTGTCAGCGAGGGCGCCGTTGTACACAAAAACGAAGCGGCGCGCCGGCCTGTGAACAGGTGCGACGCGCCGCGCAGGATGACCTTGTCTTCGTCCTGATCGACCGGTCGCCGCCACGAGGGACGGGAGAGCGCGACGGCCGGTCGATTTGGGCAGCCTGAGCTTCCCAGTCTGAACCCAACCTGAACAGAAGCGCGCAGGGCCTCAGGCGGGCTGCCGGGCGTGGGCCCCGACGCCCCAGTCGGCGAGAACCTCGGCGTTGTGGGCGCCGATAGCGGGCGGCGGACGCTGCACCGCGCCGGGGGTCGCCGAGAAGCGTGGCGCAGGCGCCGGCTGGGTGACGCCGGCCACCTCGATGAAGGTCTTGCGCGCCACGTTGTGCGGATGACTGGGCGCCTCGGCGATGCCGAGCACCGGCGCGAAGCACACGTCGGTGGCCTCCATGATCTCGCACCAGGCGGCGCGGGTCTTGGTCTTGAAGATCGACGCAAGTTTGGCCTTAAGGCCAGGCCATTCGCCGCGATCCATCTGCGCCTTGAAGGCCGGATCGGCGCCTGCGCCGCTTTTCTCGAGCAGCAGAGCGTAGAACTGCGGCTCGATCGAGCCGACCGAGATCCACTTGCCGTCAGCGCACTCGTAGGGGCCGTAGAACTGCGCGCCGCCATCGAGCAGGTTCTGCTCGCGCTCGTCCTTCCACGCGCCGGCGGCGTGCATGCCGAAGAACATCGACATCAGGGAGGCCGCGCCGTCGGTCATCGCGCAGTCGATCACCTGCCCCTGGCCGGAGGCGCGCGCGTGGATCACGCCGGCCAGCAGGCCGAACGCAAGGTAGAGCGCGCCTCCACCGAAATCGCCGACCAGGTTCAGCGGCGGCGCGGGCTTGTCCGCCGGGCCGATGGCGTGCAGGGCGCCGACCAGCGAGATGTAATTGATGTCGTGCCCAGCGGCCTGGGCGTAGGGCCCGAACTGGCCCCAGCCGGTCATGCGGCCATAGACGAGCTTCGGGTTGCGCTTGAGCGCGACGTCGGGCCCGAGCCCGAGCCGCTCCATCACGCCGGGGCGGAAGCCTTCGAACAGAGCGTCGGCCTTCTCGATCAGCTTCAAGGCGAGCTCGATCGAGGCGGGATCCTTCAGATCGAGCGCCACCGAGCGGCGGCCCCGCGACGTGATGTCGGTGGGCGCTCCGCCGCGCCCGCCCTGGCGGTCGATGCGGACCACGTCGGCGCCCAGGTCGGACAGCAGCATCCCGCAGAACGGTCCCGGACCGATGCCGGCGAATTCGACGACCCTGAGGCCGGTGAGCGGTCCCTGGCGCATGGCGCGG
The DNA here is from genome assembly GCA_021816155.1 of Pseudomonadota bacterium. Taxonomy (GTDB): domain Bacteria; phylum Pseudomonadota; class Alphaproteobacteria; order Caulobacterales; family Caulobacteraceae; genus Acaudatibacter. The sequence goes on along the minus strand of JAKAZA010000114.1, from coordinate 9,900 downwards.
CTCCTCGCATTGATTGATTGCAGCGCCACTAGAAGGCGATGACCGAGCGTCAGGCAAGCGCGGCTGACGCAAACCCAGACGACGCAAGCCCCAACGTCCTGCGCGATCGCTTGACCCTCCTGCGCCACGGAGCCAATGCGGCGTCTTGGGGGACAGAGCATGGACGGCTGGCCCACGTCCTTCGCGGCCGAGCTTGGCGCATCTCCGTCATCCGGCCGCGGACTGTCGAGACCCCGCAGCGCCCCGACGCGAATTACGCCCTTGGCGCGGCAAGGCTCGCCCGCTTAGTCTCTTCGCGAAGGATCCGCCTTGCCGATTCACGCACGCATCTTGATCGTCGCGCGGGAAGACGAGCGCGCGGGGCCGCTCGCCGAGGGGCTGGACCGTCTGGGCTGGCGCACGATCACCGCGCGCGGGCCGTTCGCCGCGATCGCCGCGCTCGGGGACCTGCAGATCGAGGCTGCATTCGTCGACCTAGTCGGCGCGGGGCGCGAGGCGCTCTCGTTCGCGAGCCGCCTGAAGGCCGCCTGCGCGCCGCGCCGCCTCCCAGTGGTCGCCATCGCCGATCCCGATCCGCAGATCGCCTCGCACGGGTTCGACCTGGCGCTCGCGCCGCCGCTGCACCCAGCCCAGGCGGTGATGCGGCTGGAGAGCCTCGTGCGCCTGGCTGTCGCGGAGGAGGAGTTCGAGCTGCGACTCGAGACCTTCGCCGAGCGCGGGCGCCGGCTCGACCTGCCCGAGACCGAAGGCGGGCCGCTGCGCGTGCTTTGCGTCGGTGAGCCCGCGCCTCAGTTCCTGGCGCTGTCGAATGCGCTCGCGCGCTACGAGGCGCAGGTCGTGGGCGCGTTCACCTCGTACACGGCGTTCGACTACTTGCACGAGCGCATCTTCGACGCCGTGGTGCTTTGGGCCGGCGAGAACCCGCACGAAGCGCTCTCGATCATCGCCGGGATGCGTCGCAACACACGGCTCTACCACATCCCCGCCCTGCTCTATCAGCGCGGCTCGCCTGACATCGATGCGGTCGACGCCTTCGCGAAGGGCGTGACCGACGTGGCTTCGCCCGAGGTCAGCGAGAACGACACCGCCAAGCGTGTGCTGGAGCTGGCGCGCGCCTTCCGACGTCTGGGCGCCATCCGCCGGGCGCTGGACAAGGCCAAGAGCTCGGGCCTGATGGACGCCGCCACCGGCCTCTTCACGCGCGACCTGTTCGCCGCGCACCTGACGCGCCTCGCGGCCGCGTCCAGGGCGCGCAACCGGCCGCTGTCGGTCTGCGTGCTGAAGGTCGCCGAGCGGCCTGAGGTGACGGTCGCCCGCGCGGGCGGCTGGCTCGACCGCGCGATCCCGCAGATCGGCAGCATGATCGGGCGCCTGGTGCGCGCCGAGGATACGCCCGCACGGCTCGGCCCCGAGGTGTTCGCGCTCGCCCTCCCCGGCACCGGGCTCGCGGCCGCGAGGCTCACCGCCGAGCGGATCGCGGCCGTGATCGGCTGCACGGCGTTCGAGGCGGGGCCGGAGCGCCAGCCCTTCGTGGCGGAGTTCGACATCGGCGTCGCGGAGGTGCGGCCGAACGAGAGCGCGGCCAAGGCGCTGGAAGCGGCGGCGGCCCAGGCGAGCGAACGGCAGGCGAGCTGACCAGATGGATCGGCTATTTGGCGACGGCCACATCACGCCCTCGTCCCTGGTGGCGATCGGCGTCCTCGCCGTCATCCTGGTGGCCCGCAACCTGCGGCCGCGCAGGCTGAAGATCGACCGGCTCTGGCTGTGGCCAGCCGTCTACGTTCTGCTGCTGGTCGCCGCGTTGGCTGACACCCAGATCGAGGCGACGCCGCTCAACATCGCCATCCTGGGCGGCGCGTTCGTGGTCGGCGCGATGATCGGCTGGCAGCGGGCGCGCTTCATCGAGATCCATATCCATCCGGAGACGCAGGACCTGACCTCGCGCGCATCGCCGGTCGGCATCCTGTTCATCTTCGGTATCCTGGTGCTGCGCGTCGCCCTCCGCGACTACCTGGAGACCAATGCGATCGCCTGGCACGTCCCGGTCGTGGAGATCGGCACCGGCTTCCTGGTGCTGGCCGTGGCCATGCTCGCCGCACAGAGGTTCGAGGTCTGGCGGCGCGCCAGCCGAATGCTTGCCGAAGCCCAGGCCGCCAAGGGCCCGCCGCCGCCTTCCAGTCTGGTGAGCTGACCGGGTCCGGCGCGCGCGCTCCCCCCTCCCGCTCTACCCCGCCGCGATGCGCGCCAGCTCCTTCAGGATGCGCTCGGCGGCGCCGAGGCGTTGTACGGGGGTTTCCCACTCGCCTTTGACGACCACCTTCTGGTCGGGGCGCAGCCGCCAGACCGCGGCGTTCCTTTGGATGAACTGCACGAGCCCGCCGGGGTTGGCGAAGCGGTCCTCGCGGAACGAGGCGACCGCGCCTTTCGGTCCGACATCGATCTTGGCCACGTTCGCCTGACGGCAGAGGCCCTTGATCGCCACGACCTTCAGCAACTGGTCGGCCTCGGCCGGCAGCGGGCCGAAGCGGTCGATCAGCTCGGCGGCGAGCGCTTCCCGGTCCTCCGCCTTCTCGGCGTCGGACAGGCGCCGGTAAAGCGCGAGACGCACGTTCAGGTCCGGCACATAGGCCTCCGGGATCAGCACCGCGGCGCCGGTGTTGATCTGGGGCGACCAGCCGCGGTCCAGGTTCACCGGCTCCGCGCCGCCCCGGGCGCGCAGCTCCGCGACGGCGTCCTCCAGCATCTGCTGGTATAACTCGACTCCCACCTCCTTGATGTGGCCCGACTGCTCTTCGCCCAGGAGGTTGCCGCCGCCGCGGATGTCGAGGTCGTGGCTCGCAAGCTGGAAGCCTGCGCCCAGGCTGTCCAGCGACTGCAGCACCTCCAGACGCCGCTCCGCCGCCGGCGTGATCGGCCGCTCGAACGGGGTCGTCAGGTAGGCGTAGGCGCGCGCCTTCGAGCGCCCCACCCGCCCGCGCAGCTGGTAGAGCTGGGCCAGACCGAACATGTCGGCGCGATGGACGATCAGCGTGTTGGCGGTCGGGATGTCGAGACCGCTTTCGACGATAGTGGTCGAGAGCAGCACGTCGTAGCGCCCCTCGTAGAACGCGGCCATGACGTCTTCGAGCTGGGTCGGCGCCATCTGGCCGTGCCCGATCACGAAACGAACCTCCGGCACCTCCTCGCGCAGGAACTTCGCAAGATCGGACAGATCGGAGATGCGCGGGGTTACAAAGTACGCCTGGCCGCCACGGTACTTCTCGCGCAGGAGCGCCTCGCGCAGGCTGACCGGGTCGAACGGCGTAATGTAGGTCCGCACCGCGAGGCGGTCGACCGGCGGCGTGGCGATGATCGACATCTCGCGGATGCCCGAAAGCGCCATCTGCAGCGTGCGCGGAATCGGCGTCGCGGTCAGCGTCAGCATGTGCACGTCGGCGCGCAGGGCCTTCAACGCCTCCTTGTGCTTGACGCCGAAGTGCTGCTCCTCGTCGACGATCACGAGTCCGAGGTCCTTGAAGCCGACCTGCTTGCCGAGCACCGCGTGGGTGCCGACCACGATCTCGATCTCGCCTTTCTTCAGCCCCTCGCGGGTGGCGCTCGCCTCGGCCGCCGGCACGAGGCGCGAGAGCCGCCCTATCCGTACCGGCCAGCCCTTGAAGCGCTCGACGAACGTCGCGTAGTGCTGGCGCGCCAGCAGCGTCGTGGGACAGACCACCGCGACTTGGCGCCCGCTCATGGCCATCACGAACGCTGCGCGCAGCGCCACTTCCGTCTTGCCGAAGCCGACGTCGCCGCAGATCAGCCGGTCCATCGGCTGGCCGGTCTCGAAGTCGGAGAGCACGTCCGTGATGGCGTTCAGCTGGTCGTCGGTCTCCTCGTAAGGGAATCTGGCGCAGAACTCGTCGAACACGCCCTGCGGCGGGTGCGCCTCCTCGACGTGCTTGAGCGCGCGCTGGGCGGCGATCGCGATGAGGCCTTCGGCCATCTCGCGCAGACGCTCCTTCGCCCGCGCCTTGCGCGCCTGCCAGGCCGCACCGCCCAGCCGGTCGAGTTGCACGTCCTCGCTGTCGGCGCCGTATCTGGTCAGGAGGTCGATGTTCTCGACCGGCAGATAAAGCTTCGAATCGGCCGCATAGTCGATCTCGAGACAGTCGTGCGGCGCGTCCTGCACCGTCAGCGTCTTCAGGCCGACGTAGCGGCCGATGCCGTGGTCGATGTGCACGACGAGGTCGCCCTGGGCGAGCGCGCTCGCCTCGGCGAGGAAGTTCGTGGCGCGCCGGCGACGGCGCGGCCGCGCGAGCCGGTCGCCGAGAATGTCCGTCTCGGAGATGACGGCGAGGGTCTCCGTCTCGAACCCTGCGTCGAGCGGCAGCACCACCCGCTGCAGCTTCTTGGGATCGGCCGCCTTCGCCGCCTGCCAGTATGGAGAGAACGGAACGTCCTTCAGCCCGTGGTCGGCCAGCATGCCCGCGAGCCGCTCCGACGCGCCTTCCGACCACGACGCGAACAGCACGCGGCGGCCCTCGCCCATCAGCCGACGCGCATGGTCGGCCGCGGCCTCGAACAGGTTCACGCTGTCCTGCTGCCGCTCGGCCGCGAAGTTGCGTCCGAGCTTGGCGCCCATGTCGACGACGCCGGGCGCGCTCTCGTCGCGGTGGAAGGGCTCCAGCCGCCGCACCGGATAGTGGGCCAGCGCCTCGTCCCATTCGGTGTTGGTGAGGTAGAGCGCCGAGAGCGGCATCGGGCGGTAGTGCGCCTTGCGGTCGGCGCCCGCCCGCGCGTCGTAGGCGTCGGCGATCAGCGCGAGCCGCTCGTCGCGCGCGGCGACCGCCAGATGGTCGAGCCCGATCAGCGCGTCGGCCGGCAGGTAGTCGAACAATGTCTCCATCGACGGATAGAAAAGCGGCAGCCAGTGCTCCATCCCGGCGCGCCGCGCGCCCTCGCTGACCGCGGCGTAGAGCGGATCGTCGCCGGCCGCGCCGAACTGAGCCACGTAGCCCTTGCGGAAGCGCGCGACCTCCGCCTTGTCGAGCAGGGCCTCGGAGACCGGCAACAGGTCGACGCGGCTTAGCTGCTTGGTCGACCGCTGGGTCTCGCGGTCGAAGCCGCGGACGGCGTCGAGCGTGTCGCCGAAAAGGTCGAGCCGAACCGGCTCGTCGGCGCCGGGCGGAAAGACGTCGATCACCCCGCCGCGCACCGCGAACTCGCCGCGCTCGGAGACGGTGGAGGCGCGATGATAGCCGTTGATCGCGAAGTAGCGCTCGAGCTCCTTCATATCGACGCTGGCGCCCACGCTGGCCGACCAGCCCGCCGACAGCACCGCCGCACGCGGCGGCAGGCGCTGGATCAGCGCCGGTCCCTGCGTGATCAGCATCGCCGGCTTCTTCCGCTCGAACCCGCCGCGGGCGAGCCGGGTGAGCGTCTGCATCCGCTCGGCGGAGACGCCTGCAGAGGGGCCTATGCGGTCGTAGGGCAAGCAGTCCCACGCGGGCAGGCGAAGGATCTCCATCTCCGGCGCGAAGAACCCGAGCGCGGTCTCGAACGCGGTGGCGCGCGAGCCGTCGCGCGCCACGAACACGGTGAGACCGCCGCGCGCCCTCGCCAGGTCGGCCATCACCAGCGCGTCGAAACCCTCCGGAACACCGGTCAGTTCCAGGGCGTCGGGACCGCTCGCCACGCGCTTGATGTCGTCAGCCAGAGACAAACAATTATGCTTTCAGTCTTGCCGGATGCGGGCGCCGCCGCCCTTCTGGAATGCTCGAAGCCGCATCAGCAGCGGCGTCTCGAACGCATCGGGCGCCGCTTGCCCTAGAATCCACCCATAGACGTCATGGTCCGGCGCATCGAGCAGCGCCTCGAAGGCCACGGCTTCGTCCTCCGTGAACAACCGGGCATGCATATCCGCAAACGGCCCCAGAATCAGGTCCGCCTCCCGAAACCCACGCCGCCAGGCGCGGAACCGCAGCCGCTTCAGCCTCGTCTCGTCCATCACCGGAAGGGGCGCATATAAGCGATAGAGGGGACGGCGGCCAGGGTCGAGGTTCGCCGGGCGAGCGGTTGCGGAGGCGCCGCTGCATCGGTCATTGTCCGCCGGAGCAACTCTCTGCGAGGTCCCGATGCAGCTTCGCCGTTTCGGCTCGACCGCCCTGCAGGTGGCGCCGCTTGCGCTGGGGACGGTGAACTTCTCGTGGCTGACCAGCGAGGCGGACAGCTTCGCCATTCTCGACGCGGCGTTCGAGGCGGGGCTGAACCTGATCGACACGTCCGACAATTACAACGCTGGTCGGACCGAGGAATTGCTCGGACGCTGGTTCGCGCTAGGCGGAGGGCGGCGCGAGAAGACGGTCCTTGCGGGCAAGGTCTATTCCGCACCGATGGAATGGGGCTCGCCCGACCCGGTGCGGCGGATGGGAACCTGGGTCGGGCCGAACCAGCGCGGGCTCTCGGCCAAGCATATCCGCGAGGCGTGCGAGGCCAGCCTGACTCGGCTCAAGACCGACTACCTCGACCTCTACCAAATGCACCACATCGACCGCGCGGCGCGCTGGGAGGAGGTGTGGCAGGCGTTCGAGTTGCTGGTGCAGCAGGGCAAGGCGCTCTACGTCGGCTCGTCGAACTTCGCTGGCTGGCACATCGCTCAGGCCCAGGAGACGGCGAAAGCGCGCAGCTTCCTCGGGCTGGTCTCCGAGCAGAGCATCTACAACCTGACCAAGCGCACCGTGGAGTTGGAGGTGATCCCGGCGACGCAGGCCTACGGCATGGCGTTCCTCGCCTACAGCCCGCTCGGCGGCGGTCTCCTTGGCGGGAAGCCCGAGGACAACGCAGGCGGACGGCGGAACTTCATGACCGCCACTGACCAGGCGTCCCGCTTCTCCGCGTTCTGCGACGAACTCGGCCATCCGCCGGCCGCCGTGGCGCTGGCATGGGTCGCGCAGCAAAACGGCGTCACCGCGCCTGTGATCGGGCCGCGGACGATGGGGCAGCTGACGAGCGCGCTCGCCTCGCTCGAGCTGACGCTCGACGCAGTGGCCCTCAGGGCGCTGGGCGAGATCTTCCCCGGCCCGGGCGGGCCGGCGCCGGAGGCTTACGCATGGTGACGGCCTCAATGATCAAGATGCCGCCGCTGCGGCGCCGTCATGAACTGGCTGCAGCGTTCGAGGACTTGGCGAAGTCCGGCTACTGCGTGCTGGAGCGGGCGCTGTCGGCCGAGGCGACAGCGGCGCTCAAGGCGCGGGTGGACCAACAGGCGGCCGGTGAGATCGCGGCGGGAGCGGGCTGGGTGGAGGCCGGCATCAACCAGCGCATCTGGATGCTGGCCAACAAGGGGCGGATGTTCCGCGACCTGGTGATGAGCCCGCTGGTCGAAGCGGTGATGGGCCGGCTGCTGGGCCCACGGTTCCTGCTTTCCAGCCTCACCGCCAACATCGCCCGGCCGGGGGGCGCGCCGATGGGACTGCACTCCGACCAGGGGTACGTCGATTTCTGGACTGAGAAGCCGCTGGTGGCCAACTGCCTCTTCATGCTGGACGATTTCACGGACGAGAACGGTGCGACGCGTGTCGCGCCCGGGTCGCACCTCGTCCGCGAACTGAGATCCTGGTCGCCGGAGGAAACGGTTCCGGCAGTAGGGCCTGCGGGCTCCGTGATGTTCTTCGACGGCCGCCTCGTCCACGGCACCGGCGCCAACCACACCCGGGGCCAGCAACGTCGCGCCGTCCTCGCCTACCACTGCCGCCCGTTCGTCCGGCAGCAGGAGAACTTCTTCTGGGGTCTCGACCCGGCGATCCGCCGCGCCGAGCGGCCGCAGTTCCTCGCCAAGCTCGGCTTCGAGATCTGGGCGGGCCTCGGACGGACCAACGCGCCGAACGAGGCCGGCACGCTCGCGCCGCTGGACGCACCGCTCGGCGCTCTTGACGCCGACGGCCTGCAACGCGACCAGGGCGCGGCGCTGGCCGAGGACGCGCTCTGGGCGATCGGCTGAGCGACCAGGGCCAAGCGCGGCGCGGGCCGCGAGGTCGCTCCCCATCTGGCGGTCTACCCCAGCGCCGCCGTAAGATGCGGGTGCGGACCCGGTAGGATTCGGATCGGCCGGCCCCAGGGCGAGGCCGTCGCGTCGGCGCAGCCTGCCACGGGAGGCCGACGGCGGCCAAGGGAACTGAAAAGCGCGCTAGACTTGCGCCGGTATGCGGCCCGAGATTCTTTTCCCGCTGTTCACGCCGATCACGTCGCTGAAGGGCGTCGGACCACGCGTCGCGCCGGCGCTGGAGCGCGTGGCGGGGCCGCTTGTGCGCGACGTGCTGTTCGTCGTCCCGCAAGGTCTCGTCCGCCGCACGCGGGTGAAGGCGGCGCAGGCGACGCTGGGCGAGGAACAGACGCTGATCCTCACCATCGAAGGGCACGTGAAGCCAGGCCGCCGGGGCCAGCCCTGGCGGATCCGCGCGTTCGACGAGACCGGTTTCGTCACGCTGGTCTTCTTTCGCGGCTTCGGTCCCCACCTGGAGCAAAGTCACCCCAAGGGCGCGCGCCGCGTCGTCAGCGGCAAGGTGGAGCGCAACGAGTTCGACTACGAGCTGCAGATCGTCCACCCGGACTACCTGTGGCCGGCCGAGCGCGCCGCCGAAGTGCCGGACGCCGAGGCGGTCTATCCGGCGACGGCTGGCCTGCCGTCACGCGCCGTGCGCCGGTTTGCGCTGGAGGCGCTGACGCGGGCGCCGAAGCTGCCCGAGTGGCAGGACCCAGCCTGGCTGGCTCGCCAGCACTGGCCCGCCTGGCGCGAGGCGCTGGAGGCGGTGCACCATCCGACGAGCGACGCCGACCTGGCGCCTCAATCTCCGTTCCGCCGACGGCTCGCCTACGACGAACTGCTGGCCCACCAACTGGCGTTGGCCCAGCGCAAGTCGGCCCGCCGAGCCCAACCGGCCCCGCCGATCGCGGCGAGCGCCCTTGCGGACCACCTCGAGGCTGCGCTCCCGTTCCGCCTCACCGGCGCGCAGGCGCGGTCGCTCGGCGAGATCCGCGCCGACCTCGCGTCGGGTGAGCGCATGAGCCGGCTGGTGCAGGGCGATGTCGGGTCTGGAAAAACCGTCGTGGCGATGATCGCCATGGCCGACGTCGTGGCGGCAGGCGCCCAGTCAGCCCTGATGGCGCCCACAGAGATTCTCGCCCGCCAGCACTTCGAGACCCTGGCCGCACCGCTCGACGCCCAGGGCGTCAAGGCGATCCTGCTCACCGGGCGGGACAAGGGCGCCGGCAGGGCCGAGAAGCTCGCTGCGCTGGCCAACGGCTCGGCCGCCGTGGCGGTGGGCACGCACGCGCTCTTCCAGGACGACGTGACGTTCCACCAACTCGCGCTTACCGTCATTGACGAGCAGCACCGCTTCGGCGTGAACGAGCGCGCGCGCCTGCAGGCGAAGGGCGAGGCCGCGCATCTGCTGGCGATGTCCGCGACGCCCATTCCTCGCACGCTGGAGCTGACTCTCTTCGGCGACCTCGACGTCTCGCGCATCGATGAGAAGCCGCCGGGCCGCACGCCAGTGGCGACGCGCGCCGTTCCGACGACCCGCGTCGACGACATCGTCGGGCGGCTCAGGACAGCCGTCGCGGCAGGCGCTCAGGCGTTCTGGATCTGCCCGCTCGTCTCCGAATCCGAGACGATCGACCTGCAGGCGGCCGAGGCCCGAGCCGCGGCGCTGCGCGGCGTCTTCGGCGCGCGCGTCGGCCTGGTCCACGGCAAGCTGCCGGCGTCGGAGAAGGATCAGGTGATGACAGAGTTCGCCGAGGGGCGGCTGTCCATCCTGGTCGCCACCACCGTGGTCGAGGTCGGCGTCGACGTGCCGGCGGCGACGATCATGGTGATCGAGCGCGCCGAGCGCTTCGGTCTGGCGCAGCTGCATCAGCTGC
>JAKAZA010000113.1 GCA_021816155.1 Pseudomonadota bacterium | reverse complement strand
CTGGTTTGTTCTTTTGCGTTTATTCTCGGTTTGTTCCAGCTTGTCAAGGGCGACGTGGGCGACGCACCCGGCGAGGGCTCAGCTCGCAGCGGCGAGCGCGCGCGGGAGGTCCGCGAGGCTGTTCAGCCGCAGGTCCGCCTCGGCGGCTTGCGGCCATGCGGCGTGAGCCAGGCCCCACGGGCCGCGGCGCAGGAACACCGCCTGCATGCCCGCGCGACGGGCGGGCAGCACGTCGTTGTCGAGACGGTCGCCGACGTAGGCGATCTCAGCGGGCGGCAGGCCGGCCGCCTCGGCGACTCTGGCGAAGAAGGCCGGGTCTGGCTTCTCGACGCCCCAGCGCGCCGAGGAGGCCACGAAGTCGGCGGCGACTCCCGCCTCTGCGAGCGCCGCTTCGGCGGTTTCGGGCTGGTTGCCGGCGACGCCGAGACGAAAGCCCGCGGCGCGCAGGGCGGCGAGGCAGGGCAGCGCGTCCGGATAGAAGTCGCCCCGCTCGAAGCGATAACGCCAGCCGGCCGCGGTGCGGCGGCGCTGCTCGGCCTCGAGATCGAGCCCGGGGCGAACCAGCTCGAACACCCGCCGGTGATGCCAGCGGCGTTCGATGACGACCCCCATCGCGGCAAAGAAGGTGAACTGCGGCACGCCAAGCCAGTCGGCCCACTCGCCCTAGTGGCGCGTCTCGTCGACCAGGGTCTCGCCCAAGTCGAAGACGACCGCGCGGACCCCGCTCACGCCGGCGGCGTCCAGGGCTCGATGCGGCCGTCCCGCAGGGCCAGCACGCGGTCCATCAGGCCTGTGAGCTCGAGATTGTGGGTGGCGACGAGCGCGGCCACGCCAGTCTGGCGGGCGAGGTCGTGCAGGCCCTGGAAGACGGCGCGCGAGGTGACCGGATCGAGGTTGCCGGTCGGCTCGTCGCAGAGCAGCAGGCGGGGGCTGTTGGCGAGCGCGCGGGCCACCGCTACGCGCTGTTGTTCGCCGCCCGAGAGCCGGGCCGGCTGGTGGGTGAGGCGGTCGGCGAGCCCGAGGCCGGTGAGCAGCGAGCGGGCGCGCGCCTCGGCCTCGCGCCGTGGCTTCCCGGCGATCATCAGCGGCAGGGCCACATTGTCGAGCGCGGAAAGTTCGGGCAGCAGATGGTGGAACTGGTAGACGAAACCGATCTCCCGAAGCCGGATGCGCGTGCGGGCGCCGTCTCCGAGCCGCGAGCAGTCCTGGCCGTCGATCAGGATGGTCCCGGCGCTCGGGTGCTCGAGCAGCCCGGCGGCGTGGAGCAGCGATGATTTGCCGGATCCGGACGGGCCGACGAGCCCCACGAGCTCGCCCGGATGCACCTCGAGGTCGGCGCCCTTGAGCACCTCGAGCGTGCGTTCGCCGGTGACGTAGCTGCGCTCGAGGCCTCGGACGACGAGGACCGGGTCACTCATACCGGAGCGCCTCGACCGGATCGAGCCGCGACGCGCGCCAGGCGGGCGGCAGGGTGGCCAGGAACGATGCCGTGAGCGCGATCAAGGTGATCGCCACCACCTCGCTCCACTCGATCTTGGCCGGGATCCGAGAGAGGAAATAGACCTGGGCGCTGAACACCGGCGTATGCGTCACCCATTCCACGAAGCGCTGGATGTCGTGGATGCGCCAGCAGAAGAGCACGCCCACGAACAGTCCGGCCGCGGTGCCGAGCACGCCCACCGCCGCGCCGCAGAGGAAGAAGACGCGCAGGATGGCGCCCTTCCCTGCGCCCATCGTTCGCAGGATGGCGATGTCGCGGCCCTTGTTCTTCACCAGCATCACGAGCGCCGAGATGATGTTGAGGGAAGCGATCAGCACGAGCAGCGCCAGGATCAGGAACATCACGTTGTGCTCGACTGCGAGCGCGCCGAAATAGGCTTGGTTCTTGTCGGTCCAGTCGGTGACGATGGCGCCCGGCCCTGCCGCCTTCGCCAGCAGCGGTTTCAGCTTCTGCGCGAGGTCAGCGTTGTCGAGCTTCACCTCGATGTAGTCGATGCTGTCGCCGCGTCCGAAGAAGAGCTGCGCCTGCCTGAGCGGCATGTAGATGAAGCCCTGATCGTATTCGCTCATGCCCACTTCGAAGAGGCCGGCGACGACGTAGCTCTTTTGCAACGGAACAGCGCCCATCACGGTGTCCGCGGCGGCGGGCGATATCAGGCTCACTCTGTCGCCTATCCCCACGTCGAGCGTCTCGGCCAGGCGCGTCCCTAGAAGGATTCCATCGCCACCGTCCTCGCCCTGGCCGAAGCCCTTCAGCGAACCCTGCTTGATGTTGCGCGCGATGAGCGGCGTCGATTCGAGTTCGGCGAGAGTGACGCCCCTCACCAGGGCTCCGGCCTGGCCGCCCTCGCTCTGCGCCAGCGTCTCCGACTCGACGATCGGGAAGGCGGAAACCACGTGCGGCACGGCCCGTATGCGCGCGAGCTGCGCCGGCAAGCCGTCAGCGTTCTCCGCGCCGCCGACGATGAAGTCGTGGCCGTTGAAGCCGAGGATCATGTTCGAGAGATCGGCCCGGAAGCCGTTCATCACCGACATCACGATGATGAGCACCGCGACGGCCAGCATGATGCCGACGAACGAAATGACGGAGATCAGCGCGACGCCGCCCTCGCTGCGGCGAGCCCGCAGGTAGCGGAACGCAAGCTCGCGCTCCCAGGCGCTGAAGGGCGGGGCTGGCGCGTCGGCCATGCGATGGGTCAGCTCAGGGCAGGTGCCGGAGCATGTCCAGCGAGACCAGGTGGAACTGGACCGCGGCCCAGATCGGGGCGAATGCGACCGCAGCGACCCACGTGGTGGTGACGAACTTCTTCCTCAGCTTGGGATCCACGGGCGACCCCGGGTCGCCGCCGGCCGGCGGCGTGACCCCTGCTTCCGCGTGGCTGGTCACCCCGACGGGCAAGATGCAGAAGAACACCAGCCACCATACGATCAAGTAGTAGGCGAATGCGGTCGCGGGGCTCATGCGTGCGCCTCATGGGGCTCGGCCATCAGCTCGACGAGCACCCCGCCCATGTCTTTCGGGTGCACGAAGATCACCGGCACGCCGTGCGCGCCGATGCGCGGTTCGCCGGTTCCGAGCACCGTGGCGCCCTTGGCGCGCATCTCGTCGCGCGCCTTCAGGATGTCCGGCACTTCGAAGCAGACGTGATGCTGGCCGCCGCGCGGGTTCTTTTCAAGAAACGCGGTGATCGGCGAATTGTCACCGTAAGGCTCGATCAGCTCGATCTGGGCGTTGGGAAGGTTGACGAAACTGACCCAGACGCCTTGTTCGGGCAGCGCGCGCCTGTCGGTGATGGATGTGGCGCCGAGGACGTCACGGTAGAGCCGCCAGGATTCCTCTATCGACGGCGTCGCGATGCCGACGTGATTGAGCTTGCCGATCATGCGGGGTCCCTATCACCCTTAAGTGGATGAATGAAGGCGGCCGTTGCACGGCGCGGCCGCCGCGCGTATGCTTTGTAACACAAAGTTGGGGGTGCGTGGCCGATGACCGACCTTGAACGCGCGCTGGCCGAGATCGGCGCCATTCGCAGCCAGCTGGCGCAGCGGGACCGCTTCCACGGTCTGGGGCCGACGGCGTTCACCGCGACCGGGGCGCTGGCGATCTTCGCGGCGTTGCTGCAATGGCGCTGGCTGGGGCGGCCGGCGGAGCACGTCATCGCATTCCTCACGTTATGGATCGCGGTCGCTGCGGTCTCGGCGGGCGTGATCGGCTTCGAGATGATCTTCCGCTCTCGCCGCATGCATTCCCGACTCGCCGACGAGATGATCCTGGCCGCCGCGCTGCAGTTCCTGCCGGCCGGCGCCACGGGGGTGCTCCTCACCGCGACGCTACTATGCTTCGCCCCGTCGAACACGTGGATGTTGCCGGGTCTCTGGCAGATCGTGTTCGGGCTCGGGGTCTTCGCCTCCTGCCGTTTCCTGCCGAAGTGGATGGCGCTGGTCGGCGCCTGGTACGTGGCGTGCGGGCTTGTCAGCCTCGCTGTGGCGCAAGGGGCTGCCGCCTTCTCGCCCTGGTCGATGGGCGCCGCATTCGGTCTCGGCCAACTGCTGGTGGCGGCGGTGCTGCGCTTCGCGGGGGAGACCGATGTCTGACCCCGCGCCGTTCGCCTACGAAGGCCTCGACCGCGTGATCCACGAGCGGGCCCGCCTGGGCGTGCTGACCTCGCTGGCCGGGCATCCCCGGGGTCTCACGTTCGCCGACCTGAAGCGGCTCTGCGCACTCACCGACGGCAACCTTTCGCGACATCTGGCCGTGCTGCAGGAGGCCGGTCTTGTGGTCGTGATCAAAGGGTTCGAGCGCAACCGGCCACAGACCCTCTGCCGGATCACGCCGGAGGGCCGCGAGCGCTTCCTCGGCTATCTCGACGTGTTGAGCCAGGTCGTGCGCGACGCCGCCGCGGCCGCCCGCGCCCAGGGCGCCGAGATTCCGGCGGACGGCGACGTACTCCCCGGGTGGGCGACCGCCTGAGCCCCCCTCCTTTTTGGCTGGAGACTTTCCGTTGCAAAGAACTTTCCCGCACCGTGAGGCGTTCCACGTCGCCGTCATCATGGACGGAAACGGACGGTGGGGCGTGGGTCAGGGCCTGACCCGCGCCGATGGCCACCGCGCCGGCTCGGAAGCCGTGAGGCGCGCCGTTGAAGCCGCGCCGGACTTCGGGATCACCGCCCTCACCCTCTACGCCTTCTCCAGCGACAACTGGCGCAGGCCCGAGAGCGAAGTCGCGACTCTGATGGACATCTTCCGCGCCTACCTCGCCGCGGACGGCGAGCGGCTGGTCGCCGAGGGCGCGCGGCTATCCATGATCGGACGCCGCGATCGCCTGCCGCCCGACCTCGCGGCGGCGGTGGGTGCGGTCGAGAGCGCCAGCCGGACCAACGACCGGCTCAACCTGCGGATTGCGATCGACTATTCCGCCCGCGAGTCGATCGCGCAGGCGGCGCAGGCGCTCGGACCGGCTGCGACCGTCGAGGACCTCGACCGCCTGATCGTCGGGCCGGATGCGGGCCCGGTCGATCTCCTCATCCGCACCGGCGGCGAGCAACGCCTCTCGGACTTCCTGCTCTGGGAGTGCGCCTACGCGGAACTCTGGTTCACCGACCGGATGTGGCCCGAGTTCGACAGGACCGATCTCGGCCGGGCGGTGACCGACTTCCGCCGCCGCCAGCGCCGTTTTGGCGGCCTGGACGAGCCCCGCAACGCCGCCTAACACAGCCTCGCCTTCGGCGCCGTGCGCCGCGCCCGCCAGCGAAGATAGATTTCTTTTCATTTGGGATGCTTGCGCTCGTTTCCTACTGAAGGCGGCAACGGTTCGGCCGCAGGCGCCGCAGCGATGTGGCCTTCAGCCTGCTTTCTTGCTGGGAGGACACGCCTTGGGGCTCAGGGATCTGCTGGTCTACATCGACGACTCGAAGGACTGGCGCACGCAGCTCTCCCTGGCCGGAGATCTGGCGGCGCGTCACGCCTGCCGCCTCACCGCCGCTTATGCGCCGCACTGGACGACGGCCGAACTGGCCGAGCGGAAGGCCGCCGAGATCGGCTTGGCGTCGGGGGACGCGGTCGATCGCCTCGATCACCGGGTGACGGTGGCGATGAACACAGCAGCGGAGGCTGTTCGCAGCGAGTTGGAAGCGCTTGGCCGCGCGGGCGACTTTCCCGTGCAATGGCGGCCGCTCAAAGCCCCGGCATCGGTCACGCTGCCGCAGGAGGCGCGCTACGTGGATCTTTGCATCGTCAGTCACTCGCAGGCCGAGGACGCCGACCCGACAAGCTACACCCTGGCGGAGAAGCTGCTCTTCACCTCCGGTCGGCCGGTTCTTTCGATCCCGCCGACCCAGTCCGCCTCGCCCCTCGGGCGCCACATCGCTGTCGCCTGGAATTCCAGCCGCGCATCCGCTCGCTCGCTGCATGACGCCTTGCCGCTGATCGAGGTCGCCGAGCGCGTCACGGTGATCATGGTCAATCCCGACGACTATCTGACGCGCCCCGGCGTGCCGCCGATCGAGCGGCTGCAGGAGCACCTCCGGCTCCATGGCGTCGAGGCCGAACTGGCGCGCCTGGCGGGTGTTCCCGCCGGCGCGATCGGCGACACCTTGCAGGGCAAGGCGCGGGAGGCGGGCGCCGACATGCTGGTGGCCGGGGCGTTCGGCCAGCCGCGGCTCTGGGAGCGCCTGATGGGCGGCGCCACCAACGACCTGCTCGACCGGATGAAGCTGCCAATCCAGATGTCGAGCTGACGCCGGATCGGCGCCGGCCCCGCAGATCTCCTCAGACCCGCAGCACCGTCGTCTCCACAACAGGGCGGCGTTCCCAGATACGGAACGCAGCCTTCTTCACGGCGCGCGACAGCGCCTGTTCAACGGCGTTGTCGTCGTCTCGGTCGTGGGCCGAGAGCCGTTTCAACGCGGCTTCAGCCTCGCTGGCGAGGTCGTCGACCGCATCGTCGAGCGTGTAGTCGGCCTCGCCGGGCAGGCCGACGGCGCGCACCTGCGGCCCCGACAGGATGCGGCCCTTGCGATCGAGCGCGACCGCGACGGTCAGCATGCCGTTATACGCGGCGTGGCGGCGCTCGCGCAGGGCCTCGCCATGCTCGGGCGTCACCATGCCGCCGTCAACGTAGAGGCGCCCCGCCGTAACCTCGTCGACGATGGCGGCGCGACCGGGGGCGAGGCGCACCATGTCTCCGTTGCGCGGCGCGACCTGTTCGGCGACCTGCATGTCGCGGGCGAGGTTGACGTGCTCGAGGAGGTGGCGGCGTTCGCCGTGGGTCGGGACGGCGATCCTGGGCCTCGCCCATTGATACATGCGCTTCAGCTCGTCGCGGCAAGGGTGGCCGCTGACGTGCAGCCCCGGATGGTCGCGCTCTGTGAACAGGCGGACGCCTCGGTCGGCGAGCTTGTTCTGCAGATTGCGGATTGGGACTTCGTTGCCGGGGATCACACGCGACGAGAAGATGCAGGCGTCGCCGGCGCTCAGTCTGACGTGCGGATGGGCGCCGTCGGCGACGCGGGCAAGCGCCGCGCGCGGCTCTCCCTGACTGCCGGTGCAGAGATACAGGATCTTGTCGGGCGGGAAGTGGCCCGCGTCGGACTCGCTCACAAACGGCTGCACGTCGGAAAGAAGACCAACCGAACGGGCGGCGGCCGCCATGCGGATCATCGATCGGCCGACGAGGCACACGCGCCGGTCGGCAGCCGCGGCGGCGCGGATGATCGAATCCATCCGCGCCACGTTGGAGGCGAAGCAGGCAGCCGCAACCTTGCCTTTCAGCGTCGGGATCAGGTCTGTCAGAGCGGCGCGCACATCCGCCTCAGAGCCGGCCTCGCCATCGACGAAGACGTTGGTCGAGTCACAGACCATCGCGAGCACGCCCGCGTCGCCCAGCCTGCGGATCGCATCCTGGTCCGTGGGCGGGCCCAACAGCGGGTCGGGATCGATCTTCCAGTCGCCCGTGTGAAGCACGGTCCCGAGCGGGGTCCGTATGGCCAGGCCGTTGGGCTCCGGGATCGAATGGGTGAGCGTGATCAGCGTGAGCTCGAAAGGTCCGAGCGTGAAAGACCCCGAGAGAGCGACCTCGGTGAGGCGCGCCTCGTCGAGCAGGTCCGCCTCGCGCAGCTTCTCGCGCAGCAGGAAGGCGGTGAACGGGGTCGCGTAGAGAGGCGCGCGCAACCGCTGCCAGAGCCATGGGACGGCGCCGATGTGGTCTTCGTGGGCGTGGGTCAGCACGATGCCGAGGATGTCGTCGGCATGCTCCTCGATGAACGCCGGGTCCGGCAGGATGACCTCGACCCCTGGTGTCGTCTGGTCGCCGAAGGTGACGCCTAGATCGACGACAATCCACTTGCGCGCATGCGGCGGACCGTAGCCGTAAAGGTTGAAGTTCATGCCGATCTCGTTCGACCCACCGAGAGGTAGGAAGACGAGCTCGTCGTCGGGCGCTGGCGTCATGAGGCGGCCAGCCGCACGTTGCGGCGATGGATCTCCAGCATCCCGCGGATCGTGAGGTCGTGATCGAAGTGGTCGATCGCTGCTGTGGCGTGCTCGAAGAGCGAGGCGACGCCCCCGGTTCCGATCACGGTGAGCGGCCTGCCCCACTCCGCCTTGATGCGCGCCACCAGGCCCTCGATCATCGAAATGTAGCCCCAGAAGACCCCCGACTGCATCGCGCCCACGGTGTCGATGCCGACCACACGATTGCCGGCGGGCCGACGGATGGCCACGCGCGGCAACTGGGCCGCCGCCTCGTGCAGGGCCTGCATCGACAAGTTGATGCCCGGTGCGATCACGCCCCCTTCGAAAGCGCCCTCGCCGCTTACGACGTCGAAGGTGGTCGCGGTGCCGGAGTCGATGACCAGCAGGTCGCCCTCATAGGCCACATGTGCGCCGATGGCGTTGACGAGCCGGTCGGCGCCCGCCTCCGAGGGCTTCAGGATTCGGACCTCGATCCCGAGGTCGACGTTCTCGCCGATCACTTGCGGCTCGACGTGCAGGTAGCGGCGCGCCAGGTTGCGCAGATTGAACAGCGATTGCGGCACCACGCTCGAGATGATGCAGGCGTTCAGCTCGGTGATCTGGAGGCCGGCCATGGCCAGAAGTTGCATCAGCCACACGGCGTATTCGTCGGCCGTGCGCGCCGAATCGGTGGCGGCGCGCCACTGCGCGATCCAGGCCTCTCCGTCATGGACCGCAAAGAGGGTGTTCGTGTTGCCTTGCTCGATCGCCAGCAGCATCGGAGGATCCTAGAAGAACACGTCACCGGCGGTGATCCGCCGCACTTCGCCGGACGAGGTCCTAAGCCTCAGGGCGCCGTCCGCGTCCAGTCCCTCGGCGACGCCGGACACCGTCTCCGACGGGAGACGCGCCGTACAGACCTGGCCGAGCCCATGCGCCTTGGCCGTCCAGGCTTCGGCGATCGCCGCGAAACCGAGCTGCTCCCAGAGTTGGCGCCAACGCTCGAACGCTTCGGCAAGGACGTTCAACGCCTCCAGCGGACTCGGCGGCGGGCGGCGCATGTGCTCGGCGAACGAAGTGGCCGGACGCTCGGGCGCTTCGGGCGGCGTCGCCAGGTTCACGCCACAGCCGACCGCGAGCCAGAGGCCGCCAGCGGGATGCGGGCCGGACTCGACCAGTATGCCCGCGGCCTTTCGTCCCTCGATCAGCGGGTCGTTAGGCCACTTCAGCGCGACGATCGCCGGGGGGACGTAGGTCCCGGCGAGGTCGGCGACCGCCAGCGCGGCGACGAACGAGACTTGCGCCGCCTCGGCGGGCGGCTTGGTCGAACGGACGAGGTAGGTGGCCGCGAGGTTCCCGGAACCTGTCTCCCAGTTGCGGCCACGGCGGCCGCGACCTGCCGTCTGGCGCAGCGCCGTGATCCACAGAGGGCCCGCTTCGCCGATCTCGGCGCGTCGGCGCGCCTCTGCGTTGGTGGAATCGACCTCGTCTAGCGCCTCGATGGGGGGCAACGACGGCGTCACCGGTTAGCGGAAGGCGGCGGCGGCGAGCGACAGCGGGTCGAGGTAGATCAGCGCGGCCATCACAGCCGGGAAGGCGAAGAGCGCCGTGGCGTACGCGACCGCGACGGCGCCGCCGGCCGGGGCGTCGGTCTGGCTGGGCGCAGGGTCGAGCCACATGACCTTGATCAGGCGGAGGTAGTAGAAGGCGGCCACGACGCTGCCGATGAGACCCAGCACCGCGGCCCAAGTAGCAAGCGGCCCGGCCGCCAGCGCCGCCTTGAACACGTAGAACTTGGCCCAGAAGCCCGAGAACGGCGGCAGGCCGAGCGCCGACAGCGAGAACGCCGTGACCGCCAGGCAGAGGCCTGGCCGCTCGCGCATGAGGCCGGCGAAGTCGTCGAAGCTTTCCATCGACTTCCCTCCACGCTGCAGCGCCGCGAGGCACGCAAAGAAGCCGGTCACGTCCACAGTGTAGAGCGCCATGAAGATGAGCATCGACTGCACGCCCATCTGGCCGCCCGCCGCCAATCCGATCAGCGCATAGCCGATGTTGGCGATGGAGGAATAGGCCCAGAGCCGCTTGAGGTTGCTCTGTGCGAGTCCTGCGAACGCGCCCACGAACACTGAGAGCAGCGCTATGATGAGCACGACCTGGCGCCATTGCTCCAGCGCGCCGCCGAAGCCCTCGGTGAGCAGGCGGGCGAAGAGCGCCATCGCAGCGAGCTTCGGCGCGCCGGCGAAGAAGCCGACGATCGGGGTCGGCGCGCCTTCGTAGACGTCGGGGGTCCACATGTGGAACGGCGCAGCCGAGACCTTGAAGCCGATGCCGCAGATCAGGAACACAAGCCCGAACAGGACGCCGACGCTCGCCCCGCCGTTGGTGGCTGCGGCGATATCGATGAAGCGCGTCGAGCCCGCGAAACCGTAGACCAGCGAAGCGCCGTAAAGCAGCAGCCCCGACGAGAGCGCGCCGAGCACAAAGTATTTGAGGCCGGCCTCCGAACTCTTGGCGTCGTCGCGTTGGAACGCCGCGAGCACGTAAAGCGCCAGCGAGTGCAGCTCGATCCCGACGTAGAGCGAGACGAGGTCGCCCGCTGAGACCATGACGCCCATGCCGAGCGCGGCCAGGATGATCAGCACCGTCAGCTCGAAGCGGTTGGTCCCGCGGCTTGCGAACCAGCGGTCGCAGAGCACCACGGCGACGGCGCTCGCGGCGAAGATCGCCACCTGCGCGAAGCCCGCCCAGTCGTCGGCGATCAGGGCGCCGCCGAACGCGCGGCCCCCGGGTCCGGTGGCGGCGGCGAAGGCGGCGGCGGCCAGCGACGCCACGGCGGCGAGCACGAATACAGGGCCCGTCTTCTTCGCGAATGCGCCCCAGACGAGGAGGATCAGGGCCGACGCGGCCAGAATGATCTCCGGGAGGGCGAGCACGGCGTCGCGGGAGAGCTCCATGGCGCTAGCGCCCCATTGCCAGATGATAGGCGCCGACGAGGTTCTGCGTCGCGGCGTCGGTGACGCTGAACACGACGCCTGGGGCGAGGCCCAGCATGAGCGTGCCGACGATGAGCGGCGCGAAAATCAGCACTTCGCGCGGCGCTAGATCGGTGATCGCGGCCAGCTTCGCGTTGGTGATCTCGCCGAAGACCACGCGTCTGTACATGGTGAGCATGTACACGGCCGACAGGATCACGCCCGTGGCGGCGATGATAACGGTCCAGGTCGAGGCCGAGTAGGTCCCGGTCATGGTCAGTATCTCGCCAACGAAGCCGCTGGTGCCGGGCAGGCCGACGTTGCCCATGGTGAACAGCATGAAGACCGCCGCGTACCACGGCATCCGGTTCGCCAGCCCGCCGTAGAACGCGATCTCACGCGTGTGCATCCGGTCGTAGATCACGCCGACACAGAGGAAGAGCGCCCCGGAGATCACGCCGTGGCTCAACATCTGGAAGATGGCGCCTTGCTCGCCCTGCAGGTTGCCCGAGAAAATCCCCATCGTCACGAAGCCCATGTGCGCCACGGACGAGTAGGCGATCAGCTTCTTGATGTCGGTTTGCCGGAAGGCGACCAGCGACGTGTAGACGATCGCGATCACGGAAAGGGTGAAGACCAGCGGTGTGAACTGGACGGACGCGGCGGGGAACATCGGCAGCGAGAAGCGCAGGAAGCCGTACCCGCCCATCTTCAGCAGAATGCCCGCCAGGATCACCGAGCCGGCGGTTGGCGCCTCGACGTGGGCGTCGGGCAACCAGGTGTGCACCGGCCACATCGGCATCTTGACCGCGAACGAGGCGAAGAAAGCCAGCCAGAGCCATGTCTGAGCCCCGCTCGGGAAATGGAAGCGCATGAGATCCGGCACCGAGCTCGTGTGCGCGACGCTGATCATCCACAGAATGGCCGCCAGCATCAGAACCGAGCCGAGCAGCGTGTAGAGGAAGAACTTGAACGCGGCATAGACGCGCCGTTGGCCACCCCAGATGCCGATAATCAGGAACATCGGGATCAGCTGGCCTTCGAAGAACAGATAGAAGAGGATCAGGTCCAGCGCGCAGAAGACACCGATCACCAGCACTTCCAGCACAAGGAAGGCGACCATGTACTCGAGCACGCGGTTGGTGATTGAACGCCAGCTGGCGAGGATGCACAGCGGCATCAGGAACGCCGTCAGCAGCACGAACAGCACCGAGATGCCGTCGACCCCCATCCGGTAATGCAGGCCCGCGAACCACGGTATGTCCTCGACGAACTGGAAGCCCTGGTTCGCCCCGTTGAACGATGCGACGAGCACGATCGAGAGCGCCAGCGTCGCGAGGGTGACGGTCAATGCGATCCAGCGGGCCGCGCGCGGCGCACGCTCATTCCCGTCGCCGGCGAACAGCTTCAGCGCCAGAATGGCGATGACGCCGACAAGCGGAAAGAAGGTTGTGAGGGAGAGGATGCCCGCCATGGCCTAGTGGGTCCCTCCCCGTGCGAACGCCCAGAAGCCGTAGGCCAGAAGCGCGACGACGCCCGTCAGCATCACGAACGCGTAGTGGTAGACGTAACCGGTCTGCAGGCGTCCCGTCCGGCGGCCAACCGCGTAGGAGACCGCCGAGACGCCGTCCGGTCCCAGCCCGTCGATGATCCGCTGATCTCCGCCTTTCCAGAACAGGTCGCCCAACCAGCGGGCCAGCCGTACGAACGTCGCGTCGTAGAGCTCGTCGAAGTACCACTTGTTATAGAGGAACGACCAGATCGGTCCCTTCCGCGCCGCGATACGCGCGCCCATGCCCTCGTTGGGGATGTAGACCCACCAGGCCGCGGCGAAGCCGATAGCGGTAACGGTCAACGGCGCCCACACCACGTACCAGGGCAGCACCTCG
>JAKAZA010000112.1 GCA_021816155.1 Pseudomonadota bacterium | reverse complement strand
GGCTCGCCGACGCCGACCTGCGCTCGCGGCTCGCCGAGCACATGATCAACGCCAAGGCCCACGCGCTCACCCTGCAGCGGGCGATGGCGGAGGCCCGGGGCAACCTCAACCCGAGCGCCACCACCTCGGTGATGAAGAACTCCGGTACCCAGATCGGTCAGATGCGGGCCGAGCTGACGCTCGAGATCATGGGCTACCAGGGCCTCGGCTGGGACGGCGACGCTTTCACGCAGGAGGAGCGGGACGCAGTCCGCTCGTGGCTCGGCGGCAAGGCCACCACGATCTTCGGCGGCTCGCAGGAGATCCAGAACAACATCATCTCCAAGCGCATCCTGGGCCTGCCCGACACGACCCAGTCGACTTGATCTGAAGCTGCGGCCGGGCCGCGGCGCCCCAACGACCGCGGTCGCCGCCCCAAGGGAGTAGGCGAAAATGGCCGATTTCGGCGGCGATCACCTCAAGGCCTTCCGGGCCGAGGTCCGCGCGTGGCTGGAGGAGAACTACCCGGAGTCGCTCCGCAAGGACCCGGCGCCGCTGAACGCCTGGCTGGGCGGCGGCGTGAAGGCCGAGCCCGACGTCGATCTGTGGCGCCAGCGCATGGGCGAGAAGGGCTGGGGCGTGCCGACGTGGCCCAGGCAGTATGGCGGCGGCGGCCTCACGGCGGCCGAGGCGCGCGTGCTTCAGGAGGAGATGGCCCGCATCGGCGCCATCAACCCGATCGGCGGCATGGGCGTCATCATGTTCGGTCCCACCCTGCTCGAGTACGGCACCGAGGAGCAGATTCAGACGCACATCCCGCGCATCGCGCGGGCCGAGGTCCGCTGGTGCCAAGGCTACTCGGAGCCGGGCTCCGGCTCGGATCTCGCGTCCCTGCAGACCAAGGCCGAGGACAAGGGCGACCACTTCCTCATCAACGGCCAGAAGATCTGGACCTCCGGCGCCCAGTACGCCGACATGTGCTTCTGCCTGGTGCGCACGGACCCGAAGGCGAAGAAGCACGAGGGCATCAGCTTCCTGATGATCGACATGCATCAGCCCGGCGTCGAGGCGCGCCCGATCCGGCTGATCAACGACTCCTCGCCATTCTGCGAGACTTTCTTCACCGACGCCAAGGCGCCCAAGGGAAACCTGGTCGGGCCGCTGAACGGCGGCTGGACGGTCGGCAAGCGCCTGCTGCAGCACGAGCGCCAGGGCATTTCGGGCGCGGGCGGCGCCAACACGCGCGCCCCAGCCTTCCCCGGCGGCGGGCTGGAGGCGATGGCGCGCCAGTACGTGGGCGTGGACGACGACGGACGTCTGGCCGACGCGGATCTGCGCAGGCGTCTCACCGAGCACATGATGGAGGCGCAGGCGTTCGCCCTCACCGGCCGCCGGGCCGCGCTGGAGGACCGCTCCAACCGTGGGCCCAGCGCGTCGAGCTCGATCCTGAAGAACGTCGGCTCGAAAGTCCGCTGCGACGGCGCCGAGCTCGCGCTCGAGATCATGGGGCATCAGGGCGTCGGCTGGAGCGGCGAGGACTTCACCGCCGACGAGATCGCCATCGTGCGCACCTGGCTCGGCGGCAAGGCCGGCACGATCGCGGGCGGCTCCTACGAGGTGCAGAACAACATCATCTCCAAGCGGATCCTCGGGTTGCCCGACCAGCCTCACGCCAACGCCAACATCCCCGGCGGGCGGCAGCATGCCTGACTTCGGTGCGACTGAGCTGGAAGGCTTCCGGGCCGAGGCGCGGGCATGGCTCGAGGCGAACTTCCCGCCTTCGCTCAGGCGGGACGCCGCCGCGACGGTTGATCCCGAGTCGGAGGCGAGGCCCACGGCGGACGCCGAGCTCTGGCGAAAGCGGATGGGCGAGAAAGGCTGGGGCGTGCCCACCTGGCCGGCTGAATACGGCGGCGGCGGTCTGTCTCCCGCCGAAGCGAGGATCCTGCGCGACGAGATGGAGCGGGTCGGGGCGTACAATCCGATCGGCGGCATGGGCGTCTCCATGTTCGGCCCGACGCTGCTCGAGTACGGCGATGAGGCGCAGCTCGCGCGCCACATTCCGCCGATCGCACGGGGCGAGTTGCGCTGGTGCCAGGGCTTTTCGGAGCCGGGCGCGGGGTCCGATCTCGCCTCGCTGCAGACGAGAGCCGAGGACAAGGGCGACCACTTCCTGATCAACGGCCAGAAGATCTGGACGTCGGGCGCCCATCTCGCCGACTGGTGCTTCTGCCTGGTGCGCACCGATCCGAAGGCGAAGAAGCACGAGGGGATCAGCTTCGTCCTGATCGACATGAAGACGCCGGGCGTGGAGCCGCGCCCGATCCGCCTGATCAACGACACCACGCCGTTCTGCGAGACCTTCTTCACCGACGTGAAGACCTCCAAGGAGCACTTGGTCGGCCCCCTCAACGGCGGCTGGACGATCGCCAAGCGCCTCCTCCAGTTCGAGCGCCAGGGCATCGGCTCGGCGGCCCGTCCCAGCCAGCAGGCGAACCCCGGATACCTGGCGGGTCCGCCGCTAGGCGATCTCGCCCGGACCTATGCCGGCGTCGACGAGACCGGCCGCCTTGCCGACGCCGATCTCCGCTCGCGGCTGACGCAGCACCTGATGGAAGCCCAGGCTCACGCGCTGACCGGCGAGCGGATCGCGCTCGAGGCCAGGTCGAACCGCGGGCCGACCGCCGCCAGCTCGATCATGAAGAACGCCGGCACGATGATCCGCAAGGAGCGCGCCGAGCTCGCGGTCGAGATCCTGGGACATCAGGGAGTTGGCTGGGGAGGTGAGGGTTTCACCGAGTACGAGACAAGCGCGATGCGCGTGATGCTGCGCTCCAAGTCCGGCACGATCGCGGGCGGTTCGCAGGAGGTCCAGAACAACATCATCGCCAAGCGCATCCTGGGACTTCCCGACACCACCCATTCCACCTAAACGTCGAAAATATGGACTGGCGGGCCAACGGCCCTCCGCACGAGGAGATTGAATTCAGATGGCTGATTTCGGAGGCGATACCGACGCCTTCCGCGCCGAAGCGAGATCCTGGCTCGAGGCGAACTTCCCGCCCTCGCTGAAGGGCAAAAGCGGCCTCGTCGCGCTCGAGGAGGCGACGAGCGAGAACGCCGACCTCAAGGCCTGGACCAAGGCGATGGGCGAAAAGGGCTGGGGCGTTCCGACCTGGCCGAAGCAGTACGGCGGCGGCGGCCTTTCGGGCGCCGAGGCGCGGGTGCTCCAGCAGGAGATGGGGCGCGTCGGCGCCTGGAACCCGATCGGCGGCATGGGCACGATGATGTTCGGCCCGACGCTGCTCGAGTACGGCAACGAAGAGCAGAAGAAGTATCACATACCGCGGATCGCCCGGCAGGAGGTGCGCTGGTGCCAGGGGTTCTCCGAGCCGGGCGCGGGCTCCGACCTCGCCTCGCTGCAGACCAAGGCCGAGGATAAGGGCGACCACTTCCTGGTCAACGGCCAGAAGATCTGGACCTCCGGCGGCCAGTGGGCCGACATGTGCTTCTGCCTGGTGCGCACCGATAACACCAGGAAGCACGAGGGCATCTCGTTCGTGCTGATCGACATGCACGATCCGGGCGTCGAGGTGCGGCCGATCAAGCTGATCGCCGGCATGTCGCCGTTCTGCGAGACCTTCTTCACCGACGTGAAGGTGCCCAAGGAAAACCTCGTCGGCCCGCTGAACGGCGGCTGGACCATCGCCAAGCGCCTGCTGCAGCATGAGCGTAGCGGCATCGGCGGCGGCGGCTCTGGCGGAGGCGGCGGCGTCTTCGGTGTCGGCGGTTCGCCGGTGAATCTCGCCAAGAAATACGTCGGCCTCGACGAGAAGGGCCGGGTCGCCGACAGCGACCTCCGCTCGCGCTTGATCGGCCACGAGATGGACGCGAAAGCCTTCCAGCTGACCGCGTTCCGCATGATGGCGGAGGCGAAGTCCAATCAGGGCCCGAGCACGGCGACGTCGATCATGAAGAACGCCGGTACCAAGGTTGGCCAGGACCGCGCCGAACTGATCGTCGAGGTGATGGGAACGCAGGGGCTCGGCTGGGAAGGCGAAGACTTCACGCCCGAAGAGCTGCAGACCGTACGCGGATGGCTGGGCGGCAAGGCCACCACCATCTTCGGCGGCTCCTTCGAGATTCAGAGCAACATCATCTCAAAGCGGATCCTTGGCCTGCCGGACCCGCTCAGCTCCTCCAGCAATTGACCCAACCGAGATTGAAGTAAGGGACGGAAAAATGGCCGTTTTGACCGAAGAACAATCCATGCTGCGCGATGCGGCGCGCACCTGGACGCAGGAGAAAAGCCCTGTGTCGGCGTTCCGCAAGGTGCGCGATTCCGGGCAGCCGCTCTGCTACGATCCGGCCGCCTTCGCCGAGATGGCCGAGATGGGCTGGACCGGCGTGATCATCCCGGAGGAGTACGGCGGCTCCAATTTCGGCTATCTGAGCCTCGGCCTCGTGCTCGAGGAGACCGGCCGCACGCTGACCGCCTCGCCGCTGCTCTCGACGGCGCTGGCCGCGGCGAGCGCGCTGATCCTGGGCGGGACCGACGCGCAGAAGGAAGCGTGGCTGCCGAAGATCGCCTCGGGCGAGGCGGTCGGCACGCTCGCCATCGAGGAAGGCCCGCACCACGCGCCCGAGAAGGTCGCGCTCGCGGCGGCCAAGTCGGGTTCGGGCTACAAGCTGAACGGCAAGAAGACCTTCGTGCTCGAAGGCATGGCGGCGAACCTGTTCGTGGTCTCGGCCCGCACGTCGGGCAAGCCGGGCGACAAGGACGGGATCACGCTTTTCCTCGTGCCTGCCGACGCGAAGGGCGTCTCGCGCAAGGCGCTGAAGCTGGCCGACAGCCGCGGCGCGGCGATCGTCGAGTTCGCCGGCGTCGAAGTGGGCGCCGACGCGGTGCTTGGCCAGGCGGACAAGGGCTGGGATCTGCTGGAGAAGGTGCTCGACCGCGCTCGCGCCGGGCTTTCGGCCGAGATGCTCGGTTCGGCGCTGCAGGCGTTCGAGACGACGCTTGATTACCTGAAGACGCGCGTCCAGTTCGGCCAGGTGATCGGCTCGTTCCAGGCGCTGCAGCATCGCGCGGCGAAGATGTTCACCGACCTTGAGCTCGCCCGCTCCTGCGTCGAGGCGGCGCTCACCGCCATCGACAACGACAGCCCCGACGTGCCTGAACTGGTCTCGCTCGCCAAGGCCAAGGTCGGCGATACGCTGCACCTTGTCTCCAACGAGATGGTGCAGATGCACGGCGGCATCGGCATGACCGACGCCCACGACGCGGGCTTCTACCTGAAGCGCGCCCGTGCGGCCGAAGCGGCCTACGGCAACCAAGCCTACCACCGCGACCGCTACGCGCGGATCAACGGGTACTGAGACGTGACCGGAAGGGGCGCGGCGCGCGCCCCTTCCGGTCCCTCGCGGCTTGCGGAAACGCGCCGCCGGCGCCTAGCTGCCGCGCATGCCCACCGCCTCGCCGTTCGACTGGGATGCGCTTGACGCCGGCAAGTATGAGGACGAGAGCTCGGCCGTAAGGCGGCTGCTGGCGGCTGAACCGCTGGGCCCGGATGCCGAGGCGGTCCGTGAGACCGCCGTCAAGCTCGTTGGCGAGGCGCGCGAACTGGCGCGCCGCCAGGGCGTCGTCGAGGGCTTCCTGCAGGAATTCAGCCTTTCGACGCCCGAGGGCCTCGCGCTGATGTGCCTGGCCGAGGCGCTGCTGAGGACGCCGGACGAGGCGACCCGGGATGCGCTGATCGCCGAGAAGGTCGGTTCGGCCGACTGGGCGCGGCACGTCGGCCAGTCCGACAGCATCTTCGTCAACGCCGGCGCCTGGGGCTTGATGCTGACCGGCCGGCTCGCCCGGCCGGACGAGCGCGCGCAACAGGATCTCGCCGGCTTCCTGCGCCGTCTCGCGGGCCGGATCGGCGAGCCGGTGATCCGGCGGGCCGTTGCGACGGCGATCCGTATCATGGGCGACCAGTTCGTGCTCGGCGGCGCCATCGATGCCGCGCTGACCCGCGCCGCGCGCCATGGCTACGTCTGCTCATTCGACATGCTGGGCGAGGGCGCGCGCACGGACGCGGACGCCGAGCGCTACGCCGCGCGCTACCTCGCCGCCGTCGCGACGGTCGGCGCCGCGGCGGGCGGCGCCGGACCAGAGGAGGGGCACGGCGTCTCGGTCAAGCTCTCCGCCTTGCATCCGCGCTACGAGGCGACGCAGGAGGCGCGCGTCCTCGCCGAACTCTACCCCCGCCTCAAGCGCATCGCCGAGGTGGCGGCCGAGCACGACATCAACCTCACCCTCGACGCGGAGGAAGCCGACCGGCTCACGCTCTCGCTGAAGCTGCTGGACAAGCTGAGCGCCGAGCGCTCGCTCGGCGAGTGGCGGGGCCTCGGGCTCGCGGTGCAGGCCTACCAGAAGCGTGCGCCCGAGGTGATCGACCGCATCGCCGATCTCGCCCGTCAGTCCGGCCGGCGGCTGATGGTGCGGCTGGTGAAGGGCGCTTATTGGGACGCCGAGATCAAGCGCGCGCAGCTCGGCGGGCGGCCAGACTATCCAGTCTACACCACGAAGCCTGCGACCGACCTGTCCTACCTTGTCTGCGCCGACCGCCTCCTCGCCGCCGCGCCGGCGCTGTTCGCGCAATTCGCCACCCACAACGCCCATACGCTGGCCGCCGTGCGCCGTCTGGCCGAGCGGCGTCACGTGCGGTGCGAGCGACAGCGGCTGCATGGGATGGGCGAGGCGCTGCATGCCGCCGCGGCGGCCCGCTGGAGCGATCTCCCGCTCAGGGTCTATGCGCCGGTCGGCGGCCACGAGGACCTGCTGCCCTATCTCGTGCGCCGGCTGCTGGAGAACGGCGCGAACACGTCGTTCGTCCACGCGCTCCTGGACGATGAGGTCCCGGCAAGGACCGTGGCGGGCGACCCTCTGGCGGCGGTGCGGGCGCGCCCGGGGCCGCATCCCCGGATTCCCAGGCCGTGCGACAGGCTTCTTCCCGAGCGACACAGCGCCGCCGGCGTTGACCTGTCGGTCGCCTCCGAGCGCAGGAGGCTCGCCGCCGCTTTCGAGGCGCTGGACGCCGCCGGCCTGCCCAGCGCGCCGCCCGACGCCACGCAGCCGCAGATAGACCGCGCCTTCGCCGCCGCCCGCGACGCGCAGCCGGCCTGGGATGCGGCCGGGGGCGCGGCGCGTGGCGCGCTGCTGCGCGTGGCGGCCGACCGCTTCGAGTCGGCGATGGCCCCGCTCACGGCGCTGCTCGCGCGGGAAGCCGGCAAGACGCTCGCGGACGGGGTCGCCGAGGTCCGCGAGGCCGCCGACTTCTGTCGCTACTACGCCGCCCTCGCCGAGCGTGATTTCGCCGGAGCGGTTCCACTGCCGGGCCCGGCAGGCGAGCGAGACACGATCGGCCGACACGGCCGCGGCGTCTTCGTCGCGATCAGCCCGTGGAACTTTCCGCTCTCGATCTTCACCGGGCAGGCCGCCGCGGCGCTTGCGGCCGGCAACGCGGTCTTGGCCAAGCCGGCCGAACAGACGCCGCGCATAGCGGCCGAGGCCGTGCGGCTGATCCACGAAGCGGGACTGCGCCCCGCGCTGCTGTCGCTGACGCCGGGCGACGGCGAGCGGGTCGGACAGGCGCTGATCGCTCATCCGGCGTGCGACGGCGTCGCCTTCACCGGCGGTACGGAAACCGGCTGGGCGATCAACCGGACGCTGGCGGCGCGCGACGGTCCCATCGTCCCGTTCATCGCCGAGACCGGCGGGCTCAACGCGATGTTCGTCGATACGACCGCGCTGAAGGAGCAGGTGATCGACGATGCGATCGTCTCGGCCTTCGGCGCCGCCGGCCAGCGCTGCTCGGCGCTGCGACTGCTGGTCATCCCCGACGAAACGGCCGATGAACTCATCGCGGGGCTGGCCGGCGCCATGGACGCGCTCGTGCTGGGCGATCCCGCCGATCCGGCGACCGACGTCGGACCCGTGATCGATGCGACGGCGAGGCAAGCCCTGCAGGCGCACGCAGCGCGGCTTGATCGCGAGGCGACAGTGATCCGCCGGCTCGCCGCGCCCACCGAGCGTCACTTCGGGCCGATCCTGGCCGATATCCCCGACGCCGGCTTCCTGACGCGCGAGGTGTTCGGGCCGATCCTGCACGTGCTGCGCTATCGGGCGGACCAATTGCGAGGCGTGGCCGGCATGCTCGCGGCGACCCGCTATGGCCTCACGCTCGGCGTCCACAGCCGGCTCGAGAGCTTCGAGCGCGAGGTCCGGCGCCTCGTCCCGGCCGGCAACACCTACGTCAACCGCTCGATCATCGGCGCGGTGGTCGGGGTGCAGCCGTTCGGCGGCGAGGGGCTTTCCGGCACCGGTCCCAAGGCCGGCGGACCGTGGGCGCTGACGCGTTTCGCCGTCGAGCGCGTGGTCAGCGTGAACACCGCCGCGCAGGGCGGCGACCCCGCGCTGTTCGATCTCTGAGACCTGTGTCGCGGTGCGTCCGTCCGCGCGAGCGCAGGACCCCGAAAAAGGGCGGCCCTTGGGCCGTGCGCGCCGAACGGGACCGGTGAGGCGCCTCAGCGATCCTTCGGATCGATCGCGTCTCTTAGGCCGTCGCCGATGAAATTGAAGCACATCAGCGTGGCGATCATCGTCAGAGCCGGGAAGACCAGCAGCCACGGCGCCAGCTCCATGTCCTGCGCGCCGGTGTTGATCAGGGTTCCCAGCGAGGCCATCGGCGGCTGAATGCCGAGTCCCAGGAACGAGAGGAAGCTCTCGGCCAGGATCACGCCGGGAATGGTGAGCGTGACGTACACGACCACCGGCCCCAGCAGGTTGGGCACGATGTGGCGCGCGATGATCGCAAAGCGCGTCAGCCCCGCGGCGCGCGCCGCTTCGATGAACTCCTTCTGCTTCAGCGAGAGCGTCTGGCCGCGGACGATACGCGCCATCGTCAGCCATTCCACCGCGCCGATGGCGACGAACAGCAGGATGAAGTTGGAGCCGAACGTCACCATCAGCAGGATAACGAAGAAGATGTAGGGCAACGAGTAGAGTACATCGACGATGCGCATCATCACCTCGTCGACCACGCCGCCGAGATAGCCGGCGGTTGCGCCCCAGGCCACGCCGATCACCAGCGAGACGGTCGTGGCGACCGCGCCGATCGCCAGCGAGACGCCGAGCCCCGTGAGAAGCCGCGCCAGGAGGTCGCGCCCCAGCGAGTCGGCGCCCAGCAGGTGGCCGGCGGCCAGGGGCGGCGCCAGGACATCGTTCTTGTTGATCTGATCGTAGGCGTACGGAACGAGCAGGGGGCCGACCAGCGCGGCCAGGACGAGCAGTCCCAGCACCATCATGCTGGCCACCGCCGCCCGGTTGCGCAGGAGGCGCCGGCGAGCGTCGTCCCAGAGGCTGCGGCCCTTGACGGCGCGCTCCATCAGCGCGGCGTTCCGCGGCGGCCCGGGCGCGAGGATGACGTTCATGCGAGGCGCACCCGGGGATCCAGGAGCGCGTAGAGGATGTCGGCCAGGAGGTTCAGCGCCAGGATCAGCGTCGCGAAAAAGATCACCATGCCCATCACCACGGTGTAGTCGCGCTGCAGCGCGCTGGTGACGAAGAACTTTCCCAGACCGGGCAGGCCGAAGATGCGCTCGACGACCAGCGAGCCCGTGATGAGTCCGGCGAACGCGGGGCCGAGGTAGCTGACCAGCGGCAGCACCGCGGCGCGCAGCGCGTGCTTGGTGACGATGGTGAATTCCGGCAGACCCTTGGCGCGGGCCGTGCGGACGTAATTCGAGCGTAGGACCTCGATCATTCCGGCGCGGGTGAGGCGCGAGATGACGGCCACCTGCGGCAGGGCGAGCACCGTGACCGGCATGACGAGATTCGGCAGGGCGCCGCCGTTCCAGCTCCCGATCGGAAGCCATCCGAGCTGGCTGCCCAGGGCGAGCTGCAAGAGCGGCGCGGTGACGAAGCTCGGTATGCAGACGCCCACGATGGCGATGGCCATGGTCGTGTAGTCGGCCGGCCCGTTCTGCCGCAGCGCGGCGATGACCCCCAGGCTCACGCCCCCGAGGACGGCGATGGCGAAGGCCGAGAGGCCGATCGTGAGGCTGACCGGATAGTTCTCCTCGATTATCTCCAGCACGCTCTTGTCGCGGTACTTGAGCGACGGGCCGAAATCGCCGTGCAGCACGCCGCCGAGGTAGGTGACGTACTGGACTAGCAGCGGCTTATCCATGCCGTACTTGGCCTCGATGTTCTTCTCGATCTCGGGCTGCAGCTTGCGGTCGGTGGAAAACGGGTTGCCGGGCGCCGCTCGCATCATGAAGAACGCCGCGGTGATCACCAGGAACAACGTGGGGATCGCCACCACCAGCCGACGGACGAGGAAGCGCAGCATCGCTTGCGCACCTCTCATCCAGCCCCGATGATGTCAACGAAGGCCGTCCCCGCGGCCCACTCGAAAGGATACGATGTCCCAGTTCCGCCAGGTGACTCCAACTTTCCAGGTCAGCCCTCAGATCACGCCCGAAGAGGCGCGCGCCGCCGTCGCCGCGGGCTGCCGTCTGATCATCAACAACCGACCCGACGGCGAAACGCCCGACCAGCCGCCGGGCGCGGCGATCGAGGCCGCCGCGCGCGGGGCCGGCGCCGACTACCTGCACATCCCGGTCGCGGGGCGCCCGACGGCGGAGCAGGCTGCGGCGCAGGCCGGTGCGGTCGCGGCGGCCAGCGGCCCGGTGCTCGCCTTCTGCCGTTCCGGCACGCGCTCGATCATGACATGGGCGCTCGGCGAGGCGGCCAACGGGCGCGACCGCGCCGAGCTGGTGCGGCTCGCGGCGGACGCCGGCTACGATCTCGCGCCCGTCCTGGGGGCCTGAGCCGGATGATCCCCTTCGTGCGCGACATCAAGTTCGAGTACGGCGCGGTGGATCAGGTGTCGCCGCTGATCCGGCGCGTGATCGCCAACAACCCGGGCCCGTTCACCTTCACCGGCACCGGCACGTACATCGTGGGCCGCGGCGACGGCGTCGCGGTGATCGATCCTGGGCCCGATCAGCCGGAGCACCTCCAGGCGATACTCGACGCCACCCACGGCGAACGGATCAGCCACATCCTGATCACCCACCACCACCTCGACCACTCGCCGCTCGCCAGGCCGC
Source organism: Pseudomonadota bacterium (assembly GCA_021816155.1). Taxonomy (GTDB): domain Bacteria; phylum Pseudomonadota; class Alphaproteobacteria; order Caulobacterales; family Caulobacteraceae; genus Acaudatibacter. The sequence goes on along the minus strand of JAKAZA010000112.1, from coordinate 1,705 downwards.
TGGCCGCGGCCACAGGGGCCGTCGTCTATGGCTGCGCGGTCAAGGCGCCGATCGTGGAGGACAGCGTGCGCACCGAGGCGGGCGCCGACCGCTTCGAACCCGACGTCTCGGTCTGCGGCGGCGCGGTGATATCCGGGCACGGCTGGACATTCGAGGCGATCCCGACGCCCGGCCACACGTCCAACCACATCTGCTACGCGCTCGCCGAGGAGAACGCCTGCTTCACTGGCGACCACATCATGGGCTGGTCGACCACGGTGGTGACCCCGCCCGACGGCGACATGGCCGCCTACCTCGCCAGCCTCGACGTCATCCAGCAGCGGAACTTCGCCGTGCTGTGGCCGACCCACGGCCCGCCGATCACCTCGCCGGGGCCGTTCATCGACGCGTACCGCGCCCATAGGCTCGACCGCGAGCGCCAGATCCTCGCCCAGCTCGGCGCCGGTCGGTCGCGAATCCGCGACATGGTGCCGGCCATGTATGTCGGCACCGACGCGCGGCTCTATCCAGCCGCCGCGCGCTCGGTGCACGCCCACATGATCCAGCTGGTGCGGCAGGGCCGCGTCGTCACCGATGGCGCGGCCGAGCTCGAGGCGGAATACCACCTCGCCTGAGCGGTCGTCCCCGGACTAGTACGCGGGCTGCCAGGGAACCGGGGCCTGGGCCATCGCCTGCTCCACCGCGCGATGCTCGCAGTCGACGTCGTCGGCGCCGCCCACCGGCGCGAGCCCGGGCGTGGTGTCGAGCTGCTGGCAGGCGTCGTAAGCCGCGGTCTGGACCCGCTGGCGCAGTTCATCGACGCCCCAGCGTGTCGAGAGGTTCAGGTCGCCGATCGGTACGACGCGCGAGGCGGTCACCACGTCGATCGGGGCGCCGAAGAACGACCGCTCGTGATGCGGAGTGGCGTAGACCGTCACGCCCCCCACTTTGCTTCCATACCCGGCCGCGGGGTATGGCGCGCCGCCCCATGCCTTCGTGTCGGCGCCGTAGTCCGGTCCCGGCTGCGCGCTCGCCGACAGTGCAGCGCCCAGCGCGAGCACCGCGCCGGCGATGGATCCGCAAAGCATGGGCGTCGATAGCTTGAGCGACATGGCGTCATCCTTGGGCAAAGGCTTCAGGAGCCCCGCCGCGATGCGGGGCCTGCCGACGCGATATCGTCGGCCATGCCCAAAAAACGCCGACCCGGCGCGGCCGGTTCCGGCCCGCGCCGTCCGGGACGTCAGGCGATCTGCGGCTCCGCTGTCGGCAGCACGTAGCCGGCGAAGCCCTGCCGGATCAGCTTCTTGTCGATCTTGCCAGTGGCGCCGAGCGGGATGTCCTCGACGAACACCACGTCGTCGGGCATCCACCAGCGGGCGATCTTGCCCTCGAGGAACTCGAGGAACTCCTCACGGGTCGCGCTCTCGCCCTCCCTGAGCTTGACGAGCAACAGGGGGCGCTCGTCCCACTTCGGGTGGGCGACGCCGATCACCGCCGCGATCAGCGCTTTCGGATGGCCTGCCGCAAGGTTCTCGATCTCGATCGAGCTGATCCATTCGCCGCCGGACTTGATCACGTCCTTGGCGCGGTCGGTGATCTGCATGTAGCCAAGCTCGTCGATCGTGGCGACGTCGCCGGTGTCGAAGAAGCCCTCCTCGTCGAGGATACGACCACCTTCGCCCTTGAAGTACTCGCCGACGATGAACGCGACACTCAGCTGTAGCCG
>JAKAZA010000111.1 GCA_021816155.1 Pseudomonadota bacterium | reverse complement strand
AGGGCCATCTCGTCCATCGGCGCGCCGCCGTAGCCGAGCTCGACGGCCTCGGCCTCGGCGAGTCGCGCGACGCGCACATGGATCGCGCCCCCGCTGCCGCTGCCTCTCATGGCGTCGCGCGCGTTGACCACGAGGTTCATCACCGCGTTCTCGAGCAGCTGGCGGTCGGCGCGCACGTGCGGAAGATTGCGGCCGTAGTCGGTGTCGAGGCCGATGCTCTCGGGGAGCAGGCGGCGCAGCATCACCGTGACGTTGCTGATCAGCTCGCCCACGTCCAGCGTCTCGCGCTGCACGGTGGCCTTGCGCGAGAAGGTGAGCAGTTGGCCCGCGACGCCGGCGGCGCGCAGCACGTTCTCGCGGATCCGCGCCAGGCCCTCGAAACTGGGATCGCCGAGAGGGTGGCGCTGCTCCAGCTCGGAGAGGTTCATCAGGATCGCGGTCAGCAGGTTGTTGAAGTCGTGCGCGACGCCGCCTGCGAGCTGGCCGACCGCCTGCATCTTGTTGGACTGGGCGAGCTGGGCCTGCATCTGCTTCTGCTCGGTCACGTCGACGAGGTAGGCGACCGAGCGGCCCGTGAGGCGGCCGACGTAGAGATGGGCGACGCGCTTCGGCTGCGCGGCCGGGACCACCTCGAAGGGGCCGACGCCGCCGGCGGCGAGGCTGCGTCGGGCGTCCCCGAGGCTTTCGTCGGTGAGGAACTCCGCGAGGCGATGGCCCTGCGGCGCGGCGCCGCCGGCGACGGCGGCCCAGGCGGCGTTGACCTCGACGATAGCGCCCTCGAACGGGTCCTCGCCTTCGATCAGCGCCGCGCCGAAGGGTGAGGCTGCGGCGAAGGCGTCGAGACTGGCCGGCGCCCCGGCGCCCGCCTGGGCCGTGGCGGGAGAAGACGGGGCTTCGACGGTCGGCGCCGGCGCTTGCCGCGGCTGGCCGACGCGGACCAGGAAGCGGCCATCCTCGAGCCGATGGGCGTGCACGCGGCGGCTCTCGCCGGCCAGCTCCACCTCCGCGCTGGCGCGACCGTCGTGAGCGGCGATACGCAACAGGCCGGGCGCTCCGGCGAGCGGGCTCTTCTGCAGCCGCGAATGCGGGCCGACCGCCGTGCGCCAGGCGTCGTTGGCCGCGTCCACCTCGCCGTCCGGCGCGATGAGGGCCGCGGGCTCGGCGAGGATCGCGACCAGGCGGCCGATTTCGGGCGCCGCGGCGGCGTGGGCGGCCGGGACGCGGCGGCGAAGGGCGGGCAGGGCGACGATGGCCAGCACGCCGATCACGCCCAGCAGGCCGATCGCGGTGACCCGTTGCGGCCCGCCGTAGAGGGCCGGCGCGGCGGCTAGCAGCGCGGCCAGGAAGAAGAGCCCGGCGGCGGCGGCGGCCAGCAGCCCGCCGCGACTCCCGCCGGTCCGTACGCCGACCTCGCCTGTCGCCATGTGCGCGCCTCCGCTGCTCAAGGTCGAATCAGTCGCGAATCATACGCCGCCGTCCGTGGCGCTGGCGTGGCGCCCGCCGTCGCCAGCGGTCCGTCCCGACGCCTCGGCGCGACCTCACGCTCGCGCCCGCCGTTCGCCTCGACGGCCGGCCAGGATGAAGCCGATGATCTTGGCGACAGCCTCATAGTGCTGGGTCGGGATGATCTGGTCGACCTCAACGGCTGCGTAGAGGGCCCGGGCGAGCGGCGGGTCCTCCACCACCGGCACTCCGTGGGCCTCCGCCACCTCGCGGATCTTGAGCGCGATCTCGTCGACGCCCTTGGCGACGCATTCGGGGGCCGGCGTCTTGCCCTGCTCGTAGCGCAGGGCGATGGCGAAGTGGGTCGGGTTGGCGACCACTACGGTGGCCTGAGGCACCTTCTGGATCATGCGCTGGCGGGCGCGCTGCATGCGGATCTGGCGCTGGCGGGCCTTGATGTGCGGATCCCCGTCGCTCTGGCGCAGGTCTTCCTTGAGCTCTTCCTTGCTCATGCGCATCCGCTGCAGGAAACGCTGGCGCTGCCAGATGAAGTCGATGATCCCGCCGACGGCGAGCAGCGCGATGACGGAGAACATCAGGCTTCGGATGAGCATCGCGCTGTAGCCGAGCAGCTCCCGCGGCGAGAAGCCCACAAGCTGCGGGGCCTCGGCTGCATGCGGTGCGACCGCCCACCATGCGACCGCGCTCACCAGCGTGATCTTGAGAAGCGAGCGGACGAAATTCGCCAGTCCGTCGATGCCGAACAGCCGGCTGAATCCCTGGGCGAGCGAGATGCGGGACGGGTCGAACGCCAGCTTCGAGGGCGTGAACAGGAAGCCGTGCTGGACCACGTGGCCGCCGATGCCGGCCGCCACCGTGGCGCCGAGGACGGCGACGAGGGGCGGCGCGGCTGCGGCGAGGGCTCGCCAGCTCACGGCCATGCCGGCGGCGCCGTCCAGGTGAATTGTGTCGGGATGGGCGATGAACGGGGTGAGCTGCTGAGCGAGGTTGCGCGCCATCCAGCCGCCGCCGATGGCGACCGCCGCGAAGGCGCCGGCGAGCGATGCGGCTTGCGCCAGCTCCATCGACTTGGCTACGTCGCCCTTCTTCCGGGCCTCCTCGAGCCGGTGTGGGGTCGCCTCCTCTGTGCGTGAGGCAGGATCTTCCGCCATGCCTCGCCCCTAGCCGAACGTCGCCAGCACGTCGCGGTAGCGACCGAGCCAGTACGAGCCCATCAGCCCGAGGCTGAGGGCGAAGATGGAGAGTCCCAGGAGCACCTGCAGCGGGGTCGCGGCGAAGAATATCTGGAACTGGGGCATCGCGCGCCCGACGAGGCCGATCGCCAGGTTGAAGATCAGCGAGAAGACCAGGATGGGCCCGCTGAGCTGGATGCCGAGCGTGAAGGCGCTGGCCACCGTGCGAATCTCGAGCGTCGCGAAGTCCCCCGTGGGCGGCGTCCGGCTGAAGGGGAACAGTTCGTAGGAATGCACCATCGCGGCGATGAACAGGTGGTGCAGGTTGGTCGCCATGATCAACGCGACTGCCAGCAACGACAGGAACGTGGCGAGGGTGCTGCTCTGCTGGCTCTGGGTCGGGTCGGCGGTCTGGGCGAACGAGAGTGTCGTCGAGATCGAAATGACCTCGCCGGCGATGGTCATCGCCGCCAGGAACGTGCGCAGCACTGCGCCGATGGCGAGCCCGATGAGCACCTCGCGCAGCATCAGGCCGATCATGCCGCCGAGATCGTCCGGGATCGCGGGCAGAGCGGGGAGGACCACGGGCGTCACCACCAGGCACATCAGCAGCGCGAAGGCGAGGCGGGCCCGGACGGGGGTCGGCATGTCACCGAGACCCGGCATGGTCATGATCATCGATCCGATGCGGGCGAAGACGAGCCCGCCCCCGAAGACCTGCTGGGCGGTGGCGTAGTGTTCCACGAGGGTCCGGTTCCGGCCCCGTTAGATCGCCGAGATGCGGTCGGCGATGTGGCGCATGAAGGTCGACAGCAGCGCGCCCATCAGCGGGAGGAAGATCAGCAGCGAGATGAAGACCGCGACGATCTTCGGCGCGTAGACCAGCGTCGCTTCCTGGATCTGAGTGAGCGCCTGCAGCAGCCCGATCACCACGCCCACCACCAGCGCCACGATCAACGCCGGCGCGCAGAGCTGGATGGTCAACCAGATGGCGTCGCGGCCGATGTCGAGAACCTCGGCGCCGTTCATGCGCACGCCTCCGATGGGGGGAAATCGCGTGCCGAAAGGATCGGCCGAGTATGGTTAACGGAGTCTTTCGTGCGGCCGCGTCACAGGCCCAGCTTGCGTTCCAGCGCCGCGGCGGCCTCAGCCGGTGTAAGCTTGTCATGGTCGCGGTCGACGCTGAGGTTGGCCTCGCGCATGGCCTCGACCGGGATCCGGCCGACCAGCGGACGCAGGACGGAGAGGAGGCGCTGGTCGTTCGCGTCCTTCGGCGCGACGAGCAGTACTGCGTCGTAAGGCGGCAGGGCGTGGAGGGGGTCCTGGAGCACCACGAGGTCGTCGGCGGCGATCCGGCCGTCCGACGAGAACGCTGAGATGACATCGACCCGCCCTGAGGCCAGCGCCCGGTACATGAACGTCGGCTGGTATTGGGTCTCGCTCTTGAACTTCAGCCCGTAGGCGCGCTGGACCGCAGTCCACTCGGGCCGGGAGAGGAACTCGAGGTCGGCGCCGAAGGCGAGCCGGCCGGCGCGCGCGGCGAGGTCGGCGAGGGTGCGGATGTGCAGCGCGTGGGCCTCGCTGCGGCGCATGGCGAGCGCGTAGGCGTTCTCGAATCCAAGCGAGCCCAGCACGACCACGCCGTCTCGCGCCCTGAGCGTTTGGGTCAGGATATCGAGCGCCTTTTGGCGTCCCGGATTGTCGGTCCGCTTAAGGATGTCGGCCCAGAGCGTCCCGGAATAGTCGACATAGGTGTCGATCTCGCCGTCCTGGAGGGCGTGGTAGGCGAAGGTCGAGCCGAGATCCTGGCGGGTCTGGACGGCGGCGCCGGCGCGGCGAAGGCGGTCCGCGATCAGGTCGGCCAGGATGTACTGCTCGGAGAAGTTCTTGGCGCCGACCACGTAGTGGGCCTGGGCGTCGCCAAGCGCGGCCGGCGCGAGCGGGGCGAGGGCGGTGAGCGTTCCAGCGGCGAGCCCGGCGGCGCCGGCGATCAGGCGGACTCGCGAGCGGGTCGCCAGGCCGCGCTCGATGAGGCCGAGCAGCTGATCGGCCGATAGCGCGAGGCCGGCCGAGGCTGCACAGCCGAAGAGCACGAACACCCAGTCTTCGGTCTGTAGGCCGGAGAAGATGTAGTTGCCGAGCGACGTCTGGCCGACGGGTGTGGCCAGGGTGGCCGCACCGATGGTCCAGACCGCGGCCGTGCGGACGCCGGCCATGATGACCGGCGCGGCGAGCGGGAGCTCGACCTGCAGCAGGCGTTGTCGGTCGGTCATGCCCATGCCGCGCGCGGCTTCCACCACGGCAGGATCGACGCCACCCAGTCCCGCGACGCCGTTCCGCAGGATCGGCAGCATCGAGTAGAGCGTGAGCGCGAGCAGCGAGGGCAGGAAGCCGAGCGCGGAAAAGCCGCGCCCGATCAGCCCCGCGCTGAGGGCCGAGAGGGCCAGCAGCAGCGGATAGAACAGGGCGAGCAGGGCGAGGCTGGGGATCGTCTGCACGAGGCTCGCCAGCAGCAGCGCTGGCCAGCGCACGGCGGCGCTGCGGCTCGATGCGACCGCGAGCGGCAGGCTAATGGCGACGCCGAGGGCGAGCGCCGAGGCGCTGAGCAGCACATGCTGGCCGAGGTAGCCGGGCAGCAGCGCCCATGCGGCGGCGACCCGCGCGCCCGTCAACGCGCGACCTCGGCCATTGCACGCACCCGCTCGGCCTGTCGCCGCGGGGTCTCCATCAGCGCGGCGACGCGCGGGTCGTCATGGCCTGCAATGAGCGCGGCCGGCGTGGCGTCGGCCAGCACCCGGCCGTGGTCCATCACCACGATGCGATCGGCGAGCAGCAGCGCCTCCCACACGTCATGGGTGACCATGAGCGTCGTGAGGCCGAGTTGCTCGTGCAGGGCGCGATATTCGCGGCCAAGTGTGTCGCGCGTCACCGGGTCGAGCGCGCCGAACGGCTCGTCCATCAGCATGATCCGCGGCCGTGCGGCCAACGCGCGCGCAACGCCGACGCGCTGCCGCTGGCCCCCGGAAAGCGCCGCCGGCAGGCGCCGGGCGACGTCGGCAGGCAGGTCGACCAGCGTCAGAAGCTCCAGGATGCGCGCTTCGATCCGCGGCCTTGCCCAGCCTGCGAGCTTCGGGCCGACGGCGATGTTCTCGGCCACGGTCATGTGGGGAAAGAGGCCGACCTCCTGAAAGACGTAACCGATGCGCCGGCGCAGCAGCGCCGCCGACGCGCCCTGGACGGCCGCGCCCTCGACGCGGACTTCGCCGGAGTCGGGCGCGACGAGCCCATTGATCATTTTCAGCGCGGTCGTCTTGCCCGAGCCGGACCCGCCCAGCAGCGCGGTGAAGCCGCCCGGGGCGAGCGTCAGCGTCAGGCCGTCGACCGCCGCGACATGGCCGTAGCGCTTGACGACGTTCCTGAGCTCAATGATCGGCGCGGCCACGCCAAAAGCCGTAGCACCCCCTCCCGCGAGGCGGGAGGGGGTGGCCGGCAAGGGACGCCCGACGAAGGAGCCAGGAGCGTCGGGCGAGGGAGGCCCCTTGCGACATCCGACGTCGCCGGGAGGTGTCAGCGACGTTGATCGGGAGAAGACAACATCGCGCCTGATCGGCGCCTGAGCGCGCCGTTGTCCCGCGTTCAGGTCGGCGGCGGCGCGGCGGGGCGCGCGGGCCGGCGACAGGACCGGGCCGTCAGATCTGCATGTTCATGATCTGCTGGTAGGACGCGATCATCTGGTCGCGCACCGCGACCATGGTGTCGAGGCTCGTCTGGGCTGAGGAGATGGCGGTGGCGACGTCGATGAGGTTCGCCTTGCCCTGCACCTGCGCGGTCATCACCGCTTCGGCGTGTCGCGAGTCGCTGACCGCCTGGCTGATGGCGCTGTTCACCATCTGCCCGAAGTCCGCGCCGGCGGCCTGGCCGACCGCCGACCCGCCGACGTCGGGTCCGCCGATGTTCTGGACCGCGGCGTAGGCGCGCGCGGCGATCAGGGGCGCGACCATCGTCTATCTCACTTCTTGATCAGGAGAATCGTCGACTGGTCCATCTCGGTGGCCGTCGCGATTACGTTCAGGTTGGCCTGGTAGGCGCGCTGGGCTTCCTGCATGTCCAGCGCCTCCATCAGGAGATTGACGTTCGGCAGCTGCACGTAGCCCTTGGGGTCGGCGCCGGGATTGCCAGGCGCGTACTCGCTGCCGAAGGGCGTCTGGTCGGGCACGACGCGGCTCATGACGACGCCTTCGCCACCTCCGGCCACGGCCTTGGGGGTGAAGACCGGCACCTGTCGGCGATAGGGGGCGCCGCCCGGGGTCTGCGCGGTCGAGTCCGCGTTGGCCAAGTTCTCGGCGATGACCCGCATGCGCGCTTGCTGCGCCTGCAGCCCCGATGAGGCGATGGCGGCGGCGGCTGTGGTGGGGGGGAGTGAATCTGCCATGGCTTAGGACTCCTCAGGGCGGTTCCTTGGCGGCGGTCTGAATCATGTTCAGCGCCTGCTCGTAGAAGCCGATGGCGGCGTCGTAGTTGGTGCGCGCCTCGGTCATCCGGATCATCTCGTCCTCGAGCACCACCGAATTGCCGTTGAGCGTGGTCTCTGAGTCCGGGGCGGCGACGGGCTGGTCGCCGTGGCCGGTCACGCTGGGCGGCGAAAGGTGCATCGGCGACGTGAGCGCCACGGCGATCGGCGCGATCACGCCCACGCCGCCGCCGCCAGGCACCACGAAGGGCTTAAGATCCTTCGGCGTGTAGCCTGGGGTGTCGGAGTTGGCGACATTCTGCGCGATCACCTGCTGCCGGTCGGCCAGGTAGCCGAGCCGCGCCTTCAGCATCGCGAAGACAGGGATGTCGTCGAGAGTCATGGCCGCGAAACGCTGGACCAACAGGGTTAATCGCGACTTAACCATGATCGGTGGACGCATCGTCGCACCCATGGCGCGAGTAACCGCGGTGCAAGGTCGGCGCCTTACGGTCTGCTCGACGTGATGAAGCCAGACCACCTCACGGCCATCCTCGACGACGGGCTCGACGAGCTCGCTGCGAACGCGCACGCCGGCTTCTGGCCGCGCGTGGCGATCAACGCCGCCACCGCCGCCATCTTCGCGATGGTGCTCCCCTGGACGACATGCCTCGCCTGGGGCTGCGTCACCCTGGCGCTGGAGGGGGCGGCGTGGTTCGTGACGCGCCGGCAGTACCTGGGCCGTGGCGTAGGCTGGCGCACACGGCTCTGCCATGTGTGCATAATGGGCGTGTCGGGTCTCGCCTGGGTTGTGCTCGGCGCCCTCGCCTGGGAGACCGGCGCGCTAGCCGCCATGCTATGCGCCGTGGTGGTCTGGCTCGCCGTGGTCTTCTTCGCGCAGACTCACGCCCATCAGTCGGCGCTTGGCATCGTCGTGGGGGGTGCGGCGCCCGCCGCGGTCATCTTGGCGGTCGTCCTGCTCGCGCCGCATCCGGCCTCGCTCCAGATCGCCCCGCTCGTGGCGACTCTCCTGGTCGCGTTCGTGTTCGCCGGCGACGGCGTGGCGCGAATGATGAAGGCTCGGCGCAACTACCGCGAGGCCAAGGTTGAAGTCGAGCGCAGCGAGGCGCTCTACCGGTTACTGGCCGACAACATCACCGACGTAATCACGCTCGCCGACGCGACGGGCAAGCGACTCTACATGTCGCCGTCGATCGAGCGTGCGTTGGGCTATCCGCTCGAGCAGCTCTACGAGATGCCGATCTACGGCTACGTCCATCCCGAAGACTGCGACAAGCTGGTGGCGCTGACGCGGGAGCTTGCGGTCAAGCCGCGCGCGACCGCCGAGTACCGCGTGATCCGGGCCGACGGCGCGAGCCTCTGGGTGGAGACGAGCTTCAACGTGGTCGGACCCGAGCAGGGGGTCAACCCACCCCAGGTGGTGAGCGTCGCCCGCGTCGTCCAGCAGCGCAAGCAGCTCGAGGCCGAGCTGATCGCCGCCCGCCAGGCGGCCGAGGCCGCCGCGGCGGCCAAGTCGGACTTCCTCGCCAACATGACGCACGAGTTGCGGACCCCGCTCAACGCGATCATCGGCTTCGCCGGGCTGCTCAGGGATTCCCCGCGCCTCGAGGGCCAGGACGCACGCCACGCCCGTCTCATCAGCAACGCCAGCGATACCCTGCTCGCGCTCGTCAACGACGTGCTCGACTTCTCGCGGCTCGAGGCCGGCGCCGTCGAGCTCGACCCTGCGCCATTCGATCCGCGAGGCGAGGCTGAGGGCGTGGTCGACCTCCTGTCGGGGCAGGCCGCGGCGAAGGGCCTCGCGCTGACGGCGGAAGTGGCGGGGGAGGGGCTGCTCACGGGCGACGCCAAGCGTCTGCGCCAGGTGATGCTGAACCTGATCTCCAACGCCGTGAAGTTCACCGCCAAGGGCAGCGTCACCCTGAGGCTCGGCTGGACCGGCGAGGGCGAGGGCATGGCCCGGCTACGCACCGAAGTCGTCGACACCGGAGTCGGGATAGCGGCGAGCCAGGCGGCCAGTCTCTTCGAGCGCTTCACGCAGGCCGACGTCTCGGTCTCGCGCCGCTTCGGGGGCACGGGCCTCGGACTCGCCATCTGCAAGCGCATCATCGAGCTGATGGGCGGACGGATCGGCCTCACCAGCGTAGAGGGCGGCGGATCGACGTTCTGGTTCGAGCTTCAGCTGCCCACGGCCTCCGCGCTCGAGCCGAAGGCTGAGCCCGACTCCGCAGCCGAGCTGAGCCGACCGGTGCGGCTGCTGCTCGTCGAGGACGTCGCGGTCAACCGGGAGCTGGTGAAGACCGTGCTGGCGCCGTTCGACATCGAGATCGACACCGCCGAGGATGGCGTCGCGGCCATCGCTGCGTTCCGGGACGGCGTCTACGATCTCGTCCTGATGGACGTGCAGATGCCGGTCATGGACGGTCTCACCGCGACTCGGCGCATCCGTGCGCTGGGCACCGCCGCGGCCGACACCACGCCCATTGTCGCCATGACCGCCAACGTGCTGCCCGAGCAAATCGCCCGCTGCGTCGAGGCCGGCATGGACGGCCATCTCGGCAAGCCGATGAACCCGGCCGAGCTGCTCGCCACCATCGCCCACTGGTCGACCCGCCGCCGCGACCCCGACGCCACGGTCGAGGCGACGGTGCTGCCCGCCGCGGGTTAACAGACAGGGTTAATCTGTCCTTAACGCCTGGCGGGGCATCGGTGGGCCCGTCCCAACCCGGCGCGACGCAATGGCCATCGCTGAGTACGCCAGAATCTTCTTCGCGCTCCTCTTCGTTCTGGGCCTGATCGGCGCGGCGGCTTGGGGGCTGCGGCGCTTCGGCCCGGAGTGGCTGGTCCAGGTGCAGCGGACGAAGACCGAGCGGCGGCTCGCGATCGTCGAGAGCCTTACGCTCGATCCGGCGCGGCGGCTGGTGCTGGTTCGGCTCGATGGGGCTGAAAGGCTGCTGCTGCTGGGCGAGGGCCGGCTGATCGCCGAAACGCCGGCGTTGGCGAAGCGCGCCGAGCCCGCCGCATGACCCGCCGCGTCCTCTCCCTGCTCGCCAAGCTGATCCACAGCCCGACACGCGCCGAATTGCGCCGGGCCGCGCTGATCTCGCTGGCGGCCACGGCTCTGAGCCTCGTGTGGCCGACGATCGCGCTGGCGCAGGCCGTCAACATCAACCTCGGCAGCGGCGCCGGCCTGACCGATCGCGTCGTCCAGCTGATCGGCCTGATCACGGTGCTCTCGCTGGCGCCGTCGATCGTGATCATGACCACCTCGTTCGTGCGGATCGTGGTGGTGCTGTCGCTGCTGCGCCAGGCGCTGGGCCTGCAGCAGACGCCTCCCAATGCGGTGCTGATCAGCCTGTCGCTCTTCCTTACGGCGATCGTGATGGGCCCGACGCTGCAAGCGTCCTACGATGCGGGCGTCAAGCCGCTGCTCGACCACAAGATGGAGCTGCCCCAGGCGTTCGGCGCGGCCGCCCAGCCGATCAAAGGGTTCATGCTCTCCCAGGTCGACCGCAACGACCTCGGCCTCTTCATGCGCCTGTCCAAGACCCCACAGCCGCAGCGCGCGATCGACACGCCCCTGCAGGTGGTGACGCCCGCCTTCATGATCTCGGAGCTGAAGCGCGCATTCGAGATCGGCTTCCTGCTGTTCGTGCCGTTCCTCGTGATCGACCTCGTGGTGGCGAGCGTGCTGATGAGCATGGGCATGATGATGCTGCCGCCGGTGGTGGTCAGCCTGCCGTTCAAGCTCATCTTCTTCGTGCTGGTCGACGGCTGGCGGCTCGTCGCCGCCTCGCTGGTCGAGAGCTTCCAGCGCGCGACGGGCGCGGGATAGCGCCAGCGCCTGTCGCGCGCACGCCCGAAGCCGTCAGTCGTAGCGCGAGCGGTAGTGAAGCGTCACGCCGCCGATGCCGGCCGCCACATCGAGGCCGGTCGCACCCTCGATGCTGACCGGCTGCAGCGTGATCGTGCGGTCGGACCCGCCGACGAGCACGTTGGCGCCGAGGCCGACGCCCACCGCCGCGTTGGCCGTAACGCCGCCGTAGTGGCCCGCAAGCGCGCCCGGACCTATGCGGTCGGTCGGCGCGAACACCTCCCAGACGACCCTGGCGGCGCCCTGGTAGCCCATGTCGACGCCGATCTTCGAAATGTCGCCGACGTAGCGCTCATCATGGTCCGCGCCTTGGTAGATGCAGTGGAGGCGGCGCGTGGAGCCCAGGATCATCCCCCAGCCGCCGGCTTCCCGGCACGACAGCGTTCCGACCCTGACGGCCGCGCTGGCGGGTCCGGCGCCGGACCCGATTGCCGCGATCGCCGCCGCGGCGAGCAGTAGCTTCCTCATGGGAGATCAAGCCTCTTGCAACTTTCCCCCAGCGCTCGGGAAAGACGCCGAAGGCGTTGGTTTGGTTCCAGGCGGCCGACGGCGAACGAGAGGTCAGTTGTTGCGTCCGAGTTCGAAATGCGGCCCGTCCAGGAGCACGCGATGGTCGCCGACCGCGCGCTGGCGGGCGGCGTAGGCCTGCTCCGCGGCGGCGATGTCGGACGCGCTGGCGCCGTATTCGCTCATCAGCCGGTCCCAGACTCCGCCCCAGGTGATCGGCGTCGCGAGTGCGTCGCTGGCCGCCCGCATCGCCGCCGCGATCGGATAGATGCGCGGCCATTCCCACACGAAGGCCCGGCCGTCCCACGGTACGCAGTCGATCGCGCCGGAGCAGCCCGGCGCGGCCCAGCGCCCTGGGCCTTCGCAGTCGATGATGTGGTGGCTCCTCAGCGTGTGGCTGACGCCGCGCTCGACCAGCGCCGCCTCCTCCGCCACGGTTCGGCTCTGCGGTTCGGTGAAGCCGAAATCCTGGTCCGATAGCGTGATCGCGCGCCGCGCCACCGCGACCAGTCGCGGATCGACGCGGGTGACGAACGACAGCGAACGCTCGCTCAGCATGAAGCCCATGGACGCCTCCGTCATCGGGAAGGCGGGGGCCTAGCGGCCGTCTGATTCGCGGCGAAGTGGAAAACGCGCCGCCCGGGTCAGGCCCAGGTCTCCATCTCGCCGACGCGGCGGGCGACCGGCGAAATGCGCCGCGCCGGGTCCGACGGGGGGTCGGCGGCGGCGCCGTAGAGCCACCCCTGGCCGAAGTCGAAGCCCAACCGGCGGGCCGCCGCCTCGACCTCTTGCGTTTCGACCATTTCGGCGACGGTCCGCACGTTCAACTCGCGGCACATGCGCACCAGGTGACGCAGGAACGTGCTCTCCCGGCCGCCATGCTGCAGTTCCCGAACGTAGCGCCCGTCGATCTTCACGAAGTCGAGGGTAAGCTGCTGCAGGTAGGCGAGCGAGGCGGCGCCGGCGCCGAAATCGTCGAGGCACACCTGGCAGCCGAGGCTTCGCAACGCCTGGATATGCCGGTCGGCCAGGGGAAGGTCGTCGATCGCCGCGCTCTCGGTCACTTCGAACATCAGCCGACCGGCAAGTTCGCCCCGTGAGCTCGTCAGCTTCCGGATCTCAGCGACAAAAGCCGGGCTGGTGATCGTCCGTCCAGAGACATTCACAGCCAGCCGCAACCGGGGCGACCTGACCATGGCGCTCGCCGCCCGCTTGACGACGGCGAGATCGAGCGCCTCGATCAGGTCGAGTTCCTCGGCCATACGGATCATCGGGAACGGGCTGCCTTCCGCGCCGAACCGCACGAGGACCTCGTGGTGATGCAGGGCGCCCGACGCCAGCTCGACCACCGGCTGGTAGACCAGCCTGAAGCGTCCCTTCGACACCGCCGCGCTCAGTTC
>JAKAZA010000110.1 GCA_021816155.1 Pseudomonadota bacterium | reverse complement strand
GCCGAACGAACCGTACCGTCCCTCTGGGACACCATCGGCCGCGTCGTCGACCTCTTCACACCGGCAGAGTGCGACAACTACTTCACCAGCTGCGGATACGATGCCGACTGACCGGAATCCGCTCTAGCTTAATGTTGTGAACGATGACGTGGGGCTGAGTCCTTCGTACCCAGGGGGAAACGTACGGCGCGATGGCGTCGATGCGCCGGCGCTTTGGTTTGCGCAGGATGCCATCGCGCGACTTGTCGTCGGGCGTGATCTCAGCGTGCTGGTCGCGAATCGGCGCGCCCTCGTCGTGCTCGACGGCGTCGGTCTGCTGTCGCTGAGGGATGGCGCCCTCGCCGGGCGCGACCGCAAGACTGCCGCCGAACTGGCGACGCTCGTCGCAGACGCCCGTCGAGCGGCCCGTTCCGTAGTGATCGGCGCGGATGGCGGCGAGGCCATGTTCGTGGAGATCGTCGCCCTCGGCGATGGCGACGCGAGCCCCGTTGCGGTGCTTCTGCGCGACCCCAACGCGCCCGTGGAAATTGAGTGTCCGGACCTCGAGACGATCTTCGGCGTGACCCCCGGAGAACACCAGGTGCTGGTTCAACTCCTGAAGGGGTACTCGAGCCGCGAGATCGCGGACCAGTTCGGCAAGTCGATCCTCACCGTGCGGACCCACGTCAAACGCGCCTACGGAAAGATAGGCGTCAAGACGCGCGGTCAGCTGTTCGCGCGCCTGCTCCCGTTCTTGACGATACGATAGCGCGCCGGGTCGTCAGATCACCGCGAGGCCAAGCTTGGCGGTGATCAGTGGCAGGAAGATCGTCACCTCGGCCAGCAGGATCGCGTAGAGGGTGCCCAGAACGGGGCGCCCTTCCTTGAAGTTCAGCAGCACTCCGGCCAGCAACGGCCCAGAGATCGGCCCGGCCAGGAAGAAGGGCGCGAGCCGCCTGAAGCGTGGGCCCAGAGTTGGAAATCCAATCGCCGACATGGCGCAATGGAAATCAGCTAAACCTGGAGATGTCCAGCGAAATTAAGGGGTTATTAACCATGCCGACTCCTTTTCACCTGAGGGGCGAGTCGGCGGGACCCTTCAGGAAGCGGGCCTTTCCGGGCGAGGCATGGCCGCGCGCCGCCAGGCGTCGGCGGAAGCGAGGGCTTCGGCGAGGTCGGTTGTCATCTGCGCGTAGAGGGACCTCGCAATCGGCTCAGGGCGGGTCGTTTCTGGTGTCCGGGCGGCGTGGCGATGCTTGGCGCGCGGTCACGACGGCGCCGGCAACCAGCGAGAATGGGTACTTGAAGTAATATTCTCGGCCGGGCGCTTGGAAGCGCTCACCGCAGCTTCGAGTACCGCCGGAACGTCTTCAGAATCTCGAGCGCCTGCCCGCGCCGGTCCTTCGGGACCGCGGTCGCCGCCTCAATGAGTTGCGGGTCGAGGTCGTTGGGGTCGTGGTCGGCGATCCGACCCGCCGTGGTGCCGAGCGCGTCGGCCAGCACGTAGAGCAGCTTCATCGGGAGGTCGCCGCCGCCGGCCTCGAGTTCGTCGATCGTCTGCACGCCCAGTCCGCTCTTCCTTGCGAGCTGCGCGACCGTCAGGCCGAAGTGCTCGCGCCATTCGCGCAAGTGGTTACGCGGCTTAGATTCCGCCACCTCCGCCCTCTCGTGCCGACTGGTCAGCCACGGCTCCCCGTCGCCCTCGAGCAGCCACTCCCACCGCACCTTGAACTCCCGGGCGAAGAGGCGGGCGTGTCTGTAGTCGAGGCGCATGAACTTGGCCGAATCCGGGCCCCGCTCATAGCAGCGGTAAGTGCCTTGCAGCATGCCCAGCGCCGCGGCCGCGGCCGTGGCGCTTTCATACCTCTGGGAGCGCGCCCACTTCACCCGCTCCCAGCTCTCGAGGTCACGCCAGTCATCGTCGGTCATGGGTCGGGTCTCGCGCCGCGAAGGGGCGATCGCCACGTTACCAGATTTGACGGCACTGTGGGTAATGTTCTGTTGACGGTGCGCTTCGCCATCCGTACCAATGTTCTCATGATGTTCTCATCCATGCAACGGGACCTATATACGTGATTGACCCAGCGGGTGGGTTGAGGCATTCTTCGATCATTGGAGGGCTTTCCCGTGCTGGCTACGTTCAAAACGCTTCCCGAGTTGTTCGCGGCCTTCCCGACCGAACAACACGCCGTGGATCACTTCACGGCGATCCGCTGGGCCAATGGCAGGTTCTGCCCGCTTTGCGGCAGCACGGACGAAGCCCGAATCGGCCGCATGTCCAAGAAGGACGGCACGCTCACCAACCAGTGGAAGTGCTACGTCTGCCGGGAAAAGTTCTCGATCCGCGTCGGCACGATCTTTCAAGACACCAAGCTGCCGCTGCGCACGTGGTTCGCGGCGATCTGGATGGTCACGAACCATCCGAAGGGTATTGCCTCGACGACGCTCGCGACTGACCTGGGCATCACCCAAAAATCGGCGTGGTTCGTGCTGCATCGGCTGCGCCATGCATCTCGGACGCCCTCGTTCAACGGTCGGCTGTCGGGGACCGTCGAGGTCGACGAAACCTTCGTCGGCGGCCGGGAGAAGAACAAGCACACCAACAAGCGCAAGGCTGGTACGCGCGGAAGCGTCGGCAAGGCGATCGTCATGGGCGTGCTTCAGCGTGGCGGGGAGTTGCGCGCCGGCGTGGTGGAGGACACCACAAGCGGCACGTTCCAAGCCGTGGTGAAGCAGCATGTCGAACCCGGCGCCGCACTCATGACCGACGAAGCCACTGGCTATTTCGGCCTGCGTAAGCAGTACCAGCATCAGACGGTGCGCCACGCCGACGGCGAGTATGTTCGGGGCGATGTTCACACGAACTCGATTGAAGGCGTCTGGGCCCTCTTGAAGCGCCAGATCATCGGCATCCACCATTGGGTGTCGCCGAAACATCTCGACGCCTACGTTTGCGAGATGACTTTCCGCTTCAATCGGCGCGAGGTTCCGAAGGGCGAGCGCGTGAACGCGCTCTTGGCTCAATCCGAAGGCCCGCTGCCGTACAAGGTACTGATCGCATGACGGAAAAAGATCGGAAGCTAGAGCCGCCGCTGCATCTCGACATGCCGTTTGAGGAAGCGCTCGAGCGATTCGCTCATACGCGCCCGGAAGAAGTCGAGCCACCGAAGGGCAAGAGACCCAAGATCGAGAAGACGGCGAAACAACTAGCATCACATACGGCTCAAACGAACAAAGAGGAAGAGAAACGCCACAGCCGAACCCAACGCAAAAGTAACGAGTAAAAATGTGAAAATCCCGAGCACCATCCGAGCCGATTGAGTGCTGGAGTCAATTGACAAACGGATTGGTAGCCTCAACACGGCAGCCGCCCTATTCGAGCGCGACGCCAATTGGTGGGCTGTCGCGCTCTTCATAGCGACGGGCATTCTCGCGTTTGGAATAGTACTAGAACTATGGTCGGATCTCCTAGAAGTAAACGCTGAGCGCAAGAAGGGAAACAAACTCAAATTCCGAACGAAACTGATGTTCGCTGGATCGATAATCGTAGCGCTTGCCGTAGCGATGGAAGGAATTACGGAGTGGGAAGCGTTCGATTCAGAAACAAAATCAAGAGACATGAGTGACCAGGCGGGAGAATTATTGTGGAAAGAGGTATCTAAAGATACGGCCGCTATCGGAACGCAAAGACAACAACTTGCGGTCATGGGCGCTACGCTGGCGACCGCCTTAGCGTCCAAACAAAATGTGCCGGTGCGCGTTGTGATCTCCCACCCCGCACCGCCAATCATTGGTTCAGTCCCGCCGAGCCAAGCGGGCGCAAGGCACGTTGATGCGGAAGCCGCGCGCATTATTCTATCGACAACGCGACCCGGCGCCGTCGTGAGCATAATTCCGTTCTTGCCGGGAGAGCCCGAGACGTTCGCCCGCGAACTGGGCTCGGCATTTGCTGCTGTCCCAGGAGCCCAAGCCGCCGTGAGTGGCGGGAACACTATTGAGAACGGCCAGACCGGTTTGATCGTGCAGTACGACCACTCAAATCCGGTTTCGCAGTCAGTGTTCAATGCCCTGCGGAAAGCCGGCTTCCACCCAACAGCGGGCGCAGAAACGCCAGGGTCGCCCGTTGTCTTTATCAAAGTCGCGCCCCAAGAGTGAGTCGCCGCACCCAACGCCAGCAACGCGAGCGCGACAACCGCGCCGGCCTGTCGCGCAGGACCCTCGCGAGCGACCGAGTTTGGGTCACTCATGTATATAGGTCCCCATGCAACCGACGCGACGCCCTGGGGCCTCGCGGGGTTCCGTCTGGACCCCTGAACGGGAGGCGCGCGCGGTGCGCCTCTACCTACATGAGGGTTTCACGGCGTCGGAAGTGGCTGACGCGATGGGCGGGGGTCTGACGCGCGGCGCCGTGATCGGCAAGATCCGCAGACTCGGCTTCCTGAAGCGCGAGCGCGTCGTGGCCGATCCCAAGGGCGGCGGCGTCGCCCGGCGCAGCGCTCGCGATCGCGCGCCCCGTGTGGAGCGACGCCTGCCGCCACACCGTCCTCCGATCCCCTTGCCGCCCCTGCGCGAGGTCGGGCCGACCGGCGCTCCGATGGTGCTGGCGAGGCTCCGTCCGTGCGCTTGCCGCTGGCCTGTCGACGATCCTGGGCCCGGCGCCATGCACTCCGCGCTCTTCTGCGCCGGCGCCGCTGTCCTGGGCCGCCCCTATTGCGCGGCGCACCTGGCGCTGGCCTCGCGATGAGTTCCGCCGCCGATGACCTCGCCCGTGAGGCGATCGCCGCCGCCCTCGGCCGCGCCGATTACGGTCCGGCCGCCTGCGCTGCGCTGGTGCGTCTCGCGAGCGAGGCTTTCGCCCGTCTCGCCAGCCATGACGCGGCCTGCCGTCTGAACGCCGAGCTTGCGCGCCGCCATGCCGCGCGCGCCGCCCGCTGCTGGCGACCCTGACCCTCACGGAGTGATCCCTGCTTGACTGACCAGACCGCCCGCCACCGCGCAGCCCGGCTTGCTCCGCATCCCGAGGCGCTGAGCCGCGACGAGCTGCGCCGCTTGGCCAGGGCCGAGCGGAAGATCGCCAGCCGCGACCAGATCCAGGCTGCCGCTGGACGACGGGAGCTCCAGGAGATCGAACGCCGACATGGCGAGCGGATCGCCGGGCGGAGCCTCGCCGCCCGGCTCGCCGAGACCGCCGCGCTGGCGGCCGTGCGCGGCGAGGATGTCCGGTCGGAAACCGTCCGGATCGCCCAGCCGCTGTTCGACGAGCATGGCGTGCGCCTCGTCAAGGACGGCGCGCCGATCTACCGCCGCGAGGCCGTCACCCGTGTCCGCGTCGCCAGCCGCGGCGGCCTGCAGCTCGCCTTCGAGCGCGGCGACCTGGACGGCGCCGACGCGAGGGCGGAGCAGCTTTACGAGACCGGCAAGGCCTATCGCTGGGCGTACGAGGCTAGCTCGGCGCTCACTACGCCGGCGCGCAGCCTGTCGTCCGTGTCCGCCCGTTCGCCGTTGCGGGCCAGCACCGGCCCGCAGGACGCTGTCTTCGCCGCCGGCGATCTGCTTCGCACGTTCCGCAGCCCGCTGACGCCGCGCCGCATCGCCGTCCTGGACATGGTCTGCGGCCTCGACCTCACGATCCGCGCCGCCGCGCTTCAGCTGCGGGCCGACCCGCGCAGCGTACGCGCCGCGCTGACCGACGGCCTGTCCGCCGCGGCGGCGGCCCGGCGCGGAAAGCGGGTCACCAGCGCAGCAGCCGCGGCCCGATGAGCGCCCCGACGGCCGGCCATACGAGCATGGCGGAGGTGTACCAGATCGCCGTGAAGGCGGCCGCCGTCTCCTGGCAGAAGAGGCCGTAGACAGTTGCGCCCAGGCCGCTGGCGAGGAGGCCGGCGGCCGCCCCGGCCAGTCGCGGCCGGGTCGGCGCCAGACGCCGCATCAGCCATTGCGCGGCCACGAACGCGGGCGCGGAGATCAGCATCACGCTGACCGCGCAGATCTTCGCCGAATCGCCCATCACGTCGGCGGGCCAGCTGGCGATCGGCAGGCGGGCCAGTTCGAAGGCTGCCAGCGTCGCGATCGCGGCGACGGCCAGCCCCAGCACCACCCAGCCCGCGCCGCCGCGTCCGCCGGGCCGGCCGAGCCGTTCCACGAGCAAGGCGCCCGCCGCCGCGAACGCCAGCGTGTAGCTGGCCTTCATCCAGAAAGGTTCGGACCGGACCGCCTGGGCGATGTCCGGGCGGACTCCCCACGGTCCCAGCATCAGGATCACGAGTCCGCCCACGATCGCGATCGCGACCGCAAGCGCCATCGGTCGTCCCACGCCGCCGGCGGGCTTGAGCCCCCCGGCAAGCTCGACGATGAGGTCATCCGTTCGCATCGCGGACCCTCTTGGCAAGCGCGCTCACCGCCCGGTGGACGGCCACCTTCACCGCCGAGCCCGACATACCCGACCGCGCGGACGTCTCCTCGATCGAGCGGCCGGCCAGCTTCACATCCTCCACCAGCCGCCGCTGCCGGGCGGGCAGCGCCGCCAGCAGCCGCGCCAGGTCCTGCCTGGCCTCGGCCGCCTCGAAGTCGTCGGCCGCCACCGGCTCCTCAGCGGCGTCGAGCGGCGCCTCGCGCCGGCTGCGGCCGCGGCGGAAGTGGTCGGCGAGCCGGTAGCGGGCGATGGCGTACACCCACGGCGTGAGCGGCTGATGCGTATCGAACGTGTGGCGCTTGGTGTGGATGGCGATCAGCGTGTCCTGCACCAGGTCCTCGACCTCAGCCGCCGCCTCGCCGAGCCGCCGGGCGAAATAGCGGCGCAGCGCGCTGGCGAGGGTCCTGAGCAGCACGGTCTCGGCGGCCCCGTCGCCACCCAGCGACAGCAGCATCAGAGCCTTCAGTCGCGGCTCGACGTCGCTCACCGCTCGCACGCTCCTTCGACCGCCGCCGGTCCGATCCCGAGGCGCGCCCGCGGCGCCGGCCCGACCCGATCCGTCGAGGCGACCAATGACATCGGAGATTACATCTGTCAGCCGGCACCAGGGCGGCGGAGTCAGTTCGCGCCGCCTCCGGCGTGGTCACCGCCGCCGCGAAATCCGCTTGCCGAATCGCCACGTTTGTGGTGTTACTTTCGGTGTCGTCGCAATTGCGGCCGGGCCGCCGCCTTCCAGGGAGCCCGCGCCCGTGCCGCCGATCCGTCCCTACGACCAAGGATTCGCCACCACCGCTGTCGAGCGTGCTCGCGAAGGGTTCAGCCGCGCCGAGATCGCCGCCGCGCTCGGCGCCTCTCTCATCGACCTCGACGCCTGGGCCGCCGAGCATCCAGGCTTCGCCGTCGCGCTCGCCGACGCCGACACGCTCGCCCGGGCCTGGTGGGATTCGCAGCCGCGCCTCGCCCTGGAGGGCGGCAAGCCGTTCCGCGCCGCGGCCTGGGCCAAGGCGATGGCGCAGCGCTACGGGAGGTCCGCCGATCGCCCGAAATCCGCCCCGACGCCCACGCCGCCCAGCACCCGCACGATCTTCGAGATCCCCGACAATGGACGCGAGCGGCGAAGGCGCGATCGAGGCGGCGGCTGAGGCAGACGTCAAAGTCGTCCGACCCCAGAAGGGGCCGCAGAGTCGGTTCCTGGCTTCGCGCGCCGACATCGCCATCTACGGCGGCGCGGCCGGGGGCGGGAAGACCTGGGCGCTGCTACTGCAGCCGCTTCGGCATCGCTTCGAGCCAGGGTTCTCCGCCGTCTTCTTCCGCCGGACCACCGTCCAGGTAAGGAATCCGGGCGGCCTGTGGGACGAGAGCTTCCGCCTCTATCCACAGGCTGATGGAGAGCCGTTCGCCGCAGCGCTGGAGTGGCGCTTTCCGTCCGGCGCCCGCGTTCGCTTCGCACACCTCGAGCACGAGAAGACGGTGCTCGACTGGCACGGCGCGCAGTTGCCGCTGCTCTGCTTCGACGAGCTCACGCACTTCACCGCCGCCCAGTTCTGGGCGATGTCGGCCCGCAATCGCTCGCTCGGCAATGTGCGGCCCTATATCCGCGCCACGTGCAACCCGGACGCCGACAGCTGGGTGGCGGAGCTCGTCGCCTGGTGGATCGACCCGGATACGGGGCTTGCGATCCGCAACCGGGCGGGGCGCCTGCGCTGGTTCGTCCGCCTGGGCGACCGGCTTGTCTGGGCGGACACGGACAAGGCGCTGATCCGCCAGCATCCCGGGCTTCGGCCGCGCTCGCTGACCTTCGTCGACGCACGCCTCGCCGACAACGCCGCGCTGACGAGGGCCGACCCCGAATACCGCGCCCGCCTGCTGGCCCTGCCGAGGGTCGAGCGCGAGCGGCTGTTGCACGGCAACTGGAAGATCCGCCCCACGGCGGGCCTGCTGTTCAGCCGCGCCTGGTGCCAGCTGGTCGACGCCGTTCCCGCCGGTCTCCTGGTCAAGCGTGGCTGGGATCTCGCCGCCACGCCCAAGACCGAGACCAACGACCCGGACTGGACTGTGGGCGTCAAGCTCGGCCGCGACCCGCAGGGGAGGTACTACGTGCTCGACTGCCGCCGCATCCGCACGACGCCCGCCGGCGTCGAGCGGTTCCTCGCCAACACCGCCGCCGAGGACGGCGCCGAGGTCGAGATCGCCCTGCCGCAGGACCCGGGCCAGGCCGGCAAGGCGCAGGCCGCGGCGCTGGTGCGCGCGCTCGACGGCCGCACCGTGCGCGCGACGCCGGAGACCGGCGACAAGACCACGCGCTTCGGCCCGTTCAGCGCCCAGGCCGAGGCCGGCAACGTCCACGTCCTGCGCGGCCCCTGGAACGAGGCCTGGTTCGCGGCGCTGGAAGCCTTCCCGACCGCGCCTCACGACGACGACGCCGACGCCACGAGCCGCGCGTTCGGCGCCTTCCAGACCCGGATGGCGAGCGCGGGATTCCTGGAAATGGCGCGGCAGGACCTCGCGGCCCGCGTCGCCGACTGATCAAGCCGAGAGAGCGTCCATGCCCCCCACCGGCGGATATCGCACATCTCTTTCCTGGCAGGCGCGCTACGGGGCGCTGGGACAGGCGGTGAGCGACGCCTTGTTCTCGCCCGGACAGCCGCTGGTCCCGCCCGACCAGGAGCCGGTGCGGGTCTGGGACTTTCCGGTTGGCGTCAACACGGTCATCGCGCAGCGGCCGGCCGAGCCGTTCGGCTTCGCGCACCTCAGGGCGTTCGCCAACGTCGAGCTGGTGAGGCTCGCGATCGAGACGCGCAAGGACCAGCTCGAGGCGCTGCGCTGGCGCTTCAATCCCGCCGAGGGCGCCCAGACCTCGCCGGCGCTCGACGCCCGCGCCGCGCGGCTGGCGCAGTTCTGGCGTCGCCCCGACGGCGTCCATCCGTTCGCCGCCTGGCTGCGGCTCGCGGTGGAAGACCTTTTGGCCATCGACGCGCCCGCGTTCGAGAAGCGCCGCGACCGCGCCGGGCGGCTGATCGGGCTCGATGTCGTTCCAGGCGATACGATCAAGTTGCTGGTCGACGAGACCGGCCGCACCCCGGTCCCGCCGGCGCCGGCCTACCAGCAGATCATCAAGGGCCGGATCTGGGCGAACCTCACCGTCGACGAACTGCTCTACGCGCCGCGCAACCGGCGTCCCAACCACCTTCTCGGCTTCTCTCCGGTCGAGCAGATCGTCGTCACCATCCAGACGCTGATCAACCGGCAGGCCGCACAGCTGGCCTATTTTACTGAAGGTAACGCGCCGCAGGGTTTCGTCACGGCGCCCGAGGGCTGGGGGCCGAGCCAGATCCGCGAGCTGCAGCTGTGGCTGAACGCGCAGCTCGCCGGCCAGCCAGCCGAGCGCGCGCGCCTCATCTGGACGCCAGCCGGCTCGTCCTACCAGGCGCTGAAGGATCCGCCGCTGAAGGACGACTTCGACGAATGGCTGGCGCGCATCGTCGCCTTCGCCTTCTCGCTGCCGCCGACGCCATTCGTGCGCCAGATGAACCGCGCGACGGCGGGCGAGGACCAGGACCGCAGCCTCGAGGAAGGGCTCAGCCCGCTCAAGGTGTGGGTCAAGCGCCTGATCGACGAGGTCAACGAGGCGGAGTTCGGCGAGACGGACCTCGAGTTCGCCTGGATCGACACGCCCGAGATCGACCCGCAGGTCCAGGCCGACATCGACGACAAGGCGTTGCGCAACGGTTCGGCCACGATCAACGAGGTGCGCCAGCGCCGCGGCCTCGGTCCCGTCGCCGGCGGCGACGAGCCGCGCATCTACGGGGCGCAGGGCGCCGCGCCGCTCGACGCTCCGGCGTCCGGCCAGGCGGCGCCGACCGTCCCCGACGACCTGGGCTCGCCCCCGGAAGCGCGGCGGGACACCGCCAGCGGCCCGGCCTGAGGCCTCCGCTTTTTCTTCACGGCCAGGCGCGCGCCGAGATCGCGCGTCTCCAGCCGCTCAACCCCACCCACCGCGCGGGAGCCTCAGCGCATGCGTCTCTTCGGCCAGCTCACCAAGATCGAGGACCAGCCCGACGGCACGCTCAAGGTCTACGGCGTCGCATCGACAGGCGCCCGGGACGACGAGGGCGAGATCGTGCTGCCCGAGGCGATGAAGGCGGCGCTGCCCGACTACGCCCGCTATCCGGCCCTGCGCGAGATGCACCAGCCCACGGCCGCGGGGCGGACGCTCGAAGCCACGGTCGACGAAGACGGCGCGACCCGCATCGTGGCCCAGGTCGTCGACCCGGTCGCCATCGCCAAGGTCAGGTCGCGCACCTACGCCGGCTTCTCGATCGGCGGGCGGGTGCTGGCGCGCGACGCCGCCGACCCGACCGTGATCACCAAGATCCGCCTCGCCGAAATCAGCCTCGTCGACCGTCCGGCCAACCCCGAGGCGGTGATCGATCTCTGGAAGGCGGCGGCGCCGTCGCCCGGAAACGACGCGGTCAAGGCGCTGGCCGCCCGGATGGCCGAAGCCGCCGGCAAGCGTGGCCGCTGGCAGGATTTCGTCGCCAAGGCCCGCGCTGCGCTGATCGCCGATGGGCACGCGGAAGACGACAGCGACGACGTCGAGGGCGACGAGCCCGAGGCGCCCCGTGAACGTCTCGACCTCGCCGACGCCGATGACGATCCGTCCATGATCGCGATGCGCCTCGCCGAACTCGCGGCCGCCGACCCGCGCGCGCTGCAGGCGCTGCACGATGCGCTGGCCGCCCTTGGCGCGGTCTGCGATCCCGACAACAGCCCTGGCGGCCCCGCCGACAGGCTCCCCGACGACGAAGCGGACAAAACGGTGTCCGCCGGCGAGCTCGCGAAGCTCGAGCGCAGCTTCGTCACCGGCGTGCTCGCCAGGGCCGAGCCGCGGCTCGCGGCGCTGGAGCGGCGCCTCGCCAGCCAGGACGCGCGGATCGAGCGCCTGGCCGCGACGCCGTTGCCGCCGCGCACGGCCGCGAGCCCGCACGTCAGCGCGTTCGGCAAGGCCGACGACGCCGACCCCGGCTCCGGCTCGGACCCGCGCGAGCTTTCCGCCGCCGACGCGCAGAAGGCCTTCGCCGCGCTGACCCCCGACGAGCGCGCCTTCCTGTTGATGAAAGCCTCGCTGCGCCAGCCGATTCCGCTGCCCTGACGCCTCGCGTCTCACCCCCGCACGCACCTCCACCAAGGAGCATCCCATGCCCACATCGCTCACCGCGGACGAGCTGAAGAAGTCGTTCGCCTCCGCCATGTCCCGGCCGTCCGAGGACATCGCCCGCGCCATCCTCGCCCAGGCCGGCGTCGATCCCGATCGGCTCGAGAAGACCATCTCGACGGCCACCGGCCTCGTCGCGTTCGACCTGCAGGCGCCGGCGAAGAACCTCTATCCGGCCGCGACGCCGCTCAGGAACCGCGTCCCGCGCGTCTCGGGCGGAACAGGCACGGCCACCAACTGGCGTCAGGTCAGCGCGATCGTCGGCTCCGGCTACGACGCGATCGGCTGGGTGGCCGAAGGCCAGCGCGCCGGCCAGATGAGCTACGTCACGGCGACCAAGTCCGCGCCCTACGTCACGCTCGGCGAGGAGGACGCCGCCACCTTCGAGGCGATCAACGCCGCGGTCGGCTTCGAGGACATGCAGGCGACCATGGCCATGCGGCTGCTGCAGAAGACCATGCTGAAGGAGGAGATGGCGATCCTGGCCGGCAACACCTCGCTGGGGCTGGGCGCGCCGCCGGCGCCGACGCTGGCGGCGGCGGGCGCCGGCGCTACGCTGCCGGCCGCCACCTATTCGGTGATCGTCGTGGCGCTGACCCTCGAGGGCTACCGCAACTCCTCGCTCGGCGCCGGCGTCGCGACCTCGAAGAGCATCACCGGCGCCGACGGCAAGACCTTCGCCGTCAACGGCGGCTCGTCCAACAAATCGGCGGGCGCGACGCAGGCCGTCACGCTGGGCCAGACCCTGTCGGCGACGGTCGCGCCGGTCCAGGGCGCCGTCGCCTACGCCTGGTTCGTCGGCGCGACCGGAGCCGAGACGCTGCAGGCGATCACCACGATCAACTCGGCCACGTTCTCGGCGCCGCTCGTCGGCGGGTCGCAGGCGGCGAGCACGATCACGGCCGACTGCTCCACCAACAGCCTCGGCTTCGACGGCCTGCTCACCACCGCGCTCAACTCGGCCAACAACGCCTACGTGAAGACGCTTCCGACCGGCGTCGCCGGCGCCGGCACGACCCTCACCGCCTCGGGCCGCGGATCGGTGGCCGAGATCGACCAGATGCTGGAGGCGATGTGGGACGCCTACCAGGTCTCGCCGACCGTGCTCTTCGTCAACAGCCAGGAGCTGCGCAACATCACCAACAAGGTGCTGTCGTCAGGGACAGGCCCCTTGCTGCAGTACCGCCAGGACGCGGACGGGGGCGCCTACCAGCTCGACGCCGGCGGCACGATCGCCACCTACTACAACCCGTTCCTGCTCGACGGCGGCCTGCGGATCCCGGTGAAGATCCACCCCTTCGCGCCGCCCGGCACCATCCTCGCCTACGCCGAGACGCTCCCCGCGCAATACCAGTCGAGCGAGACGCCGAACGTCGCCGAGGTCAAGAT
>JAKAZA010000109.1 GCA_021816155.1 Pseudomonadota bacterium | reverse complement strand
TTCCGATCTCGCGACGCCGAGATATGCGCCGACCACCGCCGCGCGCTCTGCGTTGGGCAGGACGACGAGCTCGGCTCGCGCCGCCGCGTGGCGGCGCAAGGCGTCGACCCAGCGGCGCGAGGCGCCGGCCGCCGGGCTGTCGTGCTCGTGGTAGACGAGCCGCGCGCCGCTCAGCTGAGCGGCGGCGAGCGCGGCGCCGGCGCTGAGCGGGTCGGAGGCGTAGATCACATGCGGACGGCGCTGCAGCGCGAGCCCGGCCGCCGCAGCGACGTAGGAGAGCCAGGCCCCGCGCCCGATCACGTGCGATGGCCGCTCGGCGATCGCCTTCAGCTCGACGTGCGGCGAGCCGGTCATCGAGAGCGCATCGCCGCGGATGGGCGCGGCCAGCAATGTCACCCGCCAGCCCGCGTCGGCCATCAGCTCGGCGGCGTGCAGCGTCGGCGGATAGGCGGCGGGGTTCGCCACCTGAAGGAACAGCACGCGCCGCGCGTCAGGCTGCATGGGCGTCCGATGCTGCAACCGCTCGCTGTCGGGGCCGCACGAACGCAGCGCCGCGCTGCGCCGCGCGCATGGCCGTCGCCGCCGCACGGGGGCCGAGCAGGCGCCTGAGCGCGAGTCCCACGTCGTAGAGCGCGCGCCGTTCGCCGCCGGCGCGGCGATACGCGATCCGCGCAGCCTCGAAGTCATTCAGGCCGTCGTAGAGCGCCGCGTTCGCGACCATGCGCCACATCGCCGCCACCGCGGCGCGGCGCGTCGGCGGCATCGCGCCGTCGGCTCGCCAGAGCGCCTCGATCTCGGCTGCGTTGACCGCGCAGTCGCGGATGAACGCGGCCCGGTTGCGCTGCGAGAGACTTCCGGCCGAAATCCGGTAGTAGGCGCCCACGCCGGGTGCGTGCACGAATTTCGCGCCATGGCGAGCCGCTTCGAACAAGTATCGCGCATCTTGAATCACGGGAAGATTCGGGTGCCACGGCCCGATACGCTCGACCATCGCGCGAGAGTAGAGCAGTCCCGCCGGCGGCGCCCAGAACTCGGCCGTGGCTGCGGCGACCTCGGCGTCCGCCTCGATCCGCGTGAGGTCGGCGCGCCGGATCTGGCCGAGGCGGAAGCCGCCCGCGCCGTCCGGCTCGAGCCGCTGCCAGTCCTGGTGCGCGACGTCGCCGCCGCTTCGCGCCAGCGCCTCCAGCCGCGCCGCGAGCGCGCCCTCGGCGAGCAGGTCGTCGCTGTCGAGATACTGGACATGGTCGCCGCGCGCGGCCGCAACGCCGGTCTGGCGCGCGGCGCTCACGCCCCGGTTCGGCGTCGATATGGCGCGCACCTTCTGGCCGAACGCGGCGATCACGGCCGCGGAGCCGTCGGTCGAGCCGTCGTCGACCACGATGATCTCCTTGTCCACCCGCTGCGTCAGCGCGCTTTCCACGGTCTCGGCAAGCGTCTTCGCGGCGTTGTAGCAGGGGATGACGACGCTGATCATGCGGTTGCTAGCATGCGCTCGTAGATCAGATTGTGGCTGTCCATGACCGGCGAGACGTCGGTTGGCGGAACGCGGCGGCAGGAGCAGCCCCGCCGCGACGACTGGCTGATCGCTTCGCGTCCGCCGCCGTGCTTATGGATGCGCTCATCAGAGGATTCCGGATGATCCGACGTCGCCGATGGTTATCGTTGCCGTATTATATCTTTGAGCGGAGCGCCTTCGCGAGATTTCGCGCGCGCCTCACGGCGACATATCCGCCTCTGTAGCATCTGTCGATGGCGCCGCCGACGCCACGCCTCAATACGATTGGTGACGTGCTAGTCGTGTAATGTCTTTGTGAGAATGATCGGTGCGTCTGACCCGGAAAGATACTGTACTGAAGGCCAATGGAGGTCTCGTTGTCGACCATACGGTGCGGGTGGTCGTTCAGTATGGGTTCGATCGCCAATGTATAGGCGATTGGACCGGTAAGGCGCAGCACACCTTTCTGGCCGAAGCCAAACCGGGACATGCTGTAGGTGTGTATTCCGGAAAGCACCCGCTGGATCACGGCTCTCAGGAACGGGTGGCCGGGAGATGCAATGATGTGCCACTGCTGAAACTCGCCGCCTGGGACATGCGAGAGTTCCTTGTGTGCGCCCCATTCCGCATGATCGTGTCCGTGTGGTTGACGCCATTGGGAAATGATGAATGCGTCGGCTGGATCGATGGCGTCATCTATAGGCGCCAAGAACGTGCTTTTGATGTCGATGTAAATTCCGCCAAACCTATATAACATCAAGTATCTGAACAGATCAGCTCTGGCTGCCCCGTACGCGGGGTTAATCATATTATAGTACTGTAGGACGTCCTCGCCATAATGCATATGAATTAAGCGCGGAATCTCTGTGTCTGAATAGAACCTATAATCATGACTTGGATTTGAGGCTCTCAGATTTCCTATCGTTTCCTTGACGGGGGGCGGTAGCGCGTCGAAGGCGGGTGAAGTCTGATGTATTATGCGTGGAATACGCCGTTCGAACTCAAATTCGGGAATCTGGGGGATTCGCTCGGTGCTTCGCATTGGGCCGACGTCGGATGTCCGGCGGATCCACGGTCTCGCCGGAGCGGGCTCAGGCGTCCATGTCGTCCAGCCAGGCGCGGGTGAGCGCCTGAGCCTCGGCCAACCCCACGCGCGGACGCCATTCGAGGATCCGCTCCGCCTTGGCTGACGAGAACCGGGTCTTCGCCGGGCCGTAGAGCTGCGCGAGCCAGGGTGGGGGAAGCGCCACGGCCGCGTCGGGGCAGGCGCCGGATGGCGCAACGGGCGTCGGCCGCGGCCCGGCGACCCCCACGAGCTTCGAGGCGGTGCGGATCAGCCTGCTCTTCTTGGCCGCGGCGCGGACCTCGGGCGAGCCGATCAGCGCGCGGGCCAGCGCCTTCGGCTCGAACCGTTCCAGCCGCCGGTGCAACGCCTCCAACTCCGCCGGCGCGTAGCTCGGATAGTCGTCGGGCTCGCCCGGGATCAGC
This sequence comes from Pseudomonadota bacterium, assembly GCA_021816155.1. GTDB lineage: Bacteria > Pseudomonadota > Alphaproteobacteria > Caulobacterales > Caulobacteraceae > Acaudatibacter. The sequence continues at coordinate 10,028 of JAKAZA010000109.1, read as the reverse complement.
GGCCCGAGGAAGTCGCGCCACGTCACCGAGCCGTCGCTGACGATGAATCTCTCGCCGTGCGCCTGCGGGACCTCGGCGGCGCGCAGGATCGCATCCACCACGTTGTCGACGAACGTGTAGTTGCACACGCCCGTCCCGTCGGAGATCCAGCAGAAGCCGCCGCCGCGCGCGAGCTCGTACGGCATGGAGGTGTAGGCGCCGCCGCGCGGCCCGAACACGTTGCTGGGGTTGAGCACCACGATGCGCGTCCTGCCCGATGTCCGGGCGCGGTCGAGGCACCAACGCTCCATCGCCGCCTTGCTCTGGCCGTAGACGCCGCCGTACGGCCGGTAGGGCGCCGTCTCGTCGAGCGGCGCGGCGCTCTCGGGAAATCCGAACACGTACATCGTGCTCAGCACCACCACGCACTCGGCGCCCGCCGCGATCGCCGCTTCGACGACGTTGCGGGTCCCCTCGAGGGTGATCCGTCGCTGATCGGCCGAACCTCCGTCGACGGCGAGGTGATAGACGCGCCTCACGCCCTCGACAGCGCGCCGCACGCCCTCGGCGTCCAGCACGTCGGTCTGCGCCACGTCGATGGCGTAGCGCGCCACGTTGGGCATCGTCGCCGGGCTCCGCGCCGTGACGCGGACGCCGTCGCCTTCGTGCGCCAGCCGGTCCAGCAACCGCCCGCCGATGAACCCGCTGGCGCCCGTGATCAGCGCGCCCGGCGGACCGGGCTTGCGCGCCGGGCGCGCCGCCCGGCGTGCGTAAGCCCACTCGATCAGCGCGGCGGCGTGCGCGGCGTCGGCCCCGTCGGCGAGGTCGCCCGCGCCGCGGCCGGCCAGCGCGCCCTCGAAATCGGCCAGCATGTCGCAGAAGCTGCCGACGAAGTTCTCCGGCCAGCGCCCGTTGTTGCGGAACGGCGCGAGGCTCGCCACACGGCGCGGCGCGGCGCCGGCGGCGCCGACGGTGATCTCGCGCTCGTTGGCCTTGTCGATGCGGATTTCACCCCCCTCGCAGCCGATCCGGACGAACTGCTCGCCCTGCCGAGTGCGCGAAAGGCGCAACTCGACCGCGACGCCGGCCTCGCTCTCGAGCGCGAAGTCGAGGTTCGACTCGACGCCGCCCCGCGCGTCGTCGGCGTAGCTGAGCGGGCGCAACGGGCCGACCAGCGTCGCCAGCCAGTCGAGGTAGTGCACGCCCATGTCGGCCAGCACGCCGCCGGCCTCCGGCGCGAAGAACGAGAACGACCGCGGCCGCCAGCCGAACGTCGCGCGGTCGCAGACCTCGATCTCGCGCACCGCGCCCAGCTCGCCGCGCGCAACCATCTCGCGGGCCAGCCGCCAGGTCGGCAGGTAGCGTCGCGACATGGCCACCTTCAGCAGCTTGCGTCGGTCGGCCGCCAGCTCGACGAGCGCCGCGCACGCAGCTTCGCCGAGCGCGAGCGGCTTCTCGCAGAGCACATGGTGGCCCTGCTCCAGCGCCAGGCGGCTCGACGGTACGTGCAGCGCGTTCGGCGCGGCCACGATCACCGCATCGACCGGCTGGCCCACGCCCCGCTCGCCGCCGCCCTCCGCGACACGCAAGCCCGGGAACCTCGCTGCGAGCGTCTCGAGGGCCGTCGGGCTCGGGTCGACGACGACGACGCGCTCCAGCGCGCCCAGCAGCTGGAAGGCGGGCAGGTAGTACTCGGCCGTCACGCTGCCGCCGCCAAGAATGGCGTAGCGGGGCGCCGCGAGGCCGGCCATGGCCACGGCGCTCAGAGCGGCTCCTCCTCGCCGGTCGCGACGTTGAACACCGTCGTCCCGCGAATCAGGCTCACCGCCTCCTCGCCGCGATAGCGATGTTGCGGTGCGCCGTACTCGGAGAAGGTGGCGAGGTTCCACGTCGGCTCCAGCGCCTGCACCAGCGGCGTCGCAGCATATTCGGCGCGCACGAAGTAGGCGTTGTTGCCGTTCGAGTTGCAGCCGACGAAGACGTAGCCCTTCTCGCCGGCAAGCTGCTTTAGCGCACCGAGCGACGCGCCGTAGAACATGCGAGACGGCTCCGGCCGGTAGCGCGAGAATTTCGGATCGTAAGGCGCGACGATGGCGCGGTCGGGGCCGAGCAGTGAGTTGTACTCGATCACCACGATCGCGGGATCTACCACGGAGACGGCTTTCCAGACCCAATAGTCCATGCCGTCGATATCGATGGAAAGCAGGCCGATCCGCCCGGATACGCCACCCCCGGAGATCTCGTCGTTGATGTTCTCGGCGGTGATGAAGGCCTGCCGCGCCCTCAGGTTGAACAACATGCTGATCGGATCGGCGTGGATATAGGCGACGTTTTCCGGGCTGCCGTCGACCACCAGCCCCGACCACTTGTCCTTGACCAGCAGGAAGCGTGTCTGGCTCTCGGTGTAGTTCTCGACCCCGATCTCGACGAAGGTCCGGTCAGTGATCCCCAGGCCCTGCGTCAGGTACTGGATGATCCCATCGTCGCCGAACTGTGAAAAGACCTGGAATTCGACCTCCCGCAGCGACCGCGCCGGTGGTCCCGACGTGTTGAGCTTGGAGAGCATCGTGCCGGTGATCACCTTCGGATGCTTGTAGTCGCCGGTGCGCGGAATCTCCATCGTCGGCCACCGGTACTCAAGGTACGAGAGCAGGCCGATAAAACGCCGGATGCGGCCTACTTTATTGTTCGCCATTGCTTGAGTCTGTCTCGTCCAATTTGCGCACGACGCGCATGGGGTTGCCGGCCACCACCGTGAAGGGCTCGACGTCGCTCATCACCTGAGTGTTCGCGCCAACGATGGCGCCGCGCCCGATGGTCACACCCTTGAGCACCGTGGAGCCGAAGCCGATCCAGACGTCGTCCTCGATCACCACGGGTCTCGGCTTCAGGTCGAAGTCGTGATTGGTGAGGTGCAGCGTCGGATAGACGATGTCGATCTCGCGGCGGCGTTCGCGCCACGAGGTCGAATGGCTGTTGTTGTCGTGAATGTTCACGCCGTGCGAGATCATCACGTAGCTGCCGATGGTGATCGCGCCGGCTGACCAGACCCGCGAATCCGGTCCTACGAGCGTCTTGTTCCCGATGGTGACGCTTCCACCCTGCGGCATGACCAGGATGCTACCCTGTATCGAGGCAGAGGCGCCGATCACGATCTTGGCCGGGTCGCCCGAATAGTTACTGATCGCAGCCCCTGGGTCGACAAGCGCGGTCGGATCGATCGTGGCGATCTTTCGCAGGGCCTCCATGCGCAGGCGCTCGCGCCGCCGCAGCTCGATCGCCATCAGGCGTCCGAGCACTCGCGGCACGAACTCGATCAGCGGTCTCACTCCGCTGCAGCCGCAGGCGGATCAGACGGGACGGGAGACGCGGCGGGTGACCATTTCCCTGGGATCAGGGCCACGCCGTAGTCGACGTTGGTGAAGGCGGCCATAGCCGAGCCTGTGTCGACGATAGCGAACGGGCTTTCGCCATCACGCAGGTGGATGACCGCCAGGCTGGCTTCGGTGACGGCCACCGCCAGGCTGTAGGCGCCGGGCGCCAGGATGCCGGGCGCGACCTCGAGCGCGACCTCCGCGTGCTCGTCGCCGGCGGCGACGACATCGGCCAGGTCGGTGACCCAGGTGGTCACGCGCCCGCCGCGGTGGCTGTCCACAGCGACGCCCAGCAACCGCCCGGCCACTGGTCCGCGCACCCTGAGCCGCACGCGCACCTGGAACGGCTGGTCCCACGGCAGCTGATCGATCGCCTGGCCGCTCGCCGAGAACGTCTCCACGCGCGTGATGGCGATCTCGTAGCCTCCCAGTGCGGCCAGCAGGCGCTCATCGTCCTCCGTCTGGCGGTGGGCCATGGCGGTCATGTGACGCTCGATCGCCGCGCTGACCGGTCCGTCGAAGTCCACACGGCCATGCGAGAGCACGATCCCCCGCGAGCACAGCCGCTGGACCATGCCGAGCTGGTGGCTGACGAAGAGCACGGTGCGGCCCTCGCGCGAGGAGACCTCACCCATCTTGCCCAGGCACTTCTTCTGGAACTCCGCGTCGCCCACCGCCAGCACCTCGTCGACCACGAGGATCTCGGGCTCCAGGTGCGCGGCCACCGAGAAGGCGAGGCGCACCTGCATCCCGCTCGAGTACCGCTTCACGGGCGTGTCGATGAACCGCTCGACGCCGGCGAAGCTCACGATCTCGTCGAACTTCCGCTGGATCTCGCCATGGCTCATGCCGAGGATCGAGCCGTTGAGGAACACGTTCTCGCGGCCCGTCAGCTCGGGGTGGAAGCCGGTGCCGACCTCGAGCAGGCTGGCCACGCGCCCGCCGATGGTCACGCGCCCCTCGCTGGGCTCGGTGATGCGCGAGAGGATCTTGAGCAGCGTGGACTTGCCCGCGCCGTTGCGCCCGATCACGCCCACCACCTCACCCTCGGCGATCTCGAAGCCGACGTCCTTCAGCGCCCAGAACGGCTCCGCGCGCGGCCTGGCCGGCGGGGCGCGGCCGCGGGCGATGTCGAGCGCCCGGCGCCCGACGTTGCGGACGCTGCGGCCGAGCACGTCGCGCAGCGCCGTATAGCGCTCGCGCTGGGCCGCCTGACCCAGCATGTACATCTTGCCGAGGCCCTCGGCGCGGATGATCGGCTCCGCCATCAGATCAGGTCGGCGAACGTCCGCTCGGTGCGCCGGAAATAGGCGACGCCGAGGACGAGCAACAGGGCCACGACGGCGAGGCTGCCGAAGAAGCCGGGAAGGTAGAGCGGGCTCGACCCGCCCAGCACGCACCAGCGGAAGCCGTCGATCACCCCGACCACGGGGTTCAGGCTGTACCAGAAGCGCCACGCCGCCGGGATCACCGAACTGGAGTAGCCGACGGGCGCCAGGTAGAGGCCGAACTGGATGATGAACGGGATGATGTAGCGGAAGTCGCGGTATTTCACGTTGAGCGCGGTGACGAACAGCGCGGGTCCCAGGCTGGCGAGCACGCCCAGCACCACGAAGCCGGGTATCAGCAGCAGCCGCCAGCTCGGCACGAAGCGGTACCAGACCATCATCGCCACGAGGATCGCCAGCGCCACGGCGAAGTCGACCAGCGCGACGAGCGCGGTCGAGGCCGGGATGATGATGCGCGGGAAGTAGACCTTGCCCACCAGGTTGGCGTTGGCCACGAGGCTCCCCGACGCTTCGCTGAGGATGGTGGAGAACAATGTCCACGGCAGCAGGCCGGCGAAGACGAGGATGGCGTAGGGTGCGCCCGGCGGCGCCTTCACCTTGGCCACGACGTGGAACACCACGGTCATGATCACCATGGTCAGGAACGGGCGCAGCGCCGCCCACGCGACGCCCACCACCGTCTGCTTGTAGCGCACCGCCACGTCTCGCCAGGCGAGGATGGCGAACAGCTCGCGGTAGGTCCAAAGGTCGAGCCAGTAGCGGCGGTCGGCGCGGCCGCGCTCCAGCACGAGGGTCCGTCGATGCGCTGGCGGACGAGCGGGCGCCGGCGCACGGATGGCGGCCTTCGTTTCTGTCGGGACGGCCGTCATGGGACGCCTCGCAAGACGACCCGGCGTAGCGCTCGCACAACCTCAACCATTGAGCCGCTCCAGAACGCACCGCTGCTCGGCGAGAAACGCCGCTTTCCCGAACCGTCGCCTGACGGCCTGTGACAACGCCTGCGGCGCCGGCCGGGGCCCGCTGAGCGCGTCCTTCACTCGCTCCAGGTAGTCCGATTCCGCCGCCGCGACGCCAAGCTGTCCGTCCGCCATCGCGTCTGTGGCGCCGCCCGCGGCGAGGCCGATCGCGGGCGTCCCGCTGGCCATCGCCTCCAGATAGGCGATGCCGAAGCCCTCGCCGGTCGAGGGCATCACGAACGCATCGGCGAGGCGATAGGCGTCGACGAGCGTCGCGTGGTCGACCGCGCCCATGAACTTCACGTGCTCGCTCACGCCTTCATCGCGCGCGATCCGCTCCAGCCGGGCGCGGTCGTCGCCCTCGCCCAGCACCACATAGACCAGCTCCGGCCAGCGCTGCGTCAGCGCGGGCAGCGCGCGGATCGTGCGGTCATGCCCCTTGTAGCGCTCGCGGCCGTCCATGCGGCCGACGGTGAGCAGCACGCGCGCGCCGGTCAGGCCCCATGCGGCGCGAAGCACCGAGGCGTCGCCGGGGCTGAACGACTCGTCCACCGTGTCCGGCAGCACCGCGACGCGCTCCGGCGCGATCGTCGACCAGTCGAGGAGGCGGGCGCGGGTGTGGCGCGAGACGCTGAGCACGAGGTCGGCTCCGTCCACGGCCACCCGCTGCAGGATCGAGGGACGCGTCCACGCCTCGACGCCGTGGATCTGGATCACGAGCTTTGCGCCGGCCAGCCGCGCGACCATGGCCGCGAGCGGCGCCATGAAGAGATGGCCGCAGAACACGTAGTCCCACTTGGCGGACAGCGCGCGGACGAGCGCGCCGGCCGCGTAGATCGGCGGCGCGTAGCGGGGCCGGCGCTGGGCGATCTTGGCCGGGGTCTCGGGCCGGCGCGGGCCGCTGCGCGGCAGCACCTCGATCGCGTCGACGCACCCGCGGTCGGCAAGGCCGCAGAGGAAGTCCCGATTGTACTGGGCGATGCCGCCGCCGCCAGGCCCCCAGGCCTGGCCGACCAGCGCCAGGACCCGGGTCACGCCGCGATCCCCGCGGAGTTCGCGGCCGTATTCGCCTGGCCCGCGAACACTAGTTGCGACCATCCGCGGCTCGCGAGCCCCTTGCGCACGAGGCTCTCCGGCGCGTTCGGACGGCGCGCCGCGTTCGCCATCCAGGCCCCGGTCGGGACGGTGAACCCGGTCTTGGCCCGTTCGCTGATCGCGCTCGGCAGGGCGACGCGCGGAGCCGTCGCAAGCGCGCGCTTGCCTGCGCCGGGCGTGATCGCCGGCAGCGAGGACGCGAGCGCGCGCAGCAGCGCGATGTCGACCAGGGGCGGACGGATCTCCACGCCGTGGGCGAGGCCGGCCCAGTCGGCGTCGCGCAACAGCTGGGTTCGCAGATAGAAGGAGGACTCCAGCGCGCAGACCCGGCCCACATCGCTGCCCGGGTCCGGCCTGAGCGCGGCTGCGAAGCGCCGCGTCAGTCCCAGCCGATGCAACCCCTCGCGCGCTTCGCCTTCATCCATCAGCGCGGCGAGCTCGTGCGGCAGGAACAACCCTCGCCGCAGCAGGTAGGCGCCGCCCCAGGTGCCGGCGTGCTCGAGCATGCCCGCCGCCTTCGGCCGCTCGCGCAGCAGGCCCGGGGCGACCGCCTGCAGGGTCAGCCTCGCCAGCGCGCCGAGACCCGGCAGACGCGCCATCAGCCCGTAACGGCGGCGCCACGCGGGGAGGTCGGCGAAGCTCGGGTAGCCGGCGAGCAGCTCGTCTCCGCCAAGCCCCGACAGCGCAACCTTCAGGCCGGCTTCCTTCGCGGCCTTGGCGACGAACCATGTGTTGACCCCGTCGATCGAGGGCTGGTCCATCGCCTCGAGGATCGCCGGCAGATCGGCGGTGAATTCGTGCTGGCCGACGCGGCGGATCTCGTGACGGGCGCCGTAGCGCGCCGCCGCCTGGGCGGCGAGCGGGGCCTCGTCCTCGGCCGTGCCGGCGTATTCCTCGAACGAGAGGGTGAGGGCGCGGATGTCGTGGGCGCCCGCGTCGCGCATCAACCCGAGCATCGCGCCGGAGTCGACGCCCGCCGAAAGGAAGACGCCGACCTCGACGTCGGCCAGGAGGTGCGCCGCGACGCTCTCGCCCGCGGCGGCTCGAACCCGTTCGTTCAGTTCGTGCGCCGGCGCCGGCGCCGCCGCGCCGTCCGCCAGCACCGCGGCGAGGCACACGTACGGCTTCGGCTCGCGCGGTCCGGCGGCGTCGATCCACTGGCTGTGGCCGGCCGGGAGGGCGCGGATATCGCGGTAGAGGCTGAACGGCTCGGGCACACTGCCGAACAGGTGGAAGCCGACGACGCCCGCCGGCTCCGGGTCGCGCGAGACGGCCCCGCCGGCCAGAAGCGCCTTCACCTGCGAGGCGAAGCGGAACGTCCAGCCATCGTCGCAGGTGTAGAGCGGCTTGATGCCGTAGGGATCGCGGGCGAGGAAGAGGCCGCGCCGCTCGACGTCCCAGATCGCGAACGCGAACATGCCCCGCAGCGCCTTGACCATGTCCGGACCACGCCGCGCGTAGAGATGGAGCAGGGTCTCGGTGTCGCAGCTCGTGCGGTAGCGCGCGCCTTCGGCCTCGAGTTCGGTCCTCAGGGCCGGGTGATTGTAGATCTGGCCGTTGAAGGTGACCACGAAGCGGCCGTCATCCGAGACCATGGGTTGGTTGGCGCGCGGATGCGGATCCTGGATCGCCAGCCGACGGTGGCCGAGCGCGCAGCGGCGGCACTCCGACCACCACTCGCCGACCCCGTCCGGTCCGCGCGCCGCCATCCGGTCGCGCGTGGCGGCCAGTTCGCCCGGCGAAGGATCGTTCGCGGCGTTCCGGTAGGCGAAGATTCCGTTGACGCCGCACATCAGGCGCGTGTCCCGCTCACCCGGACGTGGCCGCTGCCGGCGCGCTCTGTTTGCGCCAGCGCCAGGCCGTGTCGATGATGTCGTCGAGCGTGGAAAGCCTGGGCGTCCAACCGAGTTCGCGCATCGCGCGGGTCGGATCGGCTGTCAGCACCGCCGGGTCGCCGGGGCGGCGCGGCCCCACGTCCGCCTCGATCGCGCAGCCGGTGCGTCGGCGCACGGCGTCGAGCACCTCGAAATTGGATGCGCCCTGGCCCGCGCCGAGATTGTAGGCGGTCAGATCCGCGAGGGCGTCCAGCCGCTCGCAGGCGAGCACGTGAGCGTGGGCCAGGTCGGCGACGTGCACGTAGTCGCGCACGCAGCTGCCGTCGGCGGTCGGATAATCGTCGCCGAAGATGGTGAAGCGACCACCGGTGGCGGCCGCGTCGAGCAGCAGCGGGATCAGGTGCGTCTCCGGGTCGTGCGCCTCGCCGATCTCCCCGTCCGGGTCGGCGCCGGCGGCGTTGAAGTAGCGCATCGCCACCGCCCGCAAGCCATACGCGGCCACGTAGTCGGCGATCATTCGCTCGCCCATCAGCTTGGACGCGCCATAGGGATTGATCGGCGCCTGGGGCGCGTCCTCCCGGATCGGCGTGGTGGAAGGAGCGCCGTAGGTGGCGCAGCTCGAAGAGAAGACGAGGCGATCGACGCCCTTCGCCCGCATCGCCTCCAGCAGGCTCAGCACGCCCTGGGCGTTGTTGCGGTAGTAGATCGCAGGGTCGGCGACGGACTCGGCCACGTAGGCCAGCGCCGCGAAATGCATCACCGCATCGGGGCGGTGGCGCGCGAGAACCGCCTCGAGCCGCGCCTGGTCGAGGATGTCGCCCTCCTCCAGCGGCCCCCATCTGACGGCCTGCGCGTGCCCGCGGCTCAGGTTGTCGTAGGCCACGGGCTTGTGCCCGGCGCCCGCCAGCGCCTTGCAGGCGTGCGAGCCGATATAGCCCGCGCCTCCAGTGACAAGCACGGTCGCCATCAGCGGGCTTTTCCTTGGGGAGAGCAGTGGGTCATTCGGCGCGGAACATGGGGGGCGGTTCAAGCATGCTACCGCACTTCGGGTGACTGGAGGGTCCCCCGGCGCATGCTCACGGCCAAGCCGCCTCCAAGGGCTCGGTGCGGCCCGCCGACGGCGAGGTCGCGAGGCGCTTCAAGTTCGCCCATCTAGCATCGAGGCCCGAGCGCGCAAGGGCGCGGCGGGGTGTCGGCTCAGGTCTCCACGACATAGTCCCGCCTGAGGGTCACCGGCGCCTGGGCGCCCATGATCTCCAACAGCACGCGCACGCGCCCCGCATCGTCCATCCGTTCGATCACCGCAAGCTGGTCGGCGAACGCGCCAGCGGTGATCCGCACCTGCTGCCCGGCTCTCAGCTGCGGACCGGCCAGGACGCCGCGCTCGTCCGCCGCCTCGATCAGCGCCTCGACGACGCCGCGTGGCACGGCGGCCGGCTGCTCGCCATGTCCGACGAGGTGCGCGACGCCCAGTGTGCCGCCCACGCTGCGCCAGCGGTC
>JAKAZA010000108.1 GCA_021816155.1 Pseudomonadota bacterium | reverse complement strand
GGACGGCGCGGGCGATTTAACTCAAACCGCCCGCGCTTTGAAGGGAAGGTTCAGTGGATGAAGCGAGCCCTATATGGGGCTCACCACCGATAATGCGAGAAGGCGCGGTTGGCCTCTGCCATCTTGTGCGTGTCCTCGCGCTTCTTGACCGCGGAGCCGCGGTTGTTCGACGCGTCGAGCAGCTCGCCGGCCAGCTTCTCCGTCATGTTGTTCTCGCCGCGCGAACGGGCGGCGTTCACGAGCCAGCGGATGGCGAGCGCCTGACGGCGCTCCGGACGCACCTCGACCGGAACCTGGTAGGTCGCACCGCCGACGCGCCGCGAGCGCACCTCCACCTGCGGCTTCACGTTGTCGAGGGCGGCGTGGAACGTCTCCAGCGGACCGATGTCGCGCCGCTTCGCCTCCATGATGTCGAAGGCGCCGTAGATGATGCTCTCGGCGACGGCCTTCTTGCCCTCGTACATCACGTAATTCATGAACTTGGTGACGACGGTGTCACCAAACTTGGGATCCGGCAGGACCTTGCGGGTTTCGGCGCGGCGGCGACGGGACATGTTCTTTCTTACCTATTTGGGACGCTTGGCGCCGTAGAGCGAACGGCGCTGCTTGCGGTCCTTGACGCCTTGCGTGTCGAGGACGCCGCGCAGAATGTGGTAGCGCACGCCGGGCAGGTCCTTCACCCGGCCGCCGCGGATCAGCACGACGGAGTGCTCCTGCAGGTTATGGCCTTCGCCCGGGATGTAGCACACCGCCTCGATCCCCGAGGTCAACCGCACCTTGGCCACCTTCCGCAAGGCCGAGTTCGGCTTCTTCGGCGTCACCGTGTAGACGCGGGTGCAGACCCCGCGACGCTGCGGCGAGCCCTTCAGGGCCGGCACCTTGTTGCGCGCGACCTTCGAGACGCGCGGCTTGCGGATCAACTGGTTGACCGTCGGCATTCGAACTCTTCAGTTTCCATCGTCGGCTCTGCGGCCGCTTCGCTCTAGGTCCCGATAAACACGAAACGGCGCCGAACGCATTGGCGATGCGTTGCGGCGCGCCCGCGGTCCTTCGTCCGGATCGCTTCGGCCCATCGGAGCCCGAGCGAACCGGCCCCAAAAGGAGGCGCGGAGATACGCGCCGGGGGGGCGAAAGTCAACGGTCCGACGGCGAGGCCGCCTGAAGCGCCCGGTTGGCCGCGTCGATGTTGACGACGTGCGCCTCCAGCATCTCCTCGAGCGTGGTCCGAAGCGGCCCCGCCTCGAGCCTGGGCGTCAGTTCGCGCAGCTTTCTCGCCACCCAGCCCTGGCCACGATTGACGAACGCGAGCCGATCTTCCAGCCCTCCGATCGCCATCGTCCGGTCGTAGAAATCGCCCACCTTGTCGGACGGTTCCGCGCCGATCGCCTTCAGCGCCTCGAAGAGCGCGCGCGACCAGCGCACCTCGTCGTCATGGATCACGCCGGCCAGGGCCTCGAACGCGCCGCCTTTCGCCTGGTGAACCAGCGCCGCCCCGACCCTGGCGCCCGCGCGCTCGGCCTCCAGCAACATGTTGAGCGCCTCGATCAGTTCCTCGCGGCCGACGGTGTCCATGGCGACGCCTCCTGCAGCCCGCGCCGTGTGCAATCGCCCAGACGCGGGACGAGCTGCCGACCCCATCCGCTTGGGCGGGCTTGACGCGGCGCCTGGCGGCCGGCTTTGTCCCTCGCCAGGGACGACGGGCGAGACGCGGAGGCAAGACCCATGACGGACGCGATCTATGACATTCCGGTGAAGCGCATCGATGGCCAGGCGGCGACCTTGCGCGACTACCGGGGCAAGGTGCTCCTGGTGGTCAATGTGGCGTCGAAATGCGGGCTGACGCCCCAGTACAAAGGCCTGGAAGAGCTCTACCGCGCCAAGCGCGACCAGGGCCTCGAAATTCTCGGCTTCCCGGCCAACAATTTCCGCGAGCAGGAACCGGGCAGCGACGACGAGATCGCGACCTTCTGCTCGACAACTTACGACGTCGACTTCCCCCTCTTTTCCAAGATCGACGTGGTCGGGCCGAATCAGCACCCGCTCTACGCCGCCCTCACGTCCGCGCAGCCGCAAGCCGAGCGGACGGAGACAATGCGCAAGCGCCTCGAGGGATTTGGAATCAAGACCGGCGGCCCAGGCGATGTGTTGTGGAATTTCGAGAAGTTCGTCATTGACCGGAACGGCCGGGTGGTCGGTCGCTTCTCGCCCGACGTGCCTCCGGACGATGCAGAGCTCAACGCCGCGCTAGACAAGGCCCTCGCGGGCTGACGCGCGTCAGGCGGCGCAGGAAACCCGATACGTCACAATGATCTGGCTGCTGCTCGTCGGCGCTGGGCTCTGGGCCGGCGTGCAGAACGCGCTGGCGGGCGGCGGCTCGTTCGTCACCTTGCCGGCGCTGATCCTGTCCGGCCTGGACGCGCGGGCCGCCAACATAACCTCGACCATCGCGCTCTTCCCGGGGCAGGTTACGACGGGGTTCGCCGGGCGCCGAATGGTGTCCGGCGCGGAGCGGCTCTCGTTCCGGGCCCTCTTCGTCATCAGCCTCATCGGCGGAGCGGTCGGCGCGCTGCTGCTGCTCGCCACGCCGCCCGCCTTCTTCGCCAAGATGCTGCCCTGGCTGGTGCTGGCCGCGACGGCTTTGTTCGCCTGGGGCAGCTTCTCTCGCCGCGCGCAGCAGGAGCGGCGGCCGATGGGCGCGCTGCCGGCCGGCGCCGCGCAGTTCGGCATCGCCATCTACGGCGGCTATTTCGGCGGCGGGATCGGGTTTCTGATGCTGGCGGCGCTGACCATCGCCGGCCTGCAAGTGCGCCCCGCCGGCGCAACCAAGAACGTGCTCGCCGCGGTAATGAACGCGTCCGCCGTCGCCATCTTCGCCTTCTCGCGCGACGTCAGCTGGCTCTACGCGCTCGCGCTGGGCGCGGGCTCGGTCGCCGGCGGCCAGGCAGGCGCCTGGATGCTGCGGCGCGTGAACGAGCGGGCGCTGAAGGTTGGGGTCGTGATCCTGGGTGTCGCGCTCGCGATCGGCCTCTTCGCGCGGCCGCCGAGCTGACCGTCTAGGAGCCGACCCGGACCCGGCCCGAGCCCATTATGACCTTGCTGATCTGGCCCGTGACGCGGGCCACCCGGACGTCGCCCGAGCCCATGATCTGGGCGCGCAGCTGGTCGACGACGCCGTTGAACGCCACGGCGCCCGACCCGGCGATCGAGGCCTGCATCAGGCTGACGCGCCCGGAGGCGGCGCGCACCTGCCCCGACCCCGCGATCCGCACCTTGAACGGACCGTTCACCGCCGCCACGTCGATGTCGCCCGCACCGACATCCATGGCGGTGACCGCACCGGCGACCGGCCCGACCGAGACTCCGCCGGAGCCGGCGACGTAAAGCTCGGCCGAACCTGCCTGGCCTGCGCGCGCCGCGCCGGACCCGGCGTCGCTGATCCTGAGCATCCCCCTCACCTCCCCGACCGACCACGCGCCGCATCCGGCGTTGCCGAGTTGCAGCGAGACGCTGCGCCCGACGTCGCCCCACACCGCGCCGCCGGCCGAGATGCGGGAGTCGAGCGGCGTGTGGATCACGATCTTGGGCATGGCCGACAGCGGCACGGTCCCGAGCCCCCAGACGAGCGCCGCGGGTTGACCGCTCACGAGACCGCAGCCCTGGATACGGTGAGCGAAGCCGCCGTCGATGTAAGTGCGGCCAAGGAAGGTCCAGGCGCGGAACGGCATCCTGGGGTTGCTTCGGACAATCTCGATCGCGATGTCGCGCCGCGCCTCCGGCGAGACGATGACCTGCATGACGGCGTTGTCGATCTCAATCGAGGGCGCGGCCGAAGCTGCGGCGGCCGCGCCGAGCGCCACGGCGGCCGAGATCGTCCCGAGAAGCCCACGCATCCCGCGCAGTCCTTTCATGATTGCAACAAGGCTAGCGACGATGACCGGGCGGCGCAGCTTAAATCGTGGTCATCGCAAGCTGAACGACCCGCCAGGGCGGCGGCGTCAGCGAGTCGGGCGTGGAGCGGGTAGCGGGAATCGAACCCGCATCCTCAGCTTGGAAGGCTGCTGCACTACCATTGTGCTATACCCGCAGTCCCAACGATTTGAACGTCTTGTTCGGGCTTCTCCGAGGCGCGCCGCGCGCCGAGGCGCGCCGACGCGGTTGTCGGCCGTGTCTACGGGCCAAGGGGCGCCAGGGTCAACGACGTCGAGCGACGGAACCCGGGATCGTGAAGCCGTTGTCGCCGGGGCTGGCGTGGGGCAAGGTTCGCGCCAGGACACGCATGCCCTTCGTCCATATCCATTACCTGCCTGTCGGCTGGCCGCTGTTCGCATTGCTGGCTCTGGTCATCGTGGTGCTTGCGGTCCTCGTCCAGCTCGAGGTGCTGCGCTCGGTCTACATGAGCCTGGGCGTCAGCAGCGGCGTCGCCCTTCTGCTTCTGATCGGAACACTGGTCGGCAGCACGATCAACGTGCCGCTGGCCCGGCTGCACCAGCCCCACATCATCCACGCGGCGGCGATCGACGCCTTCGGCGAGATCTACGAGACCCCAGCCGTCGTCGACTGGCCAGGAACCATCATCGCGGCGAATGTCGGGGGCGCGCTGCCGGCGCTCGTGCCGGGCGTCGCCGCCGGCGCGGCGGGACTCGTGCTTTCGCGACGGCTCGCCGCGCCCATCGCCTATGTGAGCGGCAGCCTCGGCGTGCTGATCGGAGCCGACCTGATGAACCTCGGGAAGCTCCAGACGATGGGCGCCTCCGTCGCCTCCATCGGCGGCGCCGGCACCTTCGACGGCGTCTTCCTCGCCGGAGTGATCGCCGTGATCATCGCCAGCCTCTTTCCGCTTCATCGAAGCGATCGAGCCCCGAAGCAGCGAGGCTAGCAGACCGGAAACTTGCCGGGCCGCCGCCCTGACCTGCGAGGACAAGGGAACCGATCGACGGGCTGTCGATTGGGCAGGGAACCGGTACAGCAAAGACGATTGGCGACTGTCGAATGAGAAACCGAGCCTCCATGTCCATTCGGATAGTCTTGGCGCTCGCGCTCGCGGCCCTCTCGACGGCGGCGGATTCCCGCCCGCTCAGTCTTCGAGGCGCCGCCATGGGCATGACGATCGGCGAATGGCGCACGCTCGACCCGCCGGCGGGCGAGGGAGCGAACGCCTTCCCGAACTGCTGGACCGTCGACCGGGCAGGCCGCATTTCCGGTCGGCCGCTGAGCGTCACCGCTCACGCGACCGACATCGTCGTGTGCGCCTATGACACGCGCTACGGCCTGACCTGGTCGACCCACAGCTTCTATCTCGACCCGCAGGTTGCGACGGTCCGCGTGCACGATGTCCGCTATGTGTTCACGCGCCGCCGCCTGAGCGAGATCGACTTCAGCGCGCCGGCCGCAGCGCGGACTCAGGTCGAACGCTTCATCGCCGGAGAATGCCGAGCGCCGGCGCGCGCACGGCGACGCGGCGGTCGCCTCATCGAGACCTGGCGCGCGGCCGACTGTGACGTGACGCTGACCGATCCTTCACGCGATCCCGTCGACCTGAGCGTGAGAATGGCAGGTCCCGGCGCGCCCCCGCCAGGATTCCTCCGGTCCGCCTTGGGCCGCGCGGGAGGTCGCTAGACACCGGGCCGGCGCGACGCTCAGGTCGCGCCGCGCCTTGCCGGCGAAGGCTGGTGGGGGAAGTAGGACTCGAACCTACGAAGGCCGCAGCCAGCGGATTTACAGTCCGCCCCCTTTGCCACTCGGGACATTCCCCCAAGCCGTCGCCAGAACCGATCAATTGACCGCCTGCGCCGCCACGTCCGTTTGCGATCCGCAGGCGAGCGCCTAAGACCGGTCGGAGTCGCGGGGCGAGCGAGCCCCGAAAATCGGAGGGCGTCTTATAGTGAGCCGACAGGGCCGGCGCAACGAGGGGCGCGAGCGTTGGTCGCCACAGGGCGAGCGAGCCGCGGGGCCGCGCGCGAAGCACACGCCCGGCGCCGCCCAGGAGTGGCTGTGGGGCTGGCACGCGGTGACGGCCGCACTCGCCAATCCCGCCCGCGGCGCGCCGCGGCGCCTCCTGGCCACGACCGAGCGGGCGCGGGAGCTGGCGGCGCGCTTTCCCGCCCTCCCCGCACCCGAGATCGCCGATGCCAGCGCGATCTCGCGCCTGCTGCCGCAGGGCGCCGCGCATCAGGGCGTAGCGCTCCGGGCCGCGCCGCTTGAGCCCGCGCCGCTCGCGCAGCTGGCCACCCCGGTCGCCGGCCTGCTCGTCATGCTCGACCGGGTGACGGACCCGCAGAACGTGGGCGCCGTGTTCCGCTCGGCGGCGGCGTTCGGCGCGAGGGGCGTGATCGTCCAGGAGCGTCACGCTCCCGCGTTTACCGGCGTGCTGGCCAAGGCAGCCGCCGGCGCGCTCGACGTCGTGCCCCACGCCCGCGTCGTCAACCTGGCGCGCGCCCTCGACGAACTGTCCGATCTCGGCTGGCGCGCCGTGGGCCTGGCCGGCGACGCCGACGACGCGCTGGACGCCGTGCTGGACAATCGCCCCACCCTGCTCGTGCTGGGCTCAGAGGGCGAGGGCCTGCGCCGGCTAGTGGGCGAGCATTGCGACGCGCTCGCCCGCATACCGATGCCGGGCGGGTTCGAGAGCCTGAACGTGGCCGCGGCGGCGGCCATCGCGCTCTACGAGGCCGCGCGGCTGCTACGCCGAAGCGCGCCCGGCGAGCTTGCCTAACGCCGCACGACAGGCCACACCTTAGCTGATGAGCCACCTCCTCGGCGGCATTGACAGCGCGCACTGGACGCGGCTTGCCAGCGCGCTCGTGCAGGTCCTGCTCATCGACCTCACCCTCGCCAGCGACAACGCGGTCGCCATCGGCATCGCCGCGTCCGGCTTGCCGCCGCCGCAGCGCCGCCGCGCCATCGTGCTCGGCCTCGGCGGCTCCATCGTGCTGCTTTGCGGACTGGCCTTCTTCGCGGTCGAACTGCTGAGGGGCGGCGGCGGCGGCCTCGTGCTGGGCGGCGGCTTGCTCCTGCTCCTCATCAGTCGCCAGATGTGGAAGGAGCTGCGCGAGCATCGTACCCGACACGCCGGCGAAGCTCCTGCGCCAAGCCGGAGAAAGACGCTGCTGCGCGCCCTGACCCAGATATTCCTCGCCGACATCTCGACCTCGCTCGACAACGTGCTGGCGGTGGCGGGCGTGGTGCGCGACCAGCCGCCCTGGGTGCTGTTCGCGGGCCTCGGGTTCTCGGTCGTGTTGACAGGCTTCGCCGCCGCCGGCGTCGCCCGGCTGCTGCACCGCTGGCGATGGCTCGGCTACGTCGGCCTCGTGGTGGTCGTGTTCGTCGCCTGCCACATGGTCTGGGATGGCGCCGTCGAGCTCGGATGGCTGAAATCGATCGGCTTCGCCCCGCTCACTCGCGCCCTTTGAACCGCTCCATCCACCCGGCAAGCTCCGCGTCCTCGATCTTCCCGAACAGGACCGGTGGCGCCGCAATCTTCCGCCCTTCCGGAAGGCGGGCCAGTTCGGCGCGAACGTCGTCGCCCGGCCAGATCGGCGGAAACCGTTCCCCAAGCGCGAGCAGGATGGCCTCCGAGGCGAATGGGATCACCGGCGCGGAGACGCGGGCGAACAGAGCCGCCAGATTGAGCGCGGTGCGCACGATCAACGCCGCGCGCGTCCGGTCCGTCCGGATTACGGTCCACGGCGCGGCCTCCTGCAGGTACTCGTTCCCGAGAACCCAAAGCGCGCGAAGGGCTTGTGCTAGCTTCCTCACCTCGATCGCCTCGAACTGGAGGGTGATCTCCGCCAGCTGCGCGGCGACATCGGCGTAGAGCCTGTCCTCGATCGGGCCCGGTGCGCCCCCGGTCGGGACCACGCCCTCGAACCGGCTCTCGCAGAAGCGGGTGATCCGGTTGACGAAGTTGCCGAGCACGTCCGCGAGATCGCGGTTCACGGACGCCTGGAATATCTCCCAGGTGAAGGCGGTGTCGGAGTGCTCGGGCGCATTCGCGGTCAGGTACCACCGCCAGCAATCGGCCGGGGCCAACTCCAGCGCCTGGTCCATGAAGACGCCGCGGCCCTGGGAGGTGGAGAACTTGCCACCGTACCAGTTCAGCCAATTGAACGCCTTCAGCACATCGACCGTCTTCCACGGTTCGCCGGAGCCGAGCAGCGTCGCCGGGAAGCTGACCGTGTGGAACGCGACGTTGTCTTTGCCCATGAACTCGACGTAGCGGACATCGTCCGCGCCGGCGTCGGTGCGCCACCAGCGCCGCCAGTCGGCGCCCGTGGCCTCGGCCCACTCCTCGGTCGCGCCGATGTATTCGATCGGCGCGTCAAACCAGACGTAGAACACTTTGCCCTCGAAGCCCGGTCGGACCTGGCCGCCCCGCGCCACCGGCACGCCCCAGGAAAGATCGCGCGTGACGCCGCGGTCGATCAGCCCTTCGTCGAGGTGCTTGAGCGCGATCGAACGCGCGAGACTGGAGAACTCCGGCTTGGTGTCGAGCCACGCGCGGATTCGGTCCTGCATCCGGGTCTGCAGCAGATAGAGGTGCCGCGTCTCGCGCACCTCGAGGTTCCGCGAGCCCGAGATCACCGAATAGGGCCGAATCAGATCGACCGGGTCGAGCAGCCGCCCGCAATTGTCGCACTGGTCGCCGCGGGCGCGCTCGTAGGCGCAGTGCGGGCACGTCCCTTCGATGTAGCGATCCGGGAGGAAGCGTTTGTCGTCGAGCGAGTAGACCAACCTGTCGACCCGCTCCTCGATCAGGTTACGGTCTTCAAGCACGTCGGCGAAGTGCTGCGTGAGGCGCGCGTTCTGCGGCGACGACGAGCGCCCGAACCAGTCCCATGACAGTCCGAACCGGCGGCCGATGTCGTGCTGCAGCCGGTGCTGCTCCTCGCAGTAGGTGAAGACGTCCTGACCGGCGGCGGCCGCCGCCAGCTCGGCGGGCGTGCCGTGCTCGTCGGTCGCACAGATGTAGAGCGTCTCATGGCCGCGCGAGCGCTGGAAGCGGGCATAGACGTCGGCCGGCAGCATCGACCCGGCGAGATTGCCGATGTGCTTGATTCCGTTGATATACGGCAGAGCCGATGTGATCAGGATACGGGCCATTCGCGGTCCCTCGGTGAGCGTTGGCGCCCCTTCTCTCCTTGCAGAGGAAGGTGTCGTCGCAGGCGGGAGAGGGGTCGACGGCTGGTCGCCACTCGGCGCATGTGGCTAGCCGGATGAGCGGCTCCGCCCCCTCACCCGGCGGGCATTCGCTCGCGAAGCTTCCAGCATCTGGTCATGGCGGGCGCCAGATAGGCCGCCGGCCGCTACTTGCCAAGTCCCTCGGACTCGAGCGCGTCCAGCGGCAGGCCGTCGGCCCCACGCAGGCGCCAGCCACCGCGCCGCTGGAGGTAGAAGGCGTAGTAGGCCGCACAGAGCACCATCACCACCGCGTTCGCGATCAGGCTTGGGCGCCCGACTTCGGGGTCCATCACGTTGGCGACAACGACGGCGGCGAGCCCGACCAGCGAGAGGACCGGGGCCAGCGGATATAGCGGCATCCGGTACGCGCCGGCCTCGGTCGTCCCATTGCGCCGGCCGGCCATCACCGCAAGGCTCACGCCGGCGTAGACGACGACGATGCCCGTGGACGTGAGCATGACCAGGAGATCGAGGCTGAGGAAGCAGCACACCGCGGTCGCCGCGCCCATGATCAGGGTGGCGATCCACGGCGAGCGATAGCGCGGATGCACCGCCTCGATCCAGCGGTTCACTTGGGTCGGCCAGACACCGTCTCTGCCGCTGCAGTAGAGCTGGCGCGCGTTGATCAGGCCGACGGCGATCAGCGCGTTGAGTATGGCGAAGGCCACGCCGAGGCTCACGGCCTTCGCGACCGGCTCTCCGCCCGCGGACAGGAGAAACGCCGCCAGCGGCTTGTCGGCGGCCAGCATCGTGGCCGGATCGGCGACGCCGACCATGACGGCCACGACCGGCGCCATCTCGGCCACGATTGCGATCGCCAGCGACCAGAACACGACCCAGGGCAGCCGGCTGCGGGCTTCGAACATCTCCTCGCCGAAGAAGACCGCGCCGCCGTATCCGTTGAAGACGAACACGGCGGCGGCCGCCGCGAGCCCGATCGCGGACAGCGGGGTTGGCGCCAGCATCGTCCCCG
This sequence comes from Pseudomonadota bacterium, assembly GCA_021816155.1. Lineage (GTDB taxonomy): Bacteria > Pseudomonadota > Alphaproteobacteria > Caulobacterales > Caulobacteraceae > Acaudatibacter. The sequence continues at coordinate 3,054 of JAKAZA010000108.1, read as the reverse complement.
CGAGCATCGTCGGATGGAGCACGACGTCCGTGAGCGCGCGATGCGGATGCAGGAAGCCCAGCGTTGTCACCACGCCGAGCGCGGCGAGTTCGACCCCCAGGAAGAGCCCGGTGACCACCGCGTTGAGGCGGATATTGAGAAGGGTCACCACGGTGGTGACGAGCGTCGCCGCCAGCGCCGTCGGCACGTCCGGCAGGCCGGGAATCGCCACGCGCACGTACTCGGCCAGGCCACGCGCGAAGACCGCCTGCCCGAGCGCGCCGCCGAACAGGTTCAGCCCCAGCGCCATGAGACCCCACACCGGCCCCATCGTACGGCCGATGATCGAGTACTCACCCCCGGTCAGCGGGAAAGCCGAGGCGAGCTCGGCGTACACGTACGCGGTCGAGACCCCAAGCAGCGCGGCGGCCATGAACGCCAGCACCGCGCCGGAGCCGGCCTGGTGGATGACGTCCTGCCCCATGACGAACACAGACGCGGCCGGTGTGATGCCCGACAGCGTGATCAGGAGCGCGCCAATATGGCGCATGCTGCGTCCGAGGATGGAGACGGACTCGCGCGGAGCATTCTGCGGAGCCGACTCCGACGCACTCACCAGGGGTTAGAGCCCGAGAGCCCCGGCCACGGCCGGGTGTTTGATCTTGCCGGCCATCACGTTGAGCCCCTCGGCGAATCCGGGGTCATCGGCAAGCGCCCGATCGATCCCCTTGGCCGCGAGCGCGCTGACGTAGGGCGTGGTGGCGGCTGCAAGGGCGTAGGTCGAGGTCAGAGGCGCCGCGCCGGGCATGTTGGCGACGCAGTAATGGATCACGCCGTCGACGGCGAAGGTGGGCTCGGCGTGAGTCGTCGGGTGGCTGGTCTCGAAACAGCCCCCCTGGTCGATCGCCACGTCCACCAGCACCGAGCCAGGACGCATGCGCTCGACGTCGGCGCGGGTGACCAGCTTGGGCGCCGCGGCGCCAGGGATCAGCACGCAGCCGATCACGAGGTCGGCCGTGGGCAGCAGCTCGGCGACCGCGTCATGGGTGGAGAACGCCGTCTTCAGACGGCCGCCGAACTGGTCGTCCAGCGCCTCGAGCCGCTGGGCCGAGATGTCGAATAGCGTGACGTCCGCGCGGTGTCCGATGGCGATCTCGGCGGCGTGCTTGCCGGATACGCCGCCGCCCAGGATGATCACCCGCGCCGCCGGAACGCCGGGCGCCCCGCCGAGCAGCACGCCGCGCCCCCCGTGAGGCTTCAAGAGGTGATAGGCGCCGGCGTCCACCGCCATGCGGCCCGCGACCTGGCTCATCGGCGCCAACAGCGGCAGCCGGCCGAATCGGTCGGTGACGGTCTCGTAGGCGATCGCGGTGCAGCCCGAGGCCATAAGGCCGCGCGCCTGGTCGGGATCGGCGGCGAGGTGCAGGTAGGTGAAGAGGATGTGACGGGGCGCGAGCCGCGCGATCTCGACCGGCTGCGGCTCCTTCACTTTCACGATCAGCTCGGCGGCGTCGAACACCGCATCGGCGCTTGGGAGTATCCTTGCGCCGAGGTTGGCGTAGGCTTTGTCGGCGATGCCGATTCCTTCCGCCGCGCCGGTCTCGACGAAGACCTCGTGTCCCTCGCGCACCAAGCGCTGGACCAGTCCTGGCGTCGCCCCGACGCGGAACTCCAGCGTCTTGATCTCCTTGGGAACCCCGATGCGCATGCGGGCCTCGCGACTGGACAGGGACCGGGTACGGCCCTCGGCGCGGCGCGCTCTAGCAGGCGGGCGGCGAACCGGATAGAGCCGCGCAACGTTTCCAAGCCGCCCCTCGGAAGAGCCCTGATGATCCGCAGGCGCCGCACGCGCATCGTCGCCACGCTCGGGCCGGCCAGCCGCTCGCCCGACATGGTTCTCGCGCTCGCCGAGGCGGGCGTTGACGTTTTCCGCCTCAACTTCAGCCACGGGACCCACGAGGACCACGCCGCGGCGCTCGAGGCGGTGCGGCAGGCGGAAGCCGAGCTCGACCGTCCTCTCGCCGCGCTCGCAGACCTGCAAGGCCCCAAGTTCCGGCTTGGCGTTTTCGCCGGCGGCCGCCTGGGTATCGCCCCTGGTCAGCGGCTGCGCCTCGACCTCGAGGCCGAACCGGGCGATCGGCGGCGCGCCCCCCTGCCTCACCCCGAGGTGTTCAAGGTGCTGCGCGCGGGCATGACGCTGCTCGTCGACGACGGCAAGGTGCGGCTGAAGGTGCTCTCGGCGGCGAAGTCGTCAGCTGAGGTGGAGGTGGTGGCGGGCGAGGCGCTCTCCGACCACAAGGGTCTGGCGGCGCCTGGAGTCACCGTCCCCGTACCTGCGATGACCTCGAAGGACCAGGTCGACGCCGAGTTCGCCCTGCGCATCGGCGTCGATTGGATCGCGCTCTCTTTCGTGCAGCACGCAGGCGACATGGCGGCGCTTCGCAAGATCGTCGGCGCGCGCGCCGCGATCCTCGCCAAGATTGAGAAGCCCGCGGCGATCAACGACCTGGAGGCGATCCTGGACGTTAGCGACGGACTGATGGTGGCGCGTGGAGACCTCGGCGTGGAGCTGGCGCCGGAAGATGTCCCGGTGATCCAGAAACAGATCGTCCGGGCGGCGCGGCGGCGGGGCGCGCCGGTGATCGTCGCCACGCAAATGCTGGAATCGATGATCGCGTCGCCGGCCCCCACCCGCGCCGAGGCGTCCGACGTCGCCGGCGGCGTCTACGAAGGGGCCGACGCGCTGATGCTCTCCGCGGAATCGGCGGCGGGGCAGTACCCCCGCGAGGCCGTGGCGATGATGGACGCCATCATCCGGCGCGTGGAGGCCGATCCCAGTTGGCCCAGCCTGATGCGCGCCGAGCATGGCGACGACGCCGACGAGGACGTCGACGCGCTGATCGCGGCGGCCAGCCGAGCGGCCGAGGCCAGGTCCACCGCCTGCATCGTCGCCTACACGACGACAGGCAGCACCGCCCGCCGCGTGGCCCGCGAGCGGCCGCTGCACCCGATCCTCGCCGTCGCGCCGCGCGCCGAGGTGGCGCGCCAGCTCGGCCTCGTGTGGGGTCTGGAGCC
>JAKAZA010000107.1 GCA_021816155.1 Pseudomonadota bacterium | reverse complement strand
GAGGTGGACGTCGACGCGCTGAGCGACGGCGAGGCGGTGTTCGTGGCCGGCGTGATGGAGCACATCGAAGAAGCGGGGGTGCACTCGGGCGACTCCGCCTGCTCGCTGCCGCCGTTCTCGCTCCGCCCCGAGACGATCGAGGCGTTGAAGCGGCAGACCGAAGCGATGGCGCGCGCACTCAACGTCCGCGGCCTGATGAACGTGCAGTTCGCGATCGAGGAGCCGCACAGCCCCGAGCCCCGCATCTTCGTGCTGGAGGTGAACCCGCGCGCCAGCCGCACCGTGCCCTTCGTCGCCAAGACCATCGGCCAGCCCGTCGCCGCCATCGCCGCCAAGCTCATCGCGGGCGAGCGGCTCGCCGCGTTCGACCTCGCCAGCGACACGCACGACCACATCGCGGTGAAGGAGGCTGTGTTCCCGTTCGCCCGTTTCCCGGGCGTCGACACCGTGCTCGGGCCGGAGATGCGCTCCACCGGCGAGGTGATGGGCCTCGACTGGCGCCGCGACGGCGAGGACATGGCGCCGGCGTTCGCGAGGGCCTTCGCCAAGAGCCAGCTTGGCGGCGGCACGGTGCTGCCCAAGGCCGGCGGCGTGTTCGTCTCGGTCAAGGACGCGGACAAGCCCTGGATCGTCGAGCCGGTCCGTCTGCTGCTGGCGGGCGGGTTCCGCATCCTGGCCACCTCCGGCACGGCCCGCTTCCTGGAGAGCGAAGGCTTCCCGGTGGAGCGGGTCAAGAAGGTGCTCGAGGGCCGCCCGCACATCGTCGATGCGATGAAGAACGGGGACGTGCAGCTCGTCTTCAACACCACCGAGGGCAAGCAGTCGCTGGAGGACTCGTTTTCGCTGCGCCGAACGGCGCTGATGATGAAGATCCCCTACTTCACCACCGCCGCCGGCGCGCTGGCGGCGGCCCAGGCGATTCGGGCCCAGGCCGACGGCGCGCTCGAGGTGCGGCCGCTGCAGAGCTACGCGTAGCGGCGCCCCGATCCGGTCCCATTACGCCGGGACAGGCTTGGCGGCGCCCGGGCGACGTGTAGAACGCCAGCGACGGCGGCGGACGGCAGGAGGACGCGAGCGATGGGCGGCAGGGTCGAAGGCAAGGTGGCGCTGGTCACCGGCGGAGCGAGCGGCATCGGCGCGGGGTGCGCCAAGCGCCTGGCCGAGGAAGGCGCCACGGTCGTGATCACCGACGTGCAGGACGTGAAGGGCGCCGAGCTGGTCCACGAGATCGGCGCCGCCGGCGGCAAGGCCCGCTATCTGCATCATGACGTCACCGACGAGCCGGCCTGGGCGAACATCATCGCCGACGTCGAGAAGACCGAGGGGCGGCTCGACGTGCTGGTCAACAACGCCGGCATCGGCATCGGCTGTCCGTCGATCACGATGATGAGCCTCGAGGACTGGCGCCGGCAGCAGGCGGTGAACGTCGAGGGCGTGTTCCTCGGGATCAAGCACTCGCTGCCGCTGATGCGCAAAGCCGGCCACGGCGGCTCCATCATCAACATGTCGTCGGTTGCGGGCCTCAAAGGCTCAGCGATCCTCGCGGCCTATTGCGCGACCAAGGGCGCGGTCCGGCTGTTCACCAAGGCGATCGCCATGGAGTGCGCCAACATGAAGGATGGCGTGCGCGTCAACTCCGTCCACCCCGGCATCATCGAAACGCCGATCTGGCTCTCGATTGCGGGCATGGGGCAGGCGGCCGGGACCAACGCCCCGCCCGACCTCGACGCCATGTCGCAGCAAGGCGTGCCGCTGGGCGTGAAGGGCTATCCGCTCGACATCGCCAACGGCGTGCTCTGGCTCGCTTCGGACGAGTCCCGGTACGTCACCGGCGAGGAGCTGGTGATCGACGGGGGTCTCAGCATTCGCTGACCTCGCGGCGGCGTGCGCGCCCCCTCGCCACGCCGCTATCCGGCTTGCCAAGGCGCTGGTTGTTAGGCCTACTGCGTATGGTCCCGCTAGATAGCGGGGCGCGCGGCGCTCCGGGTTCTCGCCTTGCGCCGCTGGTTGGGTGGCTGACAGGCCGCGCTTCCACGCGGCCGCAAACACAGGGGGTGTTCGGTGGACAGGAAGCTTAAGACCGCGCTGCAAGCGGCTTCGCTCGTCGCGGCGCTCGGGATGAGTATGAGCCCTGCCATGGCCTGGGCCGACGGCAGCTGGGATTCAATTGCGGTGGACGACACGGTCGGCCATCGCGGCGGCAACGCCGGCTACGGCGTGGGCACGGCCGACACGGCGACGGCCGCCGATCAGCAGGCGATGGAAGCCTGCGCCAAGGCCGGCAACACCAGCTGCAAGGTCATGCTGCACTATCGTTATGCCTGCGGGGCCTACGCGTCGTCGCGCACCAAGTACGGCACCGGCGTGGTCCCGGAGAGCCCGACGGTCAGCCCGTCGGTCATCGAAGGTCAGGCGCGACAGCTCGCGCTCGACAATTGCGGCAACCCGGGTTGCGAGCTGACCATATCGGACTGCGTCGGCGTTCCCGACCGCTGATCCATGGTCGATCGGCCGGGCGCTGGGGAGGCGCCTAGCCCTCCCATTCGACGTCGGCGCCCAGACGCACCAGGTTCTCCACGAAGTGCGGGTGGGCCCTGCGAATAGGGTCGGCGTTGAGGATTCGCGACGCCCCCTCGATGCTCGCGGCGAGCATCAGGAGCGCGATCGCCACCCGGATGATGTACGGACTCTCCACCGTGGCGGGCGCCAGAGGCTTGCCCCCGAACGTGATCACCCGGTGAGGGTCGCAGCTGAGCGCGTGCGCGCCGAACTTGGCGAGCTCGGATGTCCACCCGAGCGCGCCCTCGTAGACCTTGTTCCAGTACATCATCTCGCCCTCGGCCCGGACGCCCAGCGCGATGAAGATCGGCAGCAGATCGACCGGAAGGTAGGGCCAGGGCGCGGCCTCGACCTTGGGCAGGATGTAGGCGGTGAAGGGGTGACGCACCTTGAGCCGTCCCGTCGCGCGCGACGTCGACCAGCCGTTCTCGTGGCCGACCTCCACCCCGAACTTGCCGAACGTGCGGTCGATCAGCGGAAACTGGTCGGGCCGCGCGTTCCTGACCGACACCTCGCCGCCGGTGATCGCGCCCAGCGCGAGGAACGTGGCGATCTCGTGGAAATCCTCGGCGAAGTCGTGTTCGGCGCCGCCGAGCTTCTCGACCCCCTCGACGACGAGACGACTGGCGCCGACGCCCTCGACCTTGGCGCCCATCTTGGCGAGGAAGGCGCATAGCTCCTGGACATGTGGCTCGCAGGCCGCGTTGGTCAGGGTCGAGACGCCCTCGGCGAGCGCCGCGCACAGGATGAAGTTCTCGGTGGTCGTCACCGAAGCGTAGTCGAGCCAGTGGCTGGCGGCGGCGAAGGGCCGCCCGTTGCGTGAGCGGTTGGCCAGCGCCAGCGCCCCTCTCTCGGGCTTCACCTCGACGCCGAAGGTCTGGAACACCTCGATATGCGGATCGATCTCACGCACACCGAGGCTGCAGCCCTTCACGTCGCCCTCGATCCGCGCCTCGCCGAGCCGCGCCAGCAACGGTGGGATCAGCATGATCGACGAGCGCATGCCCTCGGGCAGGCGCGCGGCCTCGGTCCGGAGCGCGCCCGAGTGCTGCACGCGCAGGACCCCGGTGGCGAAATCCACGTCGACCTTGCTGCCGAGCCGCTCGAACAGCGCGATGATCTGACGTGCGTCGGTGATGTCTGGCACGCCGCGCAAGGTCACCGGCTCGTCGGTGAGAAGGGTGGCGCACAGGATCGGCAGCACCGCGTTTTTGTTGGCCGACGGGACGACCCGTCCATTCAGCGGCCGCCCGCCGCGCACGATGAGATTGGCCAACCGATCCCGCCTTTCCGTGTTCACGATGCCGCGGCCGCTCGCTCAGGGCTGGGGCGGCGCAGGGCGGCCTTAGCCTGAAATCGCAGGTCAGGCACGCCTTCGAGCGGCAGGCGCCGCCGCATCCCGATCCTAGCCGGCGTTCGACGGCCGATCGGCTGCGGTCGCCAGCCATGTGACGAGGTCCCAGGCGTTGCGGATCGAGACCAGCAGCAGCGCCAGCAGCCCGACGGCGAGGACGCGCGGCGCCCAGGCGGCGTGCGTCATAAAGCCCACACAGGCCGCGGCGAGCGCCGCGTAGATCGCGGCCGGCGCGACGCCGTAGAGCCAGAGGTCGGTCCAGTGCGGCGGATCCCCGCTGGCGCGCATCGCCCAAATGCCGATGCAGGCCCAGGCCGCGTTCGTCAGGCCCACGATCGCGGCGACCGCGACCAGGACCGTCGCGCGCGCGGCGCCGAGGCCCGGAACCATGGTCATCGCGCTCAGCGAGAGTACGATCGCGAAGTTCAGCACGCACGGCGTGAGGTAGAGTTTCTGGCCGCGCCGCGCTCGGGACCGGTCACGGCCCGCCGTGAGCGTCACTACCACGAATAGCAGTCCGATCAGTGACGCGGCCGCCGTGCCCAGCAGCGTGAAGTAACTATCCCAGCCCTGCAAGATCGCCCCGCCCCGTTCGCCGGCCACGCTGCCCTGCGCCTCTTATGTTTCCGCCGCTTCTCACCTAGTCTTTGCGCCCCGGACGTCCGCGCCCGCGGCCGGAGACGGATATTCCTTCAAAGGGCGATTAGAGCCAACCACCGTATGGACAAGGTGCCGATGACCGCCGAGGGCTATCAGGCCCTCGACGAGGAACTGAAGCGTTTGAAGACGCAAGAGCGGCCGGCGGTGATCGCCGCCATCGCCGAAGCGCGCACCCATGGCGATCTGTCGGAGAACGCCGAGTACCACGCCGCCAAGGAGCGACAGGGCTGGATCGAAGGCCGAATCGCGGTGATCGAGGATCAGATCGCGCGCGCCCAGATCATCGACGTGTCCAAACTTTCGGGCGACCAGGTGAAGTTCGGCGCCACGGTCAGCGTGGTGGACGAGGACACGGAAGAAGAAGCCCGCTATCAGATCGTGGGCGAGCATGAGGCGGACGTGCGCCTCGGCAAGATTTCGATCGCCTCGCCGATCGCCCGCGCCATGATCGGCAAGGAGCGCGGCGACGTGGTCGAGGTGAACACGCCCGGCGGCGTCAAGGCTTACGAGATACTCAAGATCGAGTGGGTTTGAAGCCGCGTCTCCCGCATAGGGAGAGCGCATGACGGTCCTCGCGATCCTGCAGGCGCGGATGAGTTCCAGCCGGCTGCCGGGCAAGGTGCTGGCGCCGCTCGCGGGCGCACCGATGATCCTGCGGCAGATCGAGCGCATCCGCCGCGCGGCGCAGATCGACAGGCTGGTGGTCGCGACGAGCACGGACGGCAGCGATGACGCGCTGGCGAACGTTCTGGCGGTCGCCGGCGTCGACCTGTTCCGGGGGCCGCTCGACGACGTGCTGGCGCGATTCGTGGGCGCGCTCGATGCATTCGGGCCGACTGACCACGTCGTGCGCCTTACGGCGGATTGTCCGCTCGCCGATCCCGAAGTGATTGACGCCGTGATCGAGCGCGTGGCCTGCTCGGACGCGGACTACGGCTCCTCGACGCCGCCACGCCGCACGTTCCCGAAAGGGCTCGACGCCGAGGCGATGACCGCAACCGCGCTTCGCGACGCCGCGGCGCGCGCCTCGACGCCCGAGGAGCGTGAGCACGTCACCTGGGCCCTGCACCGACGCGCCGACCTGTACCGCCAGGTGTTCGTGAGCCAGGCGGCCGACGAGGGCGACGTGCGCTGGACAGTCGACTACCCTCACGATTACGCCTTTGTGAGCGCGGTCTACGAGGCGCTCTATCCCGCCAGACCCGATTTCACCTCGGACGACATCCGCCGCTTCGTGCGTTCCCGACCTGACCTCTCGAGCCTGGGCGGGGAGCGGCGCGTCTGACGTTAGCGTCCGCCGCGAAGCGGGCGTAGACTGCCAAGCTCGGGCTGGCGCGACGAAGGAGGTTCGATGGCTCCGCAAGTCAACTTGCGGCCGCTGGAGCCGGACGATCGGGCCCGCATTCTGGCCTGGCGCAACGCGCCCGACGTTCGCGCCTACATGTACGCCGACCACCTCATCTCCCCGGAGGAGCACGCCCGCTGGTTCGCCGCCATCCCGGACGACCCCACGCGGACCTATTGGGTGGTCGAGATGGACGGAGCGCCCGTCGGCCTCGCCAACCTCTACGACGTCGACCGCCGCAACCAGCGATGCAGCTGGGCCTACTACCTGGCCGACCCAGCCGTCCGGGGTCACGGAGTCGGCTCCTACGTGGAATATTGGGTGCTCGAGTACGTGTTCGCCGGGCTCAGGCTGGCCAAGCTCTGGTGCGAGGTGCTGGCGTCAAACGAACCGGTCTGGAAGCTGCACCAAACGTTCGGATTCACTCTGGAAGCCCGCTTTCGGCGTCACGTGGTCAAGGATGGCGAGGGCGTCGACGTGCTGGGCCTCGGCATGCTCGCGGCGGACTGGAAGGCGAAGCAGGCGCAAATGGCCGAACGGCTGAAGCTGCGCGGCTTCGAACCACCGACCGTGCCCTGACCATCGACAACCGACCGCTTGACGCAGATCAATGTCAATTCGCGCCTTCGTCAGGTAGCAAGGTCGGCGCCGCGTCGCGCCTATGCGTCGCGGCCAACAAGGGGGTGAAACCGATGGATTCCATACGTCCTCGCCGGAAGCCCGGCGCCGCATCCATGGCCGCCGTGACGATTCTCAGCGTCGTGGCGCTTGGCTCGCCCGGCTATGCGGAGCAGGCGCCGAGCGGCGCGGCCTCAACACCGACCGCCGGCGCGCTCACCGTGACGGCGCCGCGCGTCGTGCGACGGAAGGCGCAGGGCGCAGGCAGGTTCCAAGGCACGCCGGTCGAGGTCCTTTCGCTGTCGCAACCTGTGAACTTCGGCGATCTCGATCTGACCACCTCGATGGGCGTCGACGAGTTCAAGAAGCGGATCCTCTACGCCGCCTGGAACACCTGCAACCGACTCGAGTCCGAATATCCGTCCAACGTGTACGTGCCAGTGCCCGCAGACCAGAACTGCCCGGACGACACGGCGCGCGCTGCGCTGGTCGTAGCGGACTCGATCATCGCGGCGGCCCGCGCCCACTGAGGACGCGGACGGCGTCGCAGGGCGGCCGCCGCTTCGCTGTGGCCCTCACACATGGAGCGTCAGGATCGCCTCGGCGACCCTGACGGCGCCGTGCCCGTCGCAGAGCTCTGACGAACCTTCCGCCAATCGCCAGCGGGCCACCGGATCGCCCGCGAGCAGACGCCATGCGCGAGTGAGCTGCGCATCGAAATCGGGGCCGCCGGCGTCGATCGCGAGCGTGAGCCCAGCGGCGGCCATGCGCGCCGTCATCTCGCGCTGGTTCTCCGCCAGGATCACGGTGGCGGCCGGCAGGCCGACCACGGCCCGCTCCCATAGGCTGGAGCCGCCGGCGCCGATCGCGACGTCGGCGTCCGCCATCAGGGAGGCCATCTCGGCCGTGTCGGTCCAGATGCGCAGGCGCCGATCGGCGCGCGCCAGCTCCGCCAGAGTCGGAGCGCTCTGGGCGCCGGCGCCCACCACCACGTCGAGGCGAGCCTCGGCCAGCACGGGCGCCAGCGCCTGCGCCACCCGCGCGGTGATTCCGCCCACGTCGGTGAGGCCCAGCGCCACAAGGCCGCGAGCGACACGCGCGTGCTTGGCTCTTCGGCTCATGGCGCGACTGCGCGCCGCCGCGAACTCAGGGCGCACGAGCGCATATGCGGGCCCCGCGAGAACGCGGGCATGGCCGGGAACGAGCCCGCGGTAGGCGTCAGCCTTGCGGCCGTAGCCGGGGTCGACCAGCAGATCGCAGTCGTGCGCGCGGTCCGCAAGATCGTCGATCACGACGATGCGCCGCCCTCTCTCGCGCAGGCCGGCTTCCTCGACCGATCCGGCGTCGTAATGGTCGATGACGATCACATCCGGTTCGAACCGGCCAGCGAAGCTGCCCGCGTAGGAGACGAGGTCGGCCAGCCGCGCCGCGTCCGCGATCGCCAGCAGCGTCTGCGCCGGCCAGCCAAAGCGGCGAAGGATCGGCGCGGCGGCGCGCGACTCGACGAAAGCGCACTCGACCCCGCGCTCGGTCAGCGCCCGGGCGAGCGTCAGGCAGCGCATCACGTGGCCGCCTCCCACGCTCGGACCGGCGTCGGCGATGAACAGCACGCGGCGGGGTACGCGGACGCCCGCTGCGGGCGCGCTTGCGTTTGGGTCGCTCACGGGATCGCTTTAGTTGGAATCGGCGCTACATACTAAGCTGATGTCCGAACACGCCGCCCGCGCCGTCCGCTGCCTGATCGTCGGATCGGGTCCGGCCGGCTACACCGCCGCCGTCTACGCCGCCCGCGCGCTCCTGAAGCCGGTGATGATCGCCGGCCTGACGCCCGGAGGCCAACTTACCATCACGACCGACGTGGAGAACTACCCCGGCTTCGCGGAGGTGATCCAGGGGCCGTGGCTGATGGAGCAGATGAAGGCCCAGGCGGAGGCCATGGGCGCCGAGATCGTGCAGGACATCGTGGTCAAGGTCGACCTGTCGAGCCGACCGTTCCACATCACGTGCGACAGCGGCGCGACGTGGACGGCCGAGACCCTGATCATTTCCACCGGGGCCGAAGCCAAATGGCTCGGCCTGCCGTCCGAGCAGCGCTTCCGCGGCTTCGGGGTGTCGGCCTGCGCGACCTGCGACGGCTTCTTCTACCGCGGCAAGGACGTCGTGGTCGTCGGCGGGGGCAACACCGCAGTGGAGGAAGCGCTGTTCCTCACCAATTTCGCCGCCAAGGTCACGCTGGTTCACCGCCGGAGCGAATTGCGCGCAGAGCGCATCCTTCAGGAGCGGCTGTTCCACAACCCGAAGGTCGAGGTCATCTGGGACCACGCCGTCGACGAGGTGCTGGGGCAGGCAGAGCCGCTCGGCGTCACCGGCGTCCGCCTCAGGCACGTGGGCGCCGGCGCGACCCGGCAGCTCGCCTGCGATGGCGTCTTCGTCGCGATCGGCCACGCGCCGGCTTCGGAGCTTTTCACGGGCCAGCTGGAAACGGATGCGGCCGGCTACCTCGCGGTTAAGCCCGGGACGGCCTCGACCGCGATCCCGGGCGTCTTCGCGGCCGGAGACGTCACGGACGACGTCTACCGCCAGGCGGTCACGGCCGCGGGCATGGGCTGCATGGCGGCGCTCGAGGCCGTGCGGTTCCTGGCGGAGAAGGACCACGAAGCGGCTCACACACCACTTTCCCGCGATGAGGTGGAGAGGATCGGCGCTTGAGGCCAGCCGTCCTACCGGCGGACGCCGAAGCGATCCGACGGGTCGAGACAGCGGCGTTCGGTCGGCCTGATGAGGCGGACATGGTGGAGGCCGCGCGTCTGGAAGGGGTGGCGCTGGTCGAATTGGTGACCGAGGAGCACGGCGCAATCGTCGGCCACATCCTGTTCAGCCGTATGACGGTTGCGCCGTCGCGCTTCCTCGCCGGCCTGGCGCCGGTGGCCGTTGCGCCAGCGCTTCAGCGGCGCGGCATCGGCGACGCCCTGTGCCGCGTCGGGATCGCCGCGGTGCGCACGCTCGGCTGCGAGGCCGTCGTGGTCCTCGGCCATCCCGACTACTATCCGCGCTTCGGCTTCTCCGCGGAGGTCGCCCGCGGCCTCGCCTCGCCCTACGCCGGCAATCCTGCCTTCATGGCGATGGAGCTGAAGACGGGCGCGCTCGCCGGGCCGTTGAGGGTCGACTACCCCGCCGCCTTCGGCTGAGCCGTCCGACCCCGTCGTCGACCGGGGTGATCGAACGTGATGGCCGCTCCGGTCTTCGTGACAAAAAAGCCCTCGCAGGGGGTTTGCGGGCGCCCCACATGGGTCTATATGCCATTCCGCTACTTATGCTCAGAGTTAGCATAAGGAAGGACGTCGACCCGCAGGGGTTCGTCGTTTCTTCAGGCCAAGGAAATGCTCAAAGTGAGCATAAGGAGGGACGAGATGGCCGACGGGAACTTCCCCTTCACGCCCGAGATCGAGGCCGCGACCGCCCCTTTGTGGGAGAAGGTGCGCCGGCGCGTCACCCCCATCGAATGGCGCGCGCACGCTCCCCTGATCGCTGAGATCAATCGGCTGAAGCGTGAGAAGAACGCCGTGATCCTGGCCCACAACTACATGACGCCGGAGATATTCCACGGCGTCGGCGACTTCGTCGGCGACAGCCTCGGCCTTGCGCGCGAGGCGGCTCGCGCCGACGCGGCGATCATCGTGCAGGCTGGCGTCCACTTCATGGCCGAGACCTCGAAGGTGCTGTGCCCGGAGAAGACCGTGCTGATCCCAGATCTGCGCGCGGGCTGCTCGCTCGCCGCCTCGATCACGGCGGAGGATGTACGACTGATCAAGCAGCGCTATCCCGGCGTGCCCGTGGTCACCTACGTCAACACCACCGCCGAGGTGAAGGCGGAGACCGACATCTGCTGCACCAGCGCCAACGCCGTTCAGGTCGTGGAGGCGGCTGCGGCCGCCGCCGGAACCGACCGCGTCATCCTGCTGCCCGACGAGTTCCTCGCCCGCAACGTCGCGCGCCAGACCGATGTCCGCATCATCGCCTGGCAGGGGCGCTGCGAAGTCCACGAGCGCTTCGACGCCGACGACATCCGGCAGGTGCGCGAGGCGTGGCCAGACGCCGAGATCCTGGCTCACCCGGAGTGTCCCGCGGAGGTGCTGGAGCTGGCCGACTTCGCCGGCTCGACCACGGCGATGACCGACTACGTGGCCAAGCGCCAGCCTCGGCAGGTGGTGCTCATCACCGAGTGCTCGATGGCCGACAACATCGCCGCCGAAGCGCCAGCGACCGAGTTCGTGCGGCCGTGCAACCTCTGCCCGCACATGAAGCGGATCAGCCTCGAGAACATCTACGAGGCGCTCGTGAACCAGCGGTTCGAAGTGAACGTCGACCCCGACGTAGCCGCCCGCGCGCGGCGCTCGGTGCAGCGGATGATCGACTTGCCGCCGCCGGCCGCGCCAGCGCGTTACGACCTCGTCAAGGCGCGCCACCACGTCGACGTGGAGCTGATCTGAGCCGCGTCATGGACCGTGCCCGCGTCATCGAGGCGGACATCACGACGCTCGCGGTCGACGCGATTGTCAACGCCGCCAACGAGAACCTCACGCGCGGTGGCGGCGTGTGCGGCGCGATCCACGAGGCGGCGGGTCCCGAGCTCGAGAGCGAGTGTCGCACGCTCGGGCGCTGCCCCACCGGCCAGGCGCGGATGACGCGCGGCTACCGCCTTCCGGCGCGGTGCGTGATCCACGCCGCGGGCCCGGTCTGGCGCGGCGGCTGCGCGGGCGAACCGGAACTACTGACGTCGTGCTACCGCGCGGCGCTGGCGCTGGCGCGCGAGCATGGCCTGAAGACCGTGGCTTTTCCCGCCATATCCACCGGCATCTACGGCTATCCGGCCGATCGCGCGGCGGCGATCGCCGTCGACACCGTCGCTGAGGCGCTTCGCAGCGACGGCGGCTGGTTCGACGAGGTGATCTTCTGCTGCTTCGACGCAGCGTCCGCGGCGCGTCACCGAGCTGCCCTCGAGGCGGCGCATGGTTGACGACGTCGCGACGCCCGATTCGGCCGCGCCATGGGGCCCGCGCGACCCCGGCGCAGCGCCGCGACCGCCGGAACCGGCGCCGCGGGCCGAGCCGTCGCGCCTGCAGACGTGGATCTGGGGAACCGTCTCCACCCTGTTGCTCGCCGGCTGGATCGCCTGGCAGATGGGCTGGCTCTGGGCCCTGGCCGCGGTCGTCGGCGTGTTCGTGCACGAGATCGGCCATGTTCTGGTGATCAACCGGGTCGGATCGGGTCCCAGCCGCATCCGCATCATCCCGTTCTTCGGCGGAGCGGCGACCATGGCGCGGCCGCCCCTGACCGACTTCAAGGGTGTGCTGATCGCGCTGGCGGGTCCGGCGTTCGGCCTCATCGCCGCCCTGCCCTTCTTCGGCCTCGCCGCCTGGACCGGCGACAGCGCCTGGAAGCAAGGCGCCTTCGTCGTGGCCGCGATCAACCTGCTCAACCTGGCGCCAGCGCCGCCGCTTGACGGCTCCAAGGCGCTAGGGCCCCTGCTCGCCCGCATCCACCCGATGCTGGAACGGGGCGCCCTGGTCGCGGTGGGGAGCTTCGCCGCTGTCTGGACGATGAGTCGGGGCTCGCTCCTGATGCCCCTGATCATCGGCCTGAGCGTCTTGGCCTCGCTGCGCGCGCCGCGCCTCAGAGAGCCGGCTGAGCCGCTGACCTGGAGCGAATGGACCCTGGGGCTCTCGCTCTACCTGACGGCTCTCGCGCTGTGCGCAGCCGTGGCGGGCGCGGCGGCGCTGGGCGCCGGCCTGCGCTTCAACTTCGCTTTCGGCAGTTTCGGAGCCCATCCATGACTGATCGCGTCCGTTTCGACGGGGTGCTGGTGATCGGCGCGGGCCTGGCGGGCTTCTCGGCCGCGCTCGCGGCGGCGCCTCGCGGCGCGCTGGTGCTCAGCCCAACGCCGCTCGCAGAGGGTTGCTCATCCGCCTGGGCGCAGGGCGGCATGGCCGCCGCCTTGTCCGATGACGACGATCCCGGACTGCACGCCACCGACACCGTCGCCGCCGGCGCGGGGCTGTGCGATCCGAGCGCCGTGGGCGTGCTCACCCGCGAGGGGCCAGACGCAGTGCGGCGTCTCGCGGCGCTCGGCGCGCCGTTCGACCGACGCGCGGACGGCGGGTTCGCTCAAAGCCTGGAAGCCGCGCACAGCCGTCCTCGCGTCGCGCGTGTCGGTGGCGACGGCGCCGGGCGTGCGATCATGCAAGCGGTCGTCGCGGCCGCCCGGACTGCGTCCGAAATCGAAATCCGTGAGGGCGTCCGCGCGCGCCGCCTGATCGTAGACTGCGTCGGCCGCGTCCGGGGCGCGCTGGTCGAGACGGCCGCTGGTGCGTTGGTCGAAATCGTTGCGCCAGCCACGGTGCTCGCCACCGGCGGCCTCGGCGGGCTCTACGCCGTGACCACCACGCCGCCACAGGTGCGCGGCGAGGGGCTTGCGCTGGCGGCCCTGGCCGGCGCGACAATCGCCGACGCCGAGTTCGTGCAGTTCCACCCCACCGCGATGGACCTCGGTCGCGACCCCGCTCCGCTCGCGACCGAGGCGCTGCGCGGTGAGGGCGGCCGTCTGGTCAACGCCGACGGAACGCCGTTCATGGCCAGTTATCACGCGGCCGCCGACCTGGCGCCGCGCGACGTAGTCGCCCGCGCCATCGCTTCCGAGCGGCGGGCCGGGCGCGGCGCCTTCCTCGAC
>JAKAZA010000106.1 GCA_021816155.1 Pseudomonadota bacterium | reverse complement strand
GGGTTCCGTGGTGGCGGGTTCCGTGGTGGCGGCGGCTTCCGCGGTGGCGGCTTCCGCGGCCGCGGTTTCGCCGGAGGCGGTTGGCGCGGCGGCGGTTGGCGCGGCGGCGATGGCTGGCGCGGCGGCTGGGGCGGCGACGGCTGGGGCGGCGGCTGGGGCGGCGGCTGGGGCGGCGGCTGGGGTGACGGCTGGGGCGATGGCTGGGGCGATGGCCTGGGCTACCTAGGCGCGTTCGCTCTCGGCGCCGGCGTCGCGGCTCCCTATTACGACTATTACCCCGGCTACTACGGCTGCGCCCAGCAGGTCTGGGATCCCTACAGCGGCGCCTGGGTCGTCCAGTACGCCTGCTGATCCGGCGACGCTCTCACGGCGGACGGCCTTCCCCGATCCGCTTTGCTTCGAGCCCTTCGGAGACCCTCCGGAGGGCTCGTTCGCGTGCGCGTCCTGGCGGAAGGGCTGCGCGCGGCCGGGCGGAGCATGAACGGTGGCTGACAGGTGGTTCAGGGCGGGTTCAGGCCACGCCTGCCATGTCTGCATTCAACGCGCCGGGGAGGTTTGGCTGGCCGAGCAAGACACCGGGCGCCTGGACGATGCAAAGACAAGGAAGGAGCCTTCGATGCGCAAGCTGATCACTTCGGGTCTCGCGGCCCTCGTCGCTGCGGCCTCGCTTGGCGCGACCGCTTCTCCCGCCGCGGCCGAACCCTGGGGCGGCGGATGGGGCGGTGGCTGGGGCGGTGACGATGGCGGCTGGGGCGGCGACGACGCCGGCTGGGGTCTGCTCGCCGGAGTTGCGGCCCTCGGCATCACGGCCGCGATCGCGAACTCGAACGACAACGCGCCCTACTACGGGCCCCAATACGGCGGCCCTGGCTACGGTCCGGCCCCGCGGACCTGCGTCGGCGCGCAGCGCGTGTGGAGCCCGTACGACGACGCCTATGTCATCCGGCGCTTCCAATACGCCTGCTGAGGCCGGCGTCGCCGCTCGACGCGCAATTCCCCTCCCCCGTCCGCCCGAGCCCTCCGGAGTCGTCCTCCGGAGGGCTTGTCTTTTGCGCGGGATGCGAAACGATCGCGGCGAGGGCGCGCGGCGGCGCCAGGGAGGACGGATGAGCGAACGACCCCCGCGGTTTCCGCCGCTAGCCCCCGAGGACATGACGCCAGCCCAGCGAAGCGTCGCCGACGCGATCGCGGCGGGACCGCGAGGCGGCCTGCGCGGACCTTTCCAGGCCTGGCTGCGCAGCCCCGAGCTCGCCGATCGCCTGCAGAAGGTCGGCGAGCAACTGAGATTCCATTCATCGGTGCCGCGCCGCCTCAACGAACTCGCGATCCTGATGACGGCGCGCGCGTGGGACGCGCAGTTCGAGTGGTACGCGCATCACCGCCTGGCGCTCGACGCCGGTCTCGACGCGGCCGTGGCGTCCGACATCGCCGCCGGCCGACGTCCCACGACGATGCGAGCCGATGAGGCGGTGGTCTACGACTTCTGCGCCGAACTGCGCGCGACGCGGCGGGTGAGCGACGAAACCCTGTCCCGAGCGCTGGAACTGCTCGGCGAGCAGGGGGTGGTCGATCTGATCGCGGTCAGCGGCTACTACGATATCGTCTCGATGACGCTGAACGTGGCCGAGGTCCCGCTGCCGGACGGCCTCGCGGCGCCGCTGAAGCCACTCGCGCGATAGTCACGGCCCGTCCGCCAGTCTGGCCAGGGTCGCGCGGCCCATCGGCGGCATGCGCGGGTTGTTGTCGATGGCGAGCAGCATCAGCGCCTGCAGCGCGGCCCAGCCGCGCGCACGGGCCCAAGTGGCTTCGCTGGCCGGATAGGCCGCGATCGCCTCGACCCGAGCGCGGCGGTCGGGAAGCAGCATCCAGACCGCGCAGAGGTCGCAGGCGGGGTCGCCGCCGCCCAGGTCGCCCCAGTCGATGACCGCCGAGAGCCGACCGTCCTTCACCAGCACGTTGCGCCCGTGCAGATCGCCATGGAACCAGCTGCGTGACGTATCGATCGGAGCCGCGAGCGCCTGGCGCCAGATCTCGCGCACGTGCGGGCCCAGCGCGCCGTGCAGCCGCTCGACCACCTGGAACCGATCCTCGAACGCCTCCGCGCGATCAGCGAGCGGGCCACCCCGATAGGGGTTGGTCGGCGCGTCATCCGGCGCCGGCCGGTGGAGCGCCGCCAGGAACCGGGCGAGCGGCGCGCCCTGGTCAGACCCGGGCGGCGCGAGGTCGGTCGGAACTCCCTCGAGCCACGGCACGACGCTCCATCCATAAGGGTAGCCGAGCGCCGGCCTGCCGACTCGCACCGGGACCGGGGCCGGCAGCGGCAGGTTCGCGGCGATTTTCGACAGGAACTGTTGCTCGCGCAGAATGAGCCATCCGCCGCCACGGCGCCGTGGCAGGCGCAGCGCCAGGTCGTTTCCGAGACGGTAGACCTCGTTGTCCCAGCCCGTCTCGGCCGGGCTGATCGGCAACGCGGCGAGGTCCGGGTGCTGGTCGCGCAGCAGGGCGCGGGCCAGCTCCGGGGTGATGTCGACGTCGGCGGTGGGTTCGGTCATAGGCGTGTCGGATGCACCAGGGCCGCCCGAGACGCAAAGCCGCGCTTTGGGCGCCCGGCCGCTGGACATCGCCCAGCCGCCCTGAGGCGGGGTCCCCGCGGAGCTGGCCGAGAGGGCCGGCGCCAGGAAGCCGTCAGCAGCGGGTCAGATCCCGACCTTCTCCTTCAGCGTTTCGTCGAACAGCTTGAGGAGCTCGGTCCAGTGGCGCTCGGCCGCCTCGCGGCTGTAAACGGGCAAATCGGGCATGGTGTAGCCGTGGCGCGCCCCGGAATAGATCGTCACCTCGTTGGCGACGCCGGCCGCGTCGAGCGCTTCGCGCAACCGTTCGGCCTGCTCGGGAGGAAACCCGGCGTCCTGGTCGGCGCCGGCGACGAGCACCTTCGCCTTGATCTTCGGCGCCAGCAGGTGCGGGCTGTCGGGCGCATCCGTGGCGAGGCGGCCGCCGTGGAAGCCGCCGGCCGCCGCGACCCGGTCGGGGTAGGTCCCAGCGGTCCGCATCACGACGCCCGCCCCCATGCAATAGCCGGTGACGCCGACCGGGCCCTTTCTAACCTCCGGGCGGGCGGCCAGGTAGTCGAGGGCCGCCTTGGCGTCGATCAGCTGCTTCTCCGGGCTGGTCGACCCGGTCAGCTTGCCGAACGCTTCTCGGCGCTTGGCCTCGTCGGCGAAGACCTCCTTGACGTTGATCGGCTCGTAGGGGCCGGCGCGCCAGAAGAGGTCGGGGAGCAACGTGAAGTAGCCGTGCCGGGCCAGCCGCTCGCCGAACTCAAAAAGCGCCGGACGGATCGCCGGCGCATCCATGAAAATGATCGCGCCCGGCCAGGGGCCTGCGCCCTCCGGCGTGAAGGTGAAGGCGCGGGCGTCGCCGTCTGGCGTGGGCATGGCGATCTGCTGCATGGGCATGCGTAAAATCCTTTTTAAAACAAATATTTGAACTCATTCGGCCAAAAGATCGGGACCGACTGATTTTATATCGGCGCAGCCCGTGAGCGCCATGGCCACACGCAGCTCCTGGCGCACGATCTGCAGCATGTGGGCGACGCCCGCCTCGCCCCTGGCGCCGAGCGACCAGGCCCACGCGCGCCCGACCAGGCAGGCCCTGGCGCCGCTGGCGAGCGCCTTCAGCACGTCGAGGCCGGATCGCACGCCCCCGTCCATCAGCACGGTGAGACGATCGCCGACGGCGTCGGCGATCCCCGGAAGAGCCTGGATCGACGACGAGGCGCCGTCGAGCTGGCGCCCGCCGTGATTAGAGACCACCAGGCCCTCGACGCCGATGGCCGCGGCTTCGCGCGCGTCGGCGACGTCGAGCACCCCCTTGATCACGATCGGGCCCTTCCAGTGCTCGCGCACCCAGCCGATGTCGTCCCAAGTGATCGACGCATCGAAGTTGCGGCCGATCCAGGTCCAGAACTCGACCAGCCGCTTCAGGTCCTTCGACGCCGAGGCCACCGTGCCCAGCGTGTGAGGTCGTCCGCTTATGTGCACGTCCCAGAGCCAGGCTGGGTGCAGCAGGCCGTCCATCGCCTGGCTGAAGCGCTGCGCCGGGGTCGTCGCCACCATGCCGTTGCGCACGTCCCGATAGCGGGTGCCGGGGACCGCGAGATCGACGGTGAACACCAGGACTGGGCAGCCCACCTCCGCGACCCGGGCCAGCGTCTCGGCCATGAAGCCACGATCCCGGGTCATGTAGAGCTGGAACCACGGCGGCGCGCCGGCCGCATCCGCCACCTCCCTGGCCGTGCAGACACCCACCGTCGAAAGCGTGAACGGTACGCCGGCCGCCTTCGCCGCCCTGGCCGCCTGAGCTTCGCCGCGGCGCGCGTACATGCCCGAGAGCCCGACCGGGGAGAGGACGACCGGCATCGAGAGCGTCTGACCGAAGAGTTCGACCTCGGTCGACAGCCTGGAGACGTCCTTCAGGACCCGCTGGCGCAGTCGCAGCTTCTGGATGTCTGCCACGTTAGCCGCCAGCGTCTCCTCTGCGTAGGAGCCGCCGTCGATGTAGTCGAACAGCACCCTGGGCAACCGCCGCCTTGCCGCCTCTCGGTAGTCGAGGACGCTGGCCGGTGTCACCGCGCGAACCTCAAGTCAGCGCCTCGCGCACGCGCCGCGCCCCTGTCTTCGGCGGCCCGCCGTGGGCCGCGGGCGGCGATTTCAGCAAGTCGATCGCGGCCTTGGTCACGGCGCGTGGCTCCTCCTCGAAGAGTGCGGCGAGCTGCTCGGTCATCGCTCCGCCCAGCTGCTCCACGTCGACGATCGTCACGGCCCGGCGATAGTAGCGGGTCACGTCGTGGCCGATGCCGATGGCGATCAATTCGACCGGGCTCTTCGACTCGATCTCGCCGATCACCTTGCGCAGGTGGCGCTCCAGGTAGTGGCCGGAGTTCACAGAGAGGGTCGAGTCATCTACCGGCGCGCCGTCCGAGATCACCATCAGGATGCGGCGTTGCTCGGGACGCCCGATCAGGCGCTGGTGCGCCCACATCAGGGCCTCGCCGTCGATGTTCTCCTTCAGCAGCCCCTCGCGCATCATCAGGCCGAGGTTCTTGCGGGCCCGTCGCCAGGGCGCGTCGGCGCTCTTGTAGATGATGTGCCGAAGGTCGTTCAGCCGCCCGGGCGAAGGCGGCTTGCCGTTCTTCAGCCAGTCGTCGCGCGACGAGCCGCCCTTCCAGGCGCGGGTGGTGAAGCCGAGGATCTCGACCTTCACCGCACAGCGCTCCAGCGTGCGCGCCAGAATGTCGGCGCAGACCGCCGCAACCATGATCGGCCGCCCCCGCATCGAGCCGGAGTTGTCGATCAGCAGCGTCACCACCGTGTCGCGGAACTCTGTGTCCTCTTCTTCCTTGAAGGAGAGCGGCGCGGTGGGATCGACGACTACACGGGTGAGGCGGGCGACGTCGAGGATTCCTTCCTCGAGATCGAAGGTCCAGCTGCGGTTCTGCTGCGCGAGCAGGCGACGCTGAAGGCGGTTGGCGAGACGCCCGACCACGTTCGACAGATGCGCGAGCTGTTGGTCCAGGTAGGCGCGCAGCCGCGTCAGCTCCTCGCCGTCGCACAGCTCCTCGGCCGATACGACCTCGTCGTGGAGGGTCGTGTAGACCTTGTAGGCGGGCTCGGGCCTGCCGGAATCCTTCAGGTCGGGCCGCGCCGGACGGTCCCCCTCGCCGGTCTCCAGCTCCTCATCGGAGGGCTCGGCGTTCTCGTCCTCCTCGACCTCCGTCATCGTGCTCTCGGAGCTCTCGGACTCGCGATGCGTCTTCTCGGAATCGTCGAGGGTGGCGCTCTGCGGGGACTGGTCTTCGCCCTCGCCTTCGCCCTCGTTGCTGGCCTCGGCCTCGCCGTCCTGGCTCTCCTCCTCCTGGACGTCCTGGTCCGGCGCGTCGGAAAGGTCGTCGCCGAGCTCCATGTCGCGGACGATGGCGCGAGCGATGCGGGCGAACGCCTTCTGGTCCTCGATCGACCCGGTGAGGCGATCGAGGTCGGGACCGGCCTTCGCTTCGACGGTCTCGCGGAAAGCGTCGACGAGCGCTTTCGCCGCAGGCGGCGGCGGCTGGCCGGTCAGCCGTTCGCGGGCCATGAGGGCAAGGATGTCGGCCATCGGCGCCGCGGCCGGATCGACCAGGTGATCGAGCCCCTTGCGGGCCATGTTGTGCTCGAGCACGACCGCCAGGTTCTCGCGCACGCCGCCCAGCGCGTTGGCGCCGATCGCCTCGATCCTGGCCTGCTCCAGCGCGTCGTAGATCTGCGCGCCCTCGATCGACTTCGGACGGCTTCGGCCGTGGGTCGATTCGTCGTGGTGAGCGACTCGCAGCGCCAGCTGGTCGGCGAGGCCGCGAATCCGGGTGGTTTCGGGGCCAGACAATTCGCGCGGCGGGTGCGGTAGAACCGCGCGATGGCCACTGAGGCTCGGCCCGTCGCCGGAGAACACCACCTCAAGGTCGGGCTGTTCGGCAAGCGAGCGCGCGGCGTGCGCCAGCGCGCGCTTGAACACCTCCGTCGGGCTCTCCTTCTGCGTCATACGGCGGTCTTATCGCCAAGCGGCGCGACGCGAAACCCTGCCATGCGCGCTTCGACGGTTCAGCCGAACGGCGGAGCCGTCGCCATGGGAGCCTCGATGTCGGTGCGGATCGGGTCCAGGCGCCACGTGCGGCCGTCCGGCGCCTTAGCTTCGTAGGGTCCTTTGCCCGGCGAGGCGAACGTCACGATCGGCTGGGCGTTGGTGTCGGTGAGGATGATGCCGCCCCTGTCGTCCAGCACCCATCCCGCAACCGTCCTCAGCGACGGAAAGGCGCGCCGGCAGGCGAGCGGCGCCCGCAGCTGGAAGCCGCCAAGGCTGGATTGCAGCGTGAGCGTCAGCGTGCAGGCGACCCTGCCGCCCACCTCGCTGAGCCGCCAGTCGCCGGAGGCCCGCGCGGCGGCCTGGTCGGCGAGGGCGCCCGCCTGTCCCGCGAGGATGATGGCCGACGATAGGGCAAGCAGGCGCATGGCGCTCCAGTTCAGCCCCCCGGCCCGAGCAAGAGCTTAGCCCGCTTCGGGCGTCGGCGCCAATCGCCGGGGCCGGAGACGTTGTCAGCTGCGATCGACGATCGCAGTCAAGGCGAGCGCATGCTTGGCGGCGTCCTCGGCGAGCCGGCGAGACAGCTCTCGCGCGCCGACCGGGTAGACGTCGCCGCCAGCGGCGATTTCCGTGGCGAGGCGCGCGACCTCGCCAAGCGCGTGAGCGAGCATCTCGACGTGCTCGCGCGCCAGACCCTTGGCTTCCGACTGGAGCCGGCGGATGTGGTCGCCCGGCGATTCAGGCTCCGTGGCCGAGGGCAGCATGACGACATGGCTTGCGGACATTGAAGACGATCCCAATGGCGGCTCGGGCGCCACGGGCCCGATGCCTGTCTGGCGCCCTTCGTCTTTCGAACCCATAACACGGCGCGGCGTTCCCGCCGTGGCCGGGCCGAATTATCAGCGTACCGTTCCGGCCACATTCGGCGCCGGGTCGGCACCGTCGTCGACCGGGCCTGGCCGCGCTTCCGAAGAAGCGGGCTCGCCCCGGCTGCTCCAGCGCATGAAGGACGGTTCGGGCCGCGCATTGCGTGCGCCCCCCGGCGGCTAAAGACCGAGTCAAGAAAATGAATCCGATTGACGTTTGAAATTAATTTTATCACACTCACGATCAATATTTTTATCGGATCAGCTTGTGGCGACACCTCCGACAGACTGGCAGGAACTGACACGGCTCACCGGCGGCGCCGCGTTCGTGGTCGAGCGCGTTCGCCTGGTCGGCAAGGACATCGCGATCGAGGGCTCGTTCGCGCCGCCCCAGCTGGCCCGGCTCAGCGCGGAAGATCAGGTGTTCGTGGCCGCATTCCTCCGGAGCCACGGCTCGATCAAGGAGATGGAGCAGATGTTCGGGGTGAGCTACCCCACGGTGAAGGCGCGGCTGACGCGCATCGCCGGCAGTCTCGAGTTCATCGAGGAGAGCCCGGCGCCGGCGCACGCCGCAGTGCTCGAGCAGCTCGAGCGGGGTGAGATCACGCCGGCCGAGGCCATCGCGGCCCTGGAGAGCAGGTCATGATGCCAGGTCGCGCCCTCTGGCGGACCGGACTGGCCGCGCCTTCGGGCGAGGCGCGCCTCGGCGTGGCGGTCCGCGCGGCGCGGCCTGCGCCGTCAGCGAAGAGGCGAACGGTGGTTCGGCTGTGGCTGCCGCTCACGCCGATCTGGATCCTGCTGGCGCCACTGGCGCTGATCGGCGCACCGGCGCTCGGACTGGCGCGCGAGACACGGGGGCTGGCCTCCTACAGGACCGCGTTCGCCATCGGCGCGACGCTGCTCAGCCTCTCAGGCACGGTGATTGACGTCGACACACCCGACGTCGCCGTGCGCATCCGCATCTTGTGAAGAAGGAGCTCCCGCCATGAACGGAGACCGAAAGCGCATCCTGGCCATGCTGGCCGACGGCAAGATCACCGCCGACGAGGCCGATCGGCTGCTCGGCGCCATGGACCGCCG
Source organism: Pseudomonadota bacterium (assembly GCA_021816155.1). Classification (GTDB taxonomy): domain Bacteria; phylum Pseudomonadota; class Alphaproteobacteria; order Caulobacterales; family Caulobacteraceae; genus Acaudatibacter. The sequence continues at coordinate 5,053 of JAKAZA010000106.1, read as the reverse complement.
GCCCGAGGTGATCGAAGCAACGCCCTCGCGCGCCAACGCGCCGCGATACTTCCGCGTCGAGGTCTACGCCGACGACGAGGGCGACGGGCCGACCAAGGTGAACGTGCGCATCCCGATGCAGCTGCTGCGGGCCGGGGTCAGGCTGGGGGCGCTGATCCCGCCCAAGGCGCGCGACGAGGTCAACGCCGCGATGGCGCGCGAAGGCATCCCGTTCGACATCAACCAGCTCAAGCCGGAGAACCTCGAAGACCTGGTCGAGCAGCTCGGCGACATGACGGTCGACGTCGACAACGAGCGCGCCAAGGTGCGGGTCTACTGCGAATGACGCCTACTGGTCGCCGAACGGCATGATCGGCGCGAGCACGGTCGCCCCTTCCTCGCGCAGACGGGCCTGCCGCAGGCTCTCGATCAGCTGGCGCGCCTCGGGGTTGCGACTCAGCTCGCTGGCCGCCAGCATCAGCCTGGCGCTGTCGGCGTCGCCCCCGAACATGCGCAGGATCGCCGCGAAGGGGCTCGGCCTGCCGCTGATCGCCTTGACGCGCACCTTTCCGTGCAGGCCGGCTAGCGCTTTGGCGCGCTCGAGCGCCAGGGCGTAGCCGCCCAGATCGTCGACGAGGCCCAGCTGCTTGGCCTGGACGCCGGTCCAGACGCGGCCCTTGGCGATCTCCTCCACCCGCGCCAGCGGCAGGTGGCGCCCTTGCGCGACACGAGCGACGAAGCCCTGGTAGATGCGGTCGAGCCAGAGGCCGAACGCCGCGCGCTGGCTTGGCGTCATCGCGTTGCCGGCTCCGAATGCGCTGGCGTAGTCGCCGCCGACCGACAGGCCATGGATGTCGACCCCGAACTTGGCGAGCGCCGGGCCGACGGCGAACTTGCCGCCGAAGACGCCGATCGAGCCCGTCAGCGTCGAGGGCTCCGCAACGATCTCGCTCGCCTGCGACGAGATCCAGTACCCGCCAGAGGCCGCATAGTCGCCCATGCTGACCACCACGGGCTTGCCCGCCGCCTTGGCCGCGAGCATCGCCGACAGGATCTCCTCGGAGGCCGTGTCCGAGCCGCCCGGCGAGGAGACCCGGAAGACGATCGCCTTCACGTCCTTGTCCTGCGCGGCGTCGTAGAACGCCTGAGCCAGGTCGTCGGAGTAGATGTTCTGGCCGCCCGCGAGGGGGCTCTGATGACCGCCCGTCCCCGTGACGATGTCGCCCTCGGCCTGGATCAGCGCGATGGCAGGCCCCCCGCCGGACGACGAACGGCCTGCCCGCGCCCGGCTGGCGTAGTCGGCGAAGTCGGTCAGCTTGGCGCCTGACCCGGCGGCGCGGAGGATCGTGTTCTCCGCGTCCCTCAGTTCGCCGACCCGGTCCACGAGCCCCTTGGCCCTGGCGTCCTCGGCCGAGTATGGCCCCGCCTCCAGGATGGTCTTCAGCGTCGCCGGATCCATCTTCCGGTCGGCCGCCGCCATTGCGACGCCGGTGTCGAAGACCGAGCCCATCCAGGACAGCTCGGCCTCGCGATGCGCGGCCGTGTAGTCGCTGTAGAGGTAGCCGTTGACCGCGTTCTTGTACTGGTAGCGCTGCTGGTAGTCGGCCACGATCCCGTAGCGGTCGAAGAAGTTCTTGAAGAAGACATCTTCCTGGGCGAGGCCCACCGCCTGGAACGACGAGGATGGCTGCATCCAGAAGTCGCCGCTGGCCGCGCCGAGTTCGTAGGTCGCAGTCGCGACGCCCTCTGGATAGATACCCTGGCTGTAAGCCAGTATGGGCTTGCCGGAAGCTCGAAAGGCCTGGAACGCGAGCCTCAGCTCATCGGCCGCCGCCGGCGCCATGCCGCCATCAGGCAGCCGCACGAAGACGCCGCCGACGTGGCTGTCGGACGCCGCGCGCCTGAGGCCGTCCTCGATCCCCATCACCGAAAGGTTGCCCGAGCCGAAGATGGCGAGCCCGCTCTGCGGCGCCTGGTCGGTGAGTCCGTTCCTCAGGTCGAGGGTCAGCACCGCGCGGCCTGTGATCGGCGCCGGTTGCGCGCTCGAGATCGCCAGCCCGATCAGCGCGAGGGGCACGACGACCATGAAGAGCACCAGCCCGACGAAGACTCCCGCGACGGTGAGAAGGAACTGTTTCATCGGCGCGGGCTCGTGCAGGGCGTGGCCAGGTCAGGCCTCATAGACCGCTCGCTCGAAGTCGCCAAAGGCTTCGAGCGCGGCCGCGTCGCCGAACGGCAGCAACTGCGCGAGGAATACGCCGGCCACCCGGCGCGCCGGATCGGCCCAGTAGTAGCAGTTGCCGAGTCCCGCCCAGGCGAGCGAACCCGCCGAGCGCCCGGCCGGCCCCGGTTCGGGATTGACCGCGAATCCGAGGCTCCAGCGCTTCGCCTTGCCCGGAAACGGATCGAACCCCGCGCAGAGCCGCGCATTGACAGCCGCAAGCACGCCCACCTCCGCGCCCTCCCATTCGTCGCCTCGGCTCATCAGAGCCACGCTGGCGGGCCCGAGGATCGGACCCCCGCCGCTCAGGATCGCGCGCAGGAACTTCAGGTAGTCGCCGGCAGTCGAATAGAGCCCGCCGCCGCCCATGGCCGGGTTCGGCGCCGGCGGCAGCGCGAACGGGATCGGCGCGAGGCTCCCGTCATCGGCCCGCGCATGCATCGAGGCCTTGCGCGTCGCCTGGGCCTCGCCGGGCGCCCAGCCGGTCTCGCCCATGCCGAGCGGACCGAACACCTCGTCGGCCAGATAGACATCCAGCGTTCGGCCGGTGAGCGCCGCGACCAGTTCCCCGGCGCAGTCCAGGCCGACGCCGTAGGTCCAGCCGGCGCCCGGCTCGAACATCAGCGGCGCGTCCGAGCCGGCCGCCGCGCCCTCGCCAGCGGCCCACGCCCTCCAGCGCGCCAGCTGGGCGTTGCAGAAGTCGTAGGCGAGACCCGAGGTGTGGGCGAGCAGGTGACGAACGGTTATCCGGCCGATCGCGGGCGCCACCACCGGCGCGCCAGCGTCGTCGAAGCCCTTGAGCACCATCGGGTCGGCGAGACCCGGCAGCCAGCGGCCGACCGGATCGTCGAGCCGCACCCGTCCGCGCTCGACCAGCTGCAGCACGGCCGCCGTCGTGATCGCCTTGGTGAACGAGGCGATCCAGAACACGGTGTCGGACGTCATCGGCGCGGGGTTGTCCAGGCCGCGCACGCCGGCCGCGGCCTCCACCACCTGGCCGTCGGGGGTCAGCGCCGCGACGGCCACGCCAGGCAAGCCCCCGGTCACGGCCCTCGCGAGCGCCGCCTCGATGCGTGATCCATCCTGCATCGGAAAGTCCCCCAATTGGTCGGAGTGGCAGGATTCGAACCTGCGACCCCCGCGTCCCGAACGCGGTGCTCTACCAGACTGAGCCACACTCCGAAATTGGGAGGGCGCCTTATAGAAGACCCGCCGCCGGCCGGCAACCGGCCCTTGGTTGCGCCGGCAAACGCGCTGCGCTATCTCCGCCAGCCTGCCGGGCGCCCGGCGGCCGGAGCGCCGCGAGCGGCGTTCCCGATGGGGAATGGTGTAATGGTAACACAGCGGTTTTTGGTACCGTTATTCTAGGTTCGAGTCCTAGTTCCCCAGCCACGCATCTTGGACGACGCAGAAGATTGGACTGCGCCGCAGATAGTTGGACTCCCAGCCCGGTCGGTAGTGCTTCATCAAGCCCGTCTCGCTGAAGTTCTGGCCTTGGTGCAGGACTTGCGACGGCAACCGCCGAAGGACCGTGCGATCGCCATTTTGAAAGAGGCATCTCAACCGCGCTGGGATTTGTCGGCAATCCTGGATCGGCTGGCGCTCCGGCCCCTCGCCTAACGTGGACGACTCTGTCGTGCCCGTCGGGCGGGATCGGAGTGTCCGAACGTTCTGGCGCTTCCGAGGCAGAGCCTCGGCCATCGATCAGCTTGCGAACTTCAGCGTGGCCTTACGCAATAGCGCTTGGGTCGTGCCTCGCGACTGGGCGTCTGGACGCACGATTTGCCGTCAATGGCGCCCACAAAGATGACCGGATCTCCGACCAACTCGCGCTTGATCTGGAGAGTGCGCCAGCCGACGGGAGCGGCTCCCCTCCCAGAGGAAGCCATCGTCCAGCACCTCGACCCGGTGGGTCCTGCCCTGGTGCTCGCGCACGAGCACCGTCCCGGGCCGGAAGCGCGCCCCTGCCGGCGTCGGCGCCTTGCCGCGCCGCTGCGCGCGCACCAGCGCGGCGATCCGCGCCTCCAGCTCTTCGTCGCGCCCGAAGGCCTCGGCCTGGATCGCGTCGGCGAGCGCGCGGCGCATCAGGTCGGGGCCGCGCAGCTTCGGCGGCGGCGCCGCAAAGCGCCGCCGCCACTCAGCCCGCAGAGCCTCGATGTCGAGGCCGATCAGCGAGCGCAGCTCCTGCGAGATGCGGCCCGCTTCGTCGCGGGGCGCCATCACGCTGCGGCCCCGCTGGCGATGCGGTAAACCCGCCCCGTCTCGGTCTTCTCGCTGACGATGACGAGGCCCTGCTTCCTCTTCAGCGCGCCGGACAGGGCGCCGCGGACCGAGTGGGCCTGCCAGCCGGTGGCTGTCATCAGGTCGTCCACCGTCGCCCCCTCGGGCCGGCGCAGCAGCGCCGTCAGCCGCGCGAGCTTGCCCGCCGGGACCACGACCTCGGGAGGCGGCGTCTCCACGGATGGCCCGCCGGGTGCGCCCTGGGCGGCGTCTGGCGCGGTCGCGACCCCATCCGGGTCGTCAGGCGCGCCGACCAGCGCGCGTCCTGCTTCGGTGATGACGAGGCGGTTCGGCGCGTCCTGGCGCGGGATAACGATCAGGCAGCCGCGCTTGATGAGCTTAGCGGCCGTCGTCTTCGTCTCGGAGGTCGCGTCCATGGCGCCGTCCGTCTCGGTGGCGATGGTCGCAAGAAGCGCGCGCTGCGCTTGGCTCAGCCTGGGGGTCATGGAGATCGTCCTCTGCTCGTCGGGGCGTCATCGCCCTCACTGAGCAGAGCCCGGAACGGCCGGGCTGACGGCGCGGACCAACGCTTGCCTGCGAACTTAAGTCCAGCGGCGATCGTTGAAAAAGCGC
>JAKAZA010000105.1 GCA_021816155.1 Pseudomonadota bacterium | reverse complement strand
GGCACAAGCAGTACTCGGACTATATCGTCCTCGAGCGCGAACACGTGGACCGCGTGCCCGGTCTCCGCGGCGAGCGTTACCCGTCCGCGCGCCTGCTCGGCGATGCGAAAGCGCGGCGGGTCTGCGAGCGTCGGCGCCCTCAAGCGCCGGGCTCGCCGCGCGGCGCCACGATGGTGCACGTGCCCTGGGCCGCTGCGACCAGCCGGTCCTCGTTCTCGACCTCGATCCGAACCACGGCCATCCTTCGCGTCATCGCGATCACGGTCGCCGTCGCGCGGCAGACACCCTTGGTCACCGGCGCCATCAGATTGATCTTGAACTCCGTCGTGGCAGCCCAGTGGTTCGACGGCATGATCGGGTAAAGCACCGTGCCCAGCACGTGGTCGCAGAGCGCCGAGATGCAGCCGCCGTGCATGTTGCCTATGAAGGTCATCAGTTGCGGCGCGGCCTCCATCTCGGCGACAAGTCGGCCGGGCGAGACCTCGGTGACCACGATGCCGAGGAACCCGTCGACGCCGTTCTTGCTTTTGGCGCCGACGACGCGTTGGCCCCACGCCTCGTCGAAGTGCTCGAATACTGGCGACCTCATCCTACCCCCTCCCCTTCGTCGTTCGTCCGGGCGTAAACACGTCGTGGACCGGCGGCTCGCCCGCCATCAGCTGGGTCAGGCCTTCCAGGTCGTCGAACCCGACTACCTTGCGCGACCACTCCGTCGGCGAGGCCGCCCGTCGCGGCGCACAGGGCGGCGGCCGGATCCTCGACGCCCACGTCGACTCCGCGGCCGAAGCATGGCGCGACTCATAGCTCTGCTTGTGGGCCATCCCCCGCGCCTCCTCACGGAATGCGAGCCTAGTCCCCTTCCCTCGCGCCCGGATAGACCCCGTGAAAACCACGACCGCACGGGATGCGGCTCTCCGCAGACGGCAAGGGCTGGCGCGGCGCTTGTCCAACACGCGCTGACAGCGCCGACCGCGCCCACGAGACCAACGCGGCAGCGGTGGTGCGGGCGGCCGGGATCGAACCGGCATGGGCTTCGCCCGAGGGATTTTAAGTCCCTTGCGTCTACCAATTCCGCCACGCCCGCGCGGGGTCGTTCCGATAGCACGGGCGGCGGGCGGGCGTGAGCGGGCGCCGAGCGCTACTTCGGCTGAGAGGCCATGCGCAGGTACGGCTTCAGGGTGCGGAAGCCGGGGAACCTGGTCTTGGCTTCTTCGTCGGAGACGGAGGTGGGGATGATGATGTCATCGCCCGGCCGCCAGTTCACGGGCGTCGCCACAGGGTGGCTGGCGGCGATCTGCACGGCGTCCAGGAGACGCAGCACCTCGTCGAAGTTGCGACCGGCGCTCATCGGGTAGACGAGCATGGCCTTGATCTTCTTGTCGGGGCCGATCACGAACACCGAGCGCACGGTGGCGTTGTCGGCGGCCGTGCGCCCCTCCGAAGTGCTTCCCGCCTCTTCCGGCAGCATGTCGTACAGCTTGGCGACCTCGAGGTCAGGGTCGCCGACCATCGGGAAGTTCACCGCCGCGCCCTGCGTCTCCTCGATGTCCCTGGCCCAGCGCGAGTGATCGCCCACCGGGTCGACTGAAAGGCCGAGGACCTTGGTGCGACGCTTGTCGAACTCCGGCTTCAGCCGCGCCACGGCGCCGAGCTCGGTTGTGCAGACCGGCGTGAAATCCTTCGGGTGCGAGAAGAGGATCGCCCAGGAGTCGCCGATCCAGTCGTGGAAGGTGATCCGGCCCTGCGTGGTCTCAGCGGTGAAGTTCGGCGCTTCCGAGTTGATTCTGAGCGACATCGACCGGCCTCCGTTCCGATTTTCGTGGCGAGCGCCTTCTAGCCCCCTCGGTCCCGCAACCCAAACGTAGCCGGAGCGAAAACCTCACGGTGCGGGCGGGGCGGACGACGGCGCTCCCAGCCGCTGGCGGAACGTGTCGGAAATGGTCTGCAGGCTCTGCGTCGCGGCCATGAACATGGCGCCGCAGGTCTTGGCCTCGGTCTTGATGTCGTCGGCGCTCATCTTGGAGGCCATTTCGACGACGCGGCTGGCGAGATTGTCGGTTGCGCCGCGCCCCTCGATGCGGCCCAGGAAGTAGAAAAGGCTCGCGCGACCAAGATTCTGCAGGCTCTGGTCGTCGCTCTGCGCAAGCGCGCCGCCGACCACGACACAACGGATGTCCAGCAGGGTCTTGTCGGGTTCGTCGGCGCGGGCGGCGACCGGCGCGAGAGCGGCGCCGACCAGGGCGGCGGCGAGGAGGAGCGCGGGGCGCATGCAGGTGGGTCCTCTCATGGTTCGACCGCCTCTAGACATGGTTCGTGTCCGGATGACGACAGCGGGGCCGGCGTCCGGGCCGTCAACTCCCAGCCGCCGGGTTGGCGGCCGATACAACGGCGACGCGAAGGACCGTCAAGTCAGCTTTCGAGCGGGAATCCGGCCTCGCGCCAGGCGCTGACGCCGCCGTCGAGGGCCGCGACGCGCTGGAAGCCCAGCTCGCGCAGCGTGGCGGCCGCCAGGGTCGAGATCTTGCCGAACTCGCAACAGGTCACGATCCGCACTGTAGGGTCGGGAAGCTCTGTGTTCACGCGCAGCTCGAGCTGGCCCCGCGGCAGGTGGTGGGCGCCAGGGATATGGCCGGCGCTGAAGGCGTCAGGCTCGCGGATGTCGAGGACGACGAGATCACGGCCGTCGCCGCCGATGCGCTCCCTGAGCTCTGCGAGCGACATGAACGCCACCCTGGCGCCCGCCTCGGCCAGAAGCTGGGCCACCGATTTGCCGCCGCTCATGTTGGTGCGAAGCGCCTCGGTGAGATGGGTGGGCGCGGCGAGGTCGAGCGTCTCCATCATCTCGACGAAGGCGGCGCGGTCCGTCTTCTGGAGGCGCGGATTGCCTGCGATTTCTGCGCCGATCGTGGAGCTGGCGCGGCCCTTGTAGTCGTGCGCCGGGAACACCAGCATCGCGTGCGGCAGCTTCAGGAGCTTGCCGAATAGGCTCTCGAACAGCGCTTCCGGATTCCCGCTCGGCAGGTCGGTGCGGCCCGTGCCGCCGATCAGCAGCGTATCACCGGTGAAGACGCGGTCGTCCACGACGAGGCACAGCGAATCGCGGGTGTGACCGGGCGTGTGTAGCGCCTTCAGCCGCAGCTGTCCGACCGCCAGCATGTCACCGTCGTCGAGCCGCAGGTCGGGGTACGGCGCGGGGCTCAGCCGGTGCATCACCACGGGCGCCGACATTATGCGGCCAAGTTCGCGGCTGGCCGAGAAATGGTCTGCGTGCGTATGGGTGTCGACAACGTAGCGCACATGCAGCCCATGCTTGGCCGTCGCCCCTACGTAATGATCGATCAAAGTCAGCTCGGGATCGATCAGCGCGGCCGAGCGCGTGGCCTCGCAGCCGACGAGATAGGACCGGCAGCCGCCGGCCGCGAACGCCTCGAAGATCATGCGCGCCGTTCTCCCGTGAGAGCGGCGGCAGGTTAACGCCGAAACGAGCCGAGCTGAAGCGTACGCCGCCTTGGGTAGTCCGAACGCCCCGCCACCCGTCTGGGTCTACGCGTCGACGCGGGTGATCGAGGTCGCCCCGATGCCCGCAAGGGCGTCGATCAGCGCCGCCACGGTGCGCTCGACGGCCTCGCCGTCGCGGCCGCGCACCACCAGGTTCGAGCCGTAGCCCTGGGGCCCGTAGAACGGGTAGCTGCCCAGCGAGAGGTCGGGATTGGCCCTGGCGAGCGCAGCGAGCGGCTCGGCGATCACGCCCTCGCCGGCGCCTTCCACCCGCACCGTGCGCGAGATCACCACCGCGCCGGTGCGAAGCCGCGGCACGACGTCATCCATCATCGAGCGCATCACCGCGGGCACGCCCGCCAGCACGAAGACATTGCCGATCTGGAAGCCCGGTGGGCCCTGCACGCCGTTCCTCACCAGCGAGCCGCCCACCGGCACGCGCGCCATGCGCCGGCGCGCCGCGTTGAGCTCGCCCTGCCACCGCGACTGCATCATGGCGATGATCTCGGGATGCTCTTCGAGCGCGACGCCGAACGCCTCGGCCACGCAGTCAGCGGTGATGTCGTCATGGGTGGGGCCGATGCCGCCGGTGGTTATCACGTAGTCGTAGCGGCCGCGCAGCGCGTTCAGCGACGCGATGATCTCTTCCTTGATGTCCCCGACCACCCTAGCCTCGGCGAGGTCCACGCCATAAGTGCCCAGGTACTTGGCGATGAAGTTGAGGTTGGTGTCCTGGGTGCGGCCGGAAAGAATCTCGTCGCCGATGATCAACACGGCGGCGGTGACGCGGTCTGGCATCGGCGCTGGTTCTCCCCTGGACGAGCGTGGCCCGGCGACGGCATAGGCCGCCGATGCTGCTCCCGCAACCGATGGCGCACGGACGGCTCGTCGCCCGCTACAAGCGCTTCTTCGCCGATGTGATCCTGGACTCCGGCGAGGCGGTGACGGCGCACTGCCCGAACCCCGGTTCGATGCTGGGGCTGAACGCCCCGGGCCTGGGCGTGTGGGCCTCGCGTTCCGATGCGCCCAAGCGCAAGCTCGCCTGGACGCTGGAGCTGGTCGAGGCTGACGGCGCGCTCGTCGGGGTCAACACGATGAACCCCAACCGTCTCGTCGCCGAGGCCCTGGCGGCCGGCGTCATTGCGGAACTGGCCGGCTACGCCGTTCACCGACGTGAGGTGCGGTTTGGGCAGGCCAGCCGGGTCGACTTCCTGCTGACCGATCCCGGTCGGGCGGACTGCTACGTCGAGGTGAAGAACGTGCATCTGCGGCGCGAGGGGACGCTGGCCGAGTTCCCCGACTGCGTCGCCGCACGCTCCGCCAGGCACCTGCGCGAACTGACGGCTGAGGTCGCGAAGGGAAACCGCGCGGCGCAGCTCTTTGTCATCCAGAGAACCGACTGCGACGCGTTCTCCGCGTGCGCCGACCTCGACCCGACCTACGCCGCCGCGCTGACGGCCGCGGCGAAAGCTGGTGTTGAAGTTCTGTGCTATGGTTGCGACATAGATGAAATGGAGGTTCGCATCGCGCGCCGCATTCCGTGGGCGCAGGCGGTGGGGCCGGAGCAGCGGTGATGGCGTTCATCGACGACGTGCTGGAGGCGGAGACCCGCACCGGCGAGATCAAGATCCACGGCCCCGACGACTTCGAGGGCATGCGCCGCGCCGGACGGCTGGCGGCCGAGTGCCTCGACATGCTGACGCCGCACGTCGTTCCAGGCGTGTCGACCGAGGCGCTGGACCGGCTGGCGCGGGAGTTCATTCTCGACCACGGCGCCCTGCCCGCCTGCCTCTTCTACAAGGGCTACTCGGCGACGCTCTGCATCTCCCCAAACCACGTGGTCTGCCACGGCGTTCCGAGCGACCGGCCCCTGCGCGAGGGCGACATCGCCAACATCGACGTCACCGTCATCGTCGACGGCTGGCACGGCGACACGTCGCGCATGTACGGCGTCGGCGAGGTGGGCCCGCGAGCGCGCCGGCTGGTCGATGTGACCTATGAGGGGCTGGCGCGGGGTCTGGCGCAAGTGAGGCCCGGCGCGCGGATGGGCGACGTCGGCCATGCGATCCAGGCGTATGTCGAGAGCATGCGTTGCAGCGTGGTGCGCGACTTCTGCGGCCACGGGGTCGGGCGCGTCTTCCACGACTCCCCCAACGTGCTGCACTACGGCGCGCCTGGCACAGGGCCAGTGCTGAAGCCCGGCATGTTCTTCACCGTCGAGCCGATGGTGAATCTTGGCAAGCACCACGTGAAGCTGCTCGCCGACGGCTGGACCGCGGTGACGCGCGACAAGTCGCTCTCCGCGCAGTGCGAGCACTCGGTGGGCGTCACCGAAACGGGCCTCGAGATCTTCACCGCCTCGCCAGCCGACCTCTTCAAGCCCCCCATCGTGGGCGCCTGAGCCAGCCAACCGGCGCTCGGCCGTCGATGCCGAATCCTTCATGCTCTGGCCGCGAAAGCCATGACGCGGCTAGGCTTCCAGAACTCGGCCATTCGCCCGTCGCCTATCGCGGCGAGGGCCATTCTCGCGAGCAGGGACGGGGCGCCGCGCGCGCCGCGACCGCGACGACCCTGATGCATGGCTGACGCCCGCTCGCCCGCGCCGCCGCCTGCACAGCGGACCCTGCTGTCCTGGTCGCTCGTCATCGCGTTCGCGGCCATGGGCTGGATGCAGACGTCGAGCCTGCTGGCCTTCCAGCCGCTCGGGGTCGATTTCCTGCCACTCTGGACCGCGAGCCGCCTCGGCGCCGCACACGCGTACGACGTGAGACTGGTCACCGACCAGCAGGCGTGGCTGATGGGCCATCTCGTCTGGGCGCGGCCGTTCGTGAACCCACCGACGACGCTCCTCGTCCTCGCCCCGTTGAGCGCCCTGCCCTTCTGGCCGGCGCTCTGGGCGTGGAACGGCGCGGGACTGGCGGCGCTCCTCGCCGCCACGGCGAAGCTGGCCGGCCATGGCCGCGCCGCCGCGCTCGCCCTCGGCGCGCTCGCGCCGCCGGTCGTGCTGGCGCTGCTCGTCGGCCAGAGCGTGCTCCTCACCGCGGGCCTCGCGGCGCTCGCCATCGCGTGGCTGGAACCGCGGCCACGTCTCGCCGGCGCGCTGATCGCCGTCGCCGCCGCCATCAAGCCGCAGGCCCTGCTCGTCGCGCCGGTCGCCCTCGTCGCCTGCGGCGCCTGGGAGGCGTTCGCGAGCGCAGCGGTCTGCGGCCTCGCGCTCGCCGCGCTGAGCGTCCTCGTCTTCGGCTGGCAGCGCTGGGCCGAGTGGCTGTCGATCCTGCCCGCTTTCCAGGCGGAGATCGCCGCGGCGCCCGGCATGATGCGCGGCGTGATCGCGCCGACCGAACTGGCGCGCGAGTTCGGCCTCTCCGGCGCCGCCGTCCTAGCGCTACGGATGCTCTGCGGCCTCGCCGGCGCGCTGCTGACCTGGAACGTCTTCCGCCGCAGCGCCGATCCGGCCTTGCGCGCCGCAGCCGTGCTCTGTGGCGGACTGCTCGCCTCGCCCTACGCCCTGCACTACGACGCCAGCGTGCTGATCCCGGCCGCCGCGGCGAGAGCCGCCGCCGACGCGCCCGAGAGCCGCGCCTGGCTCACCCGCCTGCTCGCCCTCCTCGCCGCCGCCCTCGCCGTGCGCCCCTACCTTGGCGCGCCGCTGCTTGTGGCGTTCGCGGCGCTGACCCTGATCGAGATCGTCCCGACGCCGCCCGTCGGGCGGCGCAGCTAAGAGGAGACGCGGCGCAACACCGCCGAAGACGCCGACCCGCCGGACTGATCGTCGGCGGGCCGGCGCGACACCATGCCCGCGACCGGACTCAGCCGGCCTTGTGCGGGACGACCAGGAACTTCTCCCCGGTCGCCTTCCTGTTGTACGCCCGGATCACGTCCGGCCTGAGCGCGTCCTCCAGCGATATCTCGGCGGTGTAACGGCTGGCGAAGGTGGTCTTCAGCTCGTCGGCGACGCGCTGGCGCAGGCGCGCCGCCTCGGCCGGGCCGATCTTCTGGATGAAGTAGGTGAGGAGCCAGCCGCCGATGCCCCAGGCCATGCCGTAGGCGCGGTTCAGCACCGTCGGGCCCGTGTCTAGGCCGCCGTAGATGTAGACCTGCTTGTGGACGGTCGAGCCGTAGCGGGCGGCGGCCGAGGCCCCGCCGGCGCGCGCGTTGGCCGCCACCTCCATGCCGGTGAGGATGCGGCTGGCGAGTTCGCCGCCGCCGATCGCGTCGAATGCGATCGTGGCGCCGGTCTCGGTGAGCACGGCGATCAGCGTTTCCATGAAGTCCGGGCGGCTCGAGTCCACGACGTGCTTTGCGCCGAGCTTGCGCAGCAGCTCGGCCTGGTCGGGCTTGCGTACGATGTTCACCAGATCGACGCCGTCCTTGGCGCAGATCTTCACCAGCATCTGGCCGAGATTGGAAGCCGCGGCGGTGTGGACGAGGGCGCTGTGGCCCTCCATCCGCATCGTGCCCACCATGCCCAGCGCCGTCAGCGGGTTGACGAAGCACGAGGCGCCGTCCCTCGGCGTCGCGTCGGCGTGCAGCACGAGGGCCTCGGCGGCCTTCACTGTCCGGTACTGGGCGTACATGGCGCCGCCGAGGATGGCGACCGTCTTGCCGACCAGCGCTTGCGCCGCCGGATCGGCCCCGGCCTCGACCACGACGCCGGCGCCCTCGTTGCCAACCGGCAGCGCCTCGCCGACGCGCGGGGCCACGGCGCGCATCAGCTGCGGCGGAATCTTGGCGGTGACGACGGCGGCGTCGCCTGAGCCCTCGACCTTCAGCGTCGAGAGATCGGCCGGGCCGAGCAGCAAGCCAAGGTCGGAGGGGTTGATGGGGCTCGCCTCCACGCGCACCAGCACTTCGTCGGCCGCGGGCCGCGGGATCGGGACCTTGGCCAGCGAAAGCTTCAGCTCGCCCGATTGCGTCACCAGCGAGCGCAGTTGCAGCCCGACGCCCTGATTCCCGTTCGTCATGTTCACGCCTCCCTCTTGGGTTCGCCCGAACAACTGGCGGCGCGCGCGCCGCACCGCAAGGGCGCTAATGCTTGACCTCCAGCCCGACGACGCCTGAAGTGCGCGCCTTCCGCCCGCGGAGAGCACTCATGCCGACCCTTCAGCACCTTCCCGCTGACGCTGGCGCCGAACGGATAGCCGCGATCCTGGACAGCGAGGGGGCGCTGATCCTCGACGACGTGCTGAGCGCGGCTGAACTCGGGCGCGTAAAGGCGGAGATCGATCCGTACGTCGAGGCCACGGCAAACGGCCGCGACACGTTCACTGGCTTTTCGACCACGCGCACCGGCGCGCTGGTGGCGCGCTCGCCAGCCTGCCGCGATCTGGTCATGCATAACGCCATCCTCGGGGCGTGCGATGGGTTCCTGAAGCGCGCCTGCGATCGTTACCAGCTGCACCTGACGCAGGTGATCCGCATTCGGCCCGGCCAGCCGAAACAGGCGCTGCACCGCGACCGCCTGGCCTGGGGCGGCTGGCTGAAAGGCGTCGAGCCGCAGCTCAACACGATCTGGGCGATCAGCGACTTCACCGAGGAGAACGGCGCGACGCAGGTGGTCCCGGGCAGTCCGTCGTGGCCCGAGGACCGTCGGGCCGAGCCGCACGAGGTGGGCCACGCCGAGATGAAGGCGGGCTCGGTGCTCGTCTATTCCGGCTCGGTGATCCACGCCGGCGGGGAGAATCGCTCGAACGCCGACCGGGTGGGCATCAACATCACCTACTGCCTGGGCTGGCTGCGCCAGGAGGAGAATCAGTACCTTTCGTGCCCGCCGGCCATCGCGCGCACCCTGGATCCGAAGCTGCAGGAGCTCCTCGGCTACGCCATGGGCAGCTACGCTCTCGGCTACTACTCGCCGCCGCTGCCGCCGGGCGTCGGGCCCGAGGTGGTGCCGCCGAACTACGCGCTCGGCGAAAACGTGGCGTCCGACTGGGGCCACGACCTGCTCGCAGCGATCAATGAGCGGGTTCGGACCCGGCAGGCGCGGTGAGCCCAGCGAACGGCGGGCCTACTCGCCCGCCTTCACCTGCTCGCGGGCGATCGCGAGGAACTCCTCGAGCTTGCTGCGCACTTCGGTCTCGCGCACCTCGAGGCCGGCGCCGGCGAGATCCTGGATGACCTTGCGCGCCACATCCTCCTCGCCGCCGGCGCCGAGCTCGGCGCGCATCACCGCGCGGACGTAGTCCTCGACGTTCTCGAGCCCCATCTTCTTGGCCGCCCACTCGCCCAGCATCCGATTGCCGCGCGACTGGGCGCGGAATTCGAGATCCTGGTCGGCGGCGAACTTCTTCTCGAAGCCCTTCTCTCGGTCTTCGAAAGTTGACATGGGCGCTCCACAGCGGTGGCGGGTGAGGGGTCTTATCTCGCGGCGCAAGCTCGGGCAATCGGAACCGGAAGCGGTCACGCGATATCGTGGAAGTGCGTGTAGTCGATCACCGTGCGCCCGCTCTCGTCTCGGACGAAGATATCCACCAGCCTCGCGCCCCAGACGATCTCGTCAGGCGTATAGGAACCGCGGGCGTGGATCGTCTGCGCGAACGTTTCGTCGAGCCCGCGCAGCACGATCACGATCTCGGCCCGGCGCGCCGCAAGGCTTTCCACTGTCTCCCCGAACAGCGGGCTCTGCTCGTCGATACGATGCATGATCTGCCAGGTGAGCAGGAACACCGGCGTGCGGGCGCGCACCGTTTCCAGGGTCTCGAAGCGGCGGAACGTCTCGCCTTCCAGCGAGGTGACGTCGCGCAGCAGCGAGACGGTGACCTCCGCTTCGACGATTCGGTTGCGGCGGCGGTTCGCGGCGCGGAACATCAGCGTGGGCGTGCCGTTGAGCGGCGTCACCACCGCGCGGTCCGAGAACATCACCCGGGCGGTCGGGCGCGAGAAGCGTGCGAAGAGCAGGCCCGTCGCAATGGCGAGATTGAACAGGCCGACGAAGGTCTCACCGGTCATGACGACGCGCGCGGCGAGTCCCTGCGGCCACATCTGGCCGTAGCCGACCGTGCTGATCGTCTCGACCGAGAAGAAGAAGGCGTCGAGATAGTCGCCGCGCTGAACGCCGGCCACGCCGCCGACCAGCGTGTAGGCGACCGCGAACACCGCGTTGATCGCCAGATACGCCACCGCCATCACCGTCAGGAAGCGCCAGAGCGGCATTGTGAGCATGTAGTGGTAGGCGTCGCGCCAGCCGTCCTTGGCGCGGCCGATGTAGATCGCGTCGGAGGGCCCGTCGGCGCCCATGCGGGTGTAGGCGGGCGGCGCGGATTTGGTCTGCGTCTCCTGTGGCATCGCCGCCGTCATCGCCCAAAACCGCCGCCGTGGCGAGAAGCCGCCGCACGCGCCGTTTGCGACCT
The DNA here is from genome assembly GCA_021816155.1 of Pseudomonadota bacterium. GTDB lineage: Bacteria > Pseudomonadota > Alphaproteobacteria > Caulobacterales > Caulobacteraceae > Acaudatibacter. The sequence goes on along the minus strand of JAKAZA010000105.1, from coordinate 2,834 downwards.
TGCGGCAATTCGGATAGTGTCACGCAGCCTTGAAGCGAGACGCGATACCCCGAATCGGGCAAGCCGCGCGCCGGATCGACATCCGCGCGCGCTTTTGTTTCCGGCGACCGGCTTTCGCGCGCGGGAGGAAGGCTTAGAAAAATGACCCGCCGCAAGAAAATCTACGAGGGCAAGGCCAAGATCCTCTACGAGGGGCCGGAGCCCGGCACGCTGATACAGTACTTCAAGGACGACACCACCGCGTTCGATGCGCAGAAGAAGGCGGTGCTGGAAGGCAAGGGCGTCATCAACAACCGCATCAGCGAATTCGTGATGACGCGGCTGAACTCGATTGGCGTTCAGAACCACTTCATCAAGCGGCTCAACTTGCGCGAGCAGCTGATCAAGGAAGTCGAGATCATCCCGCTCGAGGTGGTCGGCCGCAACATCGCCGCGGGCTCGCTCTCGCAGCGGTTCGGCCTGCCCGAAGGGCAGCCGCTGCCCCGCTCGATCATCGAGTTCTATCTGAAGGACGACAAGCTGCACGACCCCATGGTGGCCGAGGAGCACATCACCGCCTTCAACTGGGCCTCGACCCAGGAGATCGACGACATCATGGCGCTGACGCTGAGGGTCAACGACTACCTTTGCGGCATGTTCGGCGCGGTCGGCATCACCCTGGTGGACTTCAAGGTCGAATTCGGGCGGGTGTGGGAAGGCGACTTCAGTCGCGTGATCCTGGCCGACGAGATCAGTCCCGATTCGTGCCGGCTGTGGGACACCGCCACCAACGAGAAGCTCGACAAGGACCGGTTCCGGCGCGACCTGGGCAACGTCATCGAGAGCTACACGGAGGTGGCGCGGCGCCTGGGCATCATGAAGGAGATGCCGACGGTGATTCAGGGCGGGATCCACTGAAGGTGAAGGCCACCGTTCATGTGTTCCTCAAGCCTGGCGTGCTGGACGTGCAGGGGAAGGCCGTCGAGAACGCCCTGCACGGGCTCGGCTGGAGCGGCGTCTCCGGCGTGCGCGTCGGCCGCGTGATCGAGTTCGACGTCGCCGCCGACAGCAAGGCGGCCGCCGAAGCCCAGGTAAAGGCGATGTGCGAGAAGCTGCTCGCGAATACCGTGATCGAAGGCTACCGCGCGGAGGTGGCGTGAGGGGCCACTATCTCGCTCAGGTCAACATCGAGCGGCTGTTCCACCTGCGCGCCCACGGCCCGATGGCGCACGCCTTCAACTTCAAGGTGCGCGTCGAGGCGCCGGCGGTCGAGGAGGCGCCGCCATGAAAGCGGCCGTGATCGTCTTCCCCGGCTCGAACTGCGACCGCGACTGCAAGGACGCGATCGAGCGCTCAACCGGCGCAAAGGTCTCGATGGTCTGGCACGCCGAGACCGCCCTGCCCGCCGGTCTCGACATGATCGTGCTGCCCGGTGGGTTCGCGTATGGCGACTACCTGCGCTGTGGCGCGATGGCGGCGCTGTCGCCCGTGATGAGCGAGGTGCGCGCCGCGGCCGACCGCGGCGTGGCCGTGGCCGGCATCTGCAACGGTTTCCAGGTGCTCTGTGAGGCGCGCATGCTGCCGGGCGCTCTGCTGCGCAACGCTGGGCTCAAGTACGTCTGCAAGCCGGTCGACCTCGAGGTGGCCAACGCCCAGACCCGCTTCACCGCCGGCTTCGGCGGCAAGCGCGTGGTGCGTATGACGGTTGGCAACGGCGAAGGCAACTTCTTCGCCGACGAGGCCACGCTCGACCGGCTGGAGGGCGAGGGCCAAGTGGTGTTCCGCTACAAGGACAACCCGAACGGCTCCTCCCGCGACATCGCCGGCGTCGTGAGCGAGCGCGGCAACGTGATCGGCATGATGCCCCACCCCGACCGCGCGTTCGAGCCGGAGCTCGGATCGGCGGATGGCGCCCTGTTCTTCCAGAGCGTGCTGGCGAGCGCCTAGTTCCCGCCCGCGCTCGAATGCAGCTAGAATCCACGCCCATGGACGCTTCCGACCTGCGCGCGACCGCCCAGTCCTTCGGTCTGAAGGCCGATGAGTACGACCTGATCGTGCGGCGCCTGAACCGCGAGCCGAACATCGTCGAGCTCGGCGTGTTCTCGGTGATGTGGTCGGAGCACTGCTCCTACAAGTCGAGCCGCGTCCACCTGGCCAAGTTCCCCACCAAGGGCCCGCGGGTGATCCAGGGGCCGGGCGAGAACGCCGGCGTCGTCGACATCGGCGACGGCCAGGCGGTCGTCTTCAAGATGGAGAGCCACAACCACCCCTCGTTCATCGAGCCCTACCAGGGCGCGGCGACAGGCGTGGGCGGCATCATGCGCGACGTCTTCACGATGGGCGCGCGGCCGGTGGCGCTGCTCAACGCGCTGCGCTTCGGCGACCCGGCCCATCCGAAGACGCGTCGACTGGTGGCCGGAGTCGTGGCCGGCATCGGCGGCTACGGCAATTGCGTCGGCGTCCCCACGGTCGCGGGCGAGACCAACTTCCACAAGGGCTACGACGGCAACATCCTGGTTAACGCCATGTGCGTGGGCCTGGCCGACGCCGACAAGATCTTCTACTCGGCCGCCCCCGCGGCCGGCCTGCCGGTGGTCTACTTCGGCTCCAAGACCGGCCGCGACGGCATCCACGGCGCCACGATGGCCTCGGCCGAATTCGGTGAGGATTCGGAAGAGAAGCGACCGACCGTGCAGGTCGGCGACCCGTTCGCCGAGAAGCTGCTGATCGAGGCGACGCTGGAACTGATGGCCACCGGCGCCGTGGCCGCCATCCAGGACATGGGCGCGGCCGGGCTCACCTCCTCCTCGGTCGAGATGGCCGGCAAGGGCGGCGTGGGCATCGAGCTCAACCTC
>JAKAZA010000188.1 GCA_021816155.1 Pseudomonadota bacterium | reverse complement strand
CATGCGTCCGGAGCCACCGTCATCGAGCGCGTCAGCCCCTTCTGGACCTAACCGCGCGAGGCGCCGCGCCGCGGCCCTAGAGCGTGCGCTTGACCTCTTCCAGGTTGAAGCACTCGATCAGGTCGCCTTCCTTGATGTCCTGGAAGCCCTGGAACGCCATGCCGCACTCCATGCCGGAGATGACCTCGGCCGTGTCGTCCTTGAAGCGCTTCAAGGTCTGCAGCACCCCGAGCTCGAGCACCACGACGCCGTCGCGCACGATCCGCACGCGCGAGCCGCGGCGCACGACGCCCTCGGTCACGCGGCAGCCGGCCACCTTGCCGACGCGGGTGATGTCGAACACCTGCAGCACCTCGGCGTTGCCGAGGAAGGTCTCCCGCTGCACGGGCGCCAGCATGCCCGAAAGCACGCCTTTGATGTCGTCCAGCAGGTCGTAGATGATCGCGTAGTAGCGGATCTCGACGCCCTCGCGCTCGGCGAGGTCGCGGGCCTGGCGCGACGCGCGGACGTTGAAGCCAAGGATCGGTGCGCCCGAGCCCTTGGCCAGCATCACGTCGCTCTCGTTGATCTGGCCGGCCCCGGAAAGGATGATCCGGGCGCGCACTTCGTCCGTGCCCAGTTTCTCCAGCGAGGTGACGATCGCCTCGGCCGAGCCCTGAACGTCGGCGCGGATCACGAGCGGCAGTTCGCTGACCTTCTTGTCGGCGAGCTTGGCCATCATCTCGGCGAGAGATCCGCCCGCGCCTGCCGGCGCCAGCGTGCGCTCGCGCTTCACGCGAATCCGGTACTCGGTGAGTTCGCGGGCCCGGGCCTCGTCCTCCACCACGGCGAACGCCTCGCCGGGATCGGCGGCGCCGTCCAGGCCCAGGATCTCGACCGGCGTCGAGGGCGTCGCCTCGGCCACCTGCTCGTCACGTTCGTTCAGGAGCGCGCGCACGCGGCCCCAGGCCGATCCGGCCACCACGATGTCGCCGCGCTTCAGTGTGCCGCGCTTGACGAGTACGGTGGCGACCGCGCCGCGGCCCCGGTCGATCTTCGACTCGATCACGACCCCTTCCGCCGAGCGGTCCGGGTTCGCTTTCAGGTCCATGAGCTCGGCCTGCAGCAGGATCGCCTCGATCAGGTCTTCCAGGCCCAGCTTCTGCGTGGCCGAGACCTCGACAGCCTGCGTCTCGCCGCCCAGGCTCTCGACCACCACCTCATGCTGCAGCAGTTCGTTGATCACACGCTGGGGATTGGCGTCGGGCCGGTCGATCTTGTTGATCGCGACGATCATCGGCGCGCCCGCAGCCCTCGCGTGCTGGATCGCCTCGGCCGTCTGCGGCATCACGCCGTCGTCGGCCGCGACCACCAGCACCACGATGTCGGTCACGTTGGCGCCCCGGGCGCGCATGGCCGAGAACGCCGCGTGGCCAGGCGTGTCGAGGAACGTCACGCGCTCGCCGTCCTCCAGCCTCACCTGGTAGGCGCCGATATGCTGGGTGATGCCGCCGTGCTCGCCCGCCGCCACATCGGTCGCGCGGAGGGCGTCGAGCAGGCTCGTCTTGCCGTGGTCGACGTGGCCCATGACGGTGACCACCGGCGGGCGCGGGAGGAGATGGACGTCGACGTCCTCCTCGCCGATGAAGCCCATCTCGACGTCGCTCTCAGAGACGCGGCGCACCGTGTGGCCAAACTCGCTGGCCACCAGTTCGGCCGTGTCGCTGTCGATCACGTCGTTGATTTTCAGCATCAGGCCCTGGCGCATCAGGAACTTGATGATCTCGACGCCGCGCACGGCCATCCGGTTGGCCAACTCCTGCACGGTGATGACGTCGGGGATCACGACCTCGCGGCCGACGCGCGCCTGCTCGACCTGGCCGCCGCGGCGCTTTTCGCGCTCGCGTTCGCGCGCCCGGCGCACCGACGCCAGCGAGCGCATGCGCTCGACCGCGTCCTCATCGTCGCCGGCCAGGGCCTGGATCGTAAGGCGTCCTTCGCGCCGCTTCGGCTCGCCCTTGGTCCGCGACACCGCCTTGCTGGGCGCGACCGTCTTGCCGCGGCGCGCGTCGGCGGCTTCTTCGTCGAAGTCAGGGCGGCGGTCGAGATTCAGGCTGCCGGGACGCGGCGTCTGGCGCGTCGCGCGCGGGATCTCAGGCCCCGTCGGGGGCGGCGCGGGCCGACCGAGACCGGGCGGACGCGGGCCGGTGGGCCGCCCACCTTCGCGTGGGCCAGCTGGACGCGGGCTGAGCGCCGAATAGCGGACCGTCTCGCCGGGCCGGGCCGGCGGTCGCTCGCCACGATGCGGGCCGTCGCGAAAGGCCCCGCCTTCGCGGGGCGCGCGCGGCGGATAGCCGCCCTCGGGGCGCGGCCCGCGCCCGGCGAAGCCGTCGCGTCCGCCCCCGCCTTCCCGCGGCGGCGGCCGCTCGGGCCGGTAGGTCGTGGTGCGCTCGCGGTCGTCGCGCCGGTCGTCCCGGCGCTGGGTGGAATCGTAGTTGCGGGTCTGCCCGGCGGCCGGGCGCGGCGCTTCGACGCGCACGCCGGCGCGGACTGTTTCAGCGGGCCTTGGCGGCGCAGACTCGACGCGCGGCGCAGGCGCCGGCGTGGGTTGCGGTGGCGCCGGCGCAGGGACCGGGACCTGTGCAGGCTGCGTCGCGGGCGCCGCTTGAGGCGCTTCGGCGACGGGCGGGGGCGCCGCCTGGGCGGCCAGCGCGGCCGCCTCGGCGCGCCGTGCCTCCTCTTCGCGCGCCCGGGCCGCGGCGGCTTCGCGCGCGCGGGTTTCGACGGCCGCCCGTT
>JAKAZA010000104.1 GCA_021816155.1 Pseudomonadota bacterium | reverse complement strand
GAAGGCCGTGGCCGCCGTCCGGGCGCTGTCGCAGGCCGGCCTCTACCCGAGCAACTGCCGGCTGCTGGACCCCGCCGAGGCGCAGGCCAACGGCGTCGCCGACGGTAATTCGGCGATCCTGGTGCTTGGCTTCGAGTCGGCCGACCATCCGCTTGACGCTTGGATGGGCCGCGCGCTCGAACTGACCGCGGATCATGGCGGAACCTACGACCGCGCGGGCGTGGCCGCCTCGCTCGCGCCCGGCGCCGACGCCGGCGCGCGCCGCGAGGGCGCAGCTGGGCAATGGCGGAACGCCTTTATCCGCATGCCGTACTACCGCAACCTTTCGGTGGCGCTCGGCATGATCGGCGACACGTTCGAGACGGCCGTCACCTGGGACCGCTTCGAGACGCTTTATGAAGGCGCCCGGGAGCGGACGAGGCGAGCGATCGCGGAGATCTGCGGGCACGAGGCGACTGTGTCCTGCCGCTTCACACACATTTATCCGGACGGGCCGGCGCCTTATTTCTCCTACTCCGCCGTCGGCACGCGGGAGGGCCGCCTCGCCGACTCGCTGGCGAAATGGGAGGAGATCAAGACGGCCACGAACGAGATCGTGGTCGGCCTCGGCGGCACGGTGACCCATCACCACGCGGTGGGACGCGACCACCGCTCCGGCTACGAGGCCCAGAGCCCGCCCCTGTTCCGCGCGGCGTTGACCGCCGCGAAAACGGCGCTCGACCCGGCTGGCGTCATGAATCCCGGCGTGCTGATCGACCCCGCCGGGCGCAGCGTCGGCATTCGCGGGCCGATGGGCTCCGGCGTCCAACCATGACAAGCACCTCTCAGGCCGGAGCCCGCTTCCGCGACCGGCGGATCGTGTTCGCCAACGGCGCCGTCGGCGCGCCGCTCGTTGTGCAGAGCGCCAATCCGGCGAACTACCACGCAGCGATGCGCGCGGCCGACGCCGCGCCGAGGGTCGCCATCGACGCCCAGCTGTTCCTGCCGCCCGGCGCGCACGCGCCCTGCCCCGCGGTGGTGATCACGCCCGGCAGCCTGGGCGTCGCGCCCTCGCACCTCGCGCATGCCGAGACGCTCAATGCACTTGGCGCGGCGGTGCTGGTGATCGATCCATTCGGCGGGCGAGGCGTCAGCTCGACCGTCGCGAACCAGACCCAATACTCGTTCGCCGCCAGCGCCTTTGACGTGCTCGCGGCGGCGGCGGCCCTGGCCGGGATGCCGACGATCGACGCGTCCCGGATCGGCGCGCAGGGCCACAGCCGCGGCGGCTCGGCGGTGATGACGGCCGCGATGCGCAGATTCGCGGATGGCGCTTTCGCCGCGGGGCCGCGCCTGTGCGCCGTCTATGCGGCCTACCCATGGTGCGGACATCAGTTCGACGACCCCGACGTCGGCGCCACGCGCGTTCGCGTGGTTATCGGCGAGCGCGACGACTGGTGCTCGCCGCAGCAGGCGCAGGGTGCGATCCACGCCATCCGCCTGCGCGGCGGAGACGCCGGCTTCGGCCTCTTCGCCGAGGCGGCGCACAGCTTCGACCGCGCGACGCCGATCGAGCGCGTGGCCGACGCCTCAGTCTCCCCGAACGCGCCTACCGTCTACCTCGCGGACGACGGCGCCATGATCCATCCGCGCAGCGGCGAAGCGGACCCCGGACTGGTCGACCGCGACCTGATGGTCTGGGCGCTGAAGGCCGGCTATGGCGTCCGGGGCGCGACGATCGGCGCCCGGGACGACCAGCCCCGACTGTTCCGCGGCCACTCGATCGCCTTCTGGCGCTCGGCCTTTCGCCTGGCCGGGTAGGCTCGCTCAGTTCAGCCGCCGTCTCCGCTGCAAAGAGATCCGGTCCGCCGAGCGTATCTCCATGTCGAACACCTCGGAGCCGCGCTGCACAGTCAGCGGCACCGACACGCCGGGCGGCCCGAGCGCCCAGAGCCGCTTGTAGAACGCCCCCAGGTCCCGCACGCGCTGGCCGTCGATGCGGTGGATGACGTCGCCGCGGCGCAGCTCCGCTCGCGCCGCCGGACCGCCGGGCGCGACGTCCGTCACCACCACGTGCTGGCTGATCTCGTGCGCGAAGACGCCGAGCCAGGGCCTGGGCGGCGTGGTCTGGCGGCCAGCCGCGAGGTCGGAAACGATGGGGGTGAGCAGTTCGGCCGGGACGAACATGTTCAGCGCCTCCGCCTTGCGCCCGTCCTCGTCCATCTGCTCCATGCGCAGCGAGGCGACGCCGACGAGGTCGCCAGTTGGCCCGATCAGGCCCGCTCCGCTCCAGTGCGGATGCGCCGGCGCGACGAACAGCGCCTCCTCGAGGAAATACTCCCAATAGCCGGCGAACGGCCCGCGCGCGGCAACGTGGGCGAGGAGCGCGTGGCTGTGTCCACCGCCTCCGGCGGAGATCAGCGCGGCCTCTGGCTTGAGACGGCGCGAGTCGCCGAGCGGGACCGCAGGCAGCCCGAGCGGGTCGAGCGCATGGATGAGACCAAGGCCGCTCGCGGCGTCGACGCCCAGCACGTGAGCCTGGACCGAGCGACCGTCGACCGTCGTCAGCTCCACCTCCTCCGCCTCGGTGACGAGGTAGCCCATGGTGACGAGGAGCCCGCTCTCATCGATCACGATGGCGTTGCCGAAGCGCTGGTCGCCGAGAGATCGGGCCGAATAGGCCTCGGGGTTGACGTGAGACTCCAGCGCCACGACCGCCGCGAGGCGTTCGTCGAGGTCGAAATCGAACAGACGCGCGATCGGCCGCAGCTCCTCCTCGACCTCCAGATGCTCGAACGGCGATGCCACGGCGCGCCTCCTTCGCAGAGCCATCGGCAGGGATGCTATGCCGAGCCGGCCTTTCCTCGCGAGCCCGTTTATCTCACCCTGGCGAGCGGCGTCTCGCGCCGCAGCGGTCAGGCCTGCGTCGGCTCGGGCGACGGCGCGGCCGCCGGCTCGGCCTGAGCCACGAAGAGTTCCTCGAACGCTGCGTCGCTGACGACGTTGCGCGCGATCAACAGGCTGCACTCGATGTGGTCGCTGATGTAGGCGCCGCTCGAGCCTGACCACCAGCGCTCCAGCATGTTGCGCTTGCGGTGGCCGACGACGACCAGGTCCGCGCCCACCTCCTTGGCGAATTCCCCGATCACCCGCGCCGGGTCGCCAACCGCCAGCTTGGCGACCGGATTCATCCCGATCTGCCTCAGGCGCCGGGCGCCGCGCTCCAGAACCTCACGGAACCGATCCAGCTCAAGGGCCACAGCGCCGCCGTGGAGCCCCTCCGCCACCTGCAGCCCGCCAAGATGCGGCACCACGGAGAGCAGGAAGACATCGGCGCGCGCCTCCTTGGCGAGGATCGCACCTTCGCGCAACGCGATGGCGCCCTCCAACGAGCCGTCGTAGGCAAGGACAACCTTCTTGTACATGCGGCCGGGTCCTCCGCGAGGTCTTAGTCCGTCGGCAAGACTGCACGACTTGGCCGCCACGGCAAGGGCCGCAAGACGGCGCGGCGGCCGCGCCCCCTCCCGGCTAGAGCCGCTTCTCGATCCGGACCGGCAGGTATTCGTAGCCGCGCACGAAGCTGGAATAGACGCGGCGCGGCTCTCCGGTGACCTGGATCACCGGGAAGCGCCTCAGGATCTCTTCCCAGATGATCTTCAGCTGCAACTCGGCCAGGCGGTTGCCGACGCAGCGGTGGATGCCGAAGCCGAACGACATGTGGTGGCGCGGCCGCTCGCGCTCGATGTCGTAGCGGTTGGGATCGTGGATCGCCTCCTCGTCGCGGTTGCCCGAGACGTACCACATCAGCACCTTGTCGCCTTTGCGGATCAGCTTGTCGCGCAGCTGGACGTCCTGCGTCGCCGTGCGACGCATGTAGGCGAGCGGCGTCTGCCAGCGGATGGTCTCGGAGACCATGCTGGGGATCAGGTCGGGATTGGCGCGCAGCTTGGCGTACTGATCGGGATTCTGGTTCAGAGCCAGGATCGAGCCCGAGATGGTGTTGCGCGTGGTGTCGTTGCCGCCGACGATGAGGAGGATCAGGTTGCCCAGGTACTCCATGCGGTCCATGTCCTTGGTGGACTCGCCATGGACCAGCATCGAGATCAGATCGTTGCGCGGCGGCTGAGCCTTGCGCTCCTCCCAGAGCCGCAGGAAGTAGTCGACGCATTCGAACAGCTCCGCCCGGCGCTGCTCCTCGCTCTCGATGATGCCGGAATCGACGCTGGCCGTGGCCACGTCCGACCAGCGCGTCAGCTTGCGCCTGTCTTCCCAGGGAAAGTCGAAGAGTGTGGCGAGCGTCATCGTCGTGAGTTCGATCGAGACCTTGTCGACCCAGTTTAACTCCTCGCCGATCGGCAGGTCGTCCAGGATCTTGGCCGCCCGCTCGCGGATGATCGGCTCCAGCGTCATCAGGTTGTGCGGGCTGACGATGGGGCTCACCGTCTTGCGCTGCGCGTCATGCTTGGGAGGGTCCATCGCGATGAACATCGGCAGCTGGAAGTCCTCGTCCGGATCAAACAGCGTGATCGATCGCTCGGAGGAAAACGCCTGATGGTTGCTGTCCACATCCATGATGTCAGCGAACTTGGTCACCGACCAATAGGGCCCCGCCTCGTCATCCACGGCGTAGTGGATCGGGTTCTCGGCGCGCAGGCGCTCGAAATACGGCCAGAGCGTATCGGAGCGGAACAGCTCCGGGTCGGCCGGCTTGATTTCCTCGATCGGGATCGAATAGGCCCTGGCCCTCGCGGCCTGCCTGAGGTCGCCCGCGTCGTCCATCGCTCCACCTTCTCCGCTTAGCTGACGGCAGCGTCACTTTTGCGCCGGACGCGCGGCGAAGTCACCCCCAGATCGGCGCCGTTCTCAGATCGGCGCTCTGCGGGCGCCCCACGGCGCGGCGCGCTCGATCTGGCCGGCGAGGCTGAAGAGAAGGCCGTCCTCCGCCTGGCGGGCGACGAACTGCACGCCGATAGGAAGGCCGTCCCGGCTCATGGCCAACGGGATGCTCGCGGCGGGCTGCCCCGTGAGGTTGAAGGCTTGCGTGTTCGGCATGAACGAAAACAGGCGGTCGGCGTAGCCGGCGGGGTCGAGCGGCTCGCCGTGCAGCCAGCCGACCGGCACGGCCGGGCGACCGAGCGTCGAGCAGATCAGGATGTCGTACCGCTCGAAGAAGCCGGCGACGGCGCGCCCGAGGGCGTGAGCTGCGCGCAGGGCGCGGACGTACGCCGAGCCGGAGATTCCGCGCCCGCGCTGGTAGCTCGACCAGGTGATGGGTTCGACTTCGTCCTGCCCGATAGGCCGGCCGCGCGTCTCCGCCACGGCGTCAAGGTCTGCGGCGACGCTGGCGGCGATCACCACGCCGCCGGCGGCGAGCGCCGCGCGATCGATCGGCGGATCAGCTTCCTCCACATGGTGGCCGAGGCGTTCGCAGAGCTGCGCCGCCGCCCGGACGGCTGCCGCGCACTCGGGATCGAGACCCTCCGATGAGAAGGCCGCGGTCGTGAAGGCGACGCGCAGCGGCTTCGGGTCACGTAGCGCGTCATCCAGGAACGGCGAGGCCGGCGGTGCGGTCCAGTAGGGGTCGCCGGGCTGCGGCCGGCCCGCGATGTCGAGCAGCAGGGCGCTGTCGCGCACAGAATGGCTGACCACATGGCCGCAGGAAAAGCCACCCCAGCCCTCGTTGCCGGGCGCGGCGGATACGCGAGCGCGGCTGGGCTTCAGCCCGAAGAGGCCGCAGCATGAGGCCGGGATGCGGATCGAGCCGCCCCCGTCGCTGGCGTGCGCGGCGGGCAGGATGCCGGCCGCGACCGCCGCGGCCGCACCACCGGACGACCCGCCCGCCGTGCGCGACGGGTCCCACGGATTGCGGGTCGGCCCGAACATCCGCGGCTCGGTGACCGGCTCGAGCCCCAGTTCCGGCGTGTTGGTCTTGCCGAAAATGACGAGGCCCGCCTCCCTGTAGAGCTGGGTAAGCGGGCTGTCGGCGTCCGCGATCTCGGTCGCGTGGAGCTTGCAGGCGCCGGTAGTGGGCGTGCCGACCAGTTTGGGGCCGAGATCCTTGAGCAGGAACGGCACGCCCGCCAGCGGCCCCTTCAGGTCGCCCCGCGCCTCCTGACGGGCGCGCTCGGTGAGGTCCAGTGTGACCGCGTTGACCGTCGCGTTGACCTTGCCCATCCGCGCCAGCGCCGCCTCGAGGACCTCACTCGCGCTCACTTCGCGGTCGGCGATAAGCTTCGCGAGCCCGATGGCGTCCTGGGCCAGGTAATCGTCTTCGCGCATCGGTCCTCCGCCTTTCCTTGTTGCTTTGCTTGGAGCACACGGGACGACGAAAGGCGAGCCGATGATCCCCGTCACCAACCACATCAGCCTCGGCGACGAGGAGATCGAGGAGACGTTTCTGCGGGCCTCCGGGCCGGGCGGGCAGAACGTGAACAAGGTGGCGACCGCCGTTCAGTTGCGCTTCGACGCCGCCGCCTCGCCGTCGCTGCCCGGACCCGTGAAAGAGCGGCTGCGGCGCCTGGCGGGCAGGCGGATGACGGACGCCGGCGTCATCGTGATCACGGCGAACCGCTTCCGCACCCAGGAGCGCAACCGCGCCGACGCGCTCCAGCGGCTCGTGGAGCTGATCGCCCAGGCCACCCCCGCCCCGGCGACGCGCCGTCCCACGCGGCCGACCCGCGCCTCCAAGGAGCGTCGGCTGGCGACCAAGAAGCGTCGCGGCGAGATCAAGGCGGGGCGCGCGGGCGATTTCGAATAGGGAACGTTGCCAAGCGGCCGGCGATGGCTAGGCTGACGGTCGGAGTCGTTCGGAGGGATTGGAATGATGTTCGGAAAGGTGGCGCGCATCGCGGGACTGGCGGTGGCTGGCGTGGCGATGGTTACGTTGGCGGGATGTGGCGGCGGATCGTCCTCGTCCTCATCGGGCGCGGCGTCCTCCTCAGGCGGATCATCCTCGTCAGAAGCCTCCGCCTCGTCGACGCCGACCGCGCCCGCGACGCCGCCCGCGCCGCCGCCCCTGACCGATGCGCAGAAGAAGGAGCTGCTCTCGCAATTGCCCGCGGCCTACCAGAATGCGGACTTGTCCAACGGCGAGGCGAAGTTCGCCGTCTGCCGCACTTGCCACACGACAGCGCAGGGCGCCGGCGACATGATCGGCCCCAACCTCTGGGGCATCTTCGGGCGCAAGGCGGGCAGCGAGCCCGGCTTCAGCTATTCCGACGCCCTCAAGAACGCGGGCTGGACTTGGGACGCGGACCGGATCAACACCTGGATCACCAACCCGCACGCGGTCCTGCCCGACACCAAGATGAGCTTCGTCGGCGTTCCAGATGCGAACGACCGCCGCGACATCATCGCCTACCTGAAGACGCAGACAAGTCCGCCGCCGGCGTCCTGAGGCCCCGCGGGCGGGGCTCTTGGCAGAAGTCCGACGCCTCTCCCGCGGGAAGAGGCGTCGCGCTATCGTGGCGGCGGAACCATCGAGGATCTCGGCCGCCCGCATGCCGGAGCCCGCCCGAACCGTCGCCGCCGGCCTGCCCCTGTCTGGCCTGCGCGTGCTCGACCTGACCCTTGCGCGCGCCGGTCCGACGTGTGTGCGGCACCTTGCGGACTGGGGCGCGGACGTGGTCGCGGTGCTGCCGCCGGACGGCGGCGGCGAGCTGCTGGCGCGGGACGGCTTCGACTACCAGAACCTGCACCGAAACAAGCGGTTTATCAGCCTCGACCTGAAATCCGAGAAGGGGCGCGCAGCGTTCCTGCGGCTCGCCGAGCGCGCCGATGTCGTGGTCGAGAACATGCGCGCGCCGGTGAAACATCGCCTCCGGATCGCCTACGAGGACCTGCGCCCCATCAACCCGCGCCTGGTCTACGGATCGATCAGCGGGTTCGGTCAGGACGGTCCCTACGCCGAACGCGCAGGCGTCGACCAGATCGCGCAGGGCATGGGGGGGCTGATGTCGATCACCGGCGAGCCGGGCCGGGGGCCGATGCGGGTCGGCGTCGCGGTCAACGACGTAATGGCGGGCACGCTCCTGGCCTACGCCATCCTCATGGCGCTCTACGAGCGCACGCGCACCGGCAAGGGCCGCTACGTGCACACGTCCCTCCTCGAAGCGCAGGTGTTCCTCCTCGACTTCCAGGCCGCGCGCTGGCTGATGGCGGGCGAGGTTGCGCCGCAGATGGGCAACGACCACCCGACCCTCGCGCCCATGGGCGTGTTCCCGACGTCGGACGGTTTCGTGAACATCGCCGCCTCGTCGCCCGCGCAGTTCGAGCGGTTCTGCGCCGCCGCGAACCGACCCGACTGGCCGCGCGACGAGCGCTGGTCGAACGGCCGCCGCCGCGCCGCCAACCGCGCAGCCCTCAACGCCGCGATCGCCGAGGAGACGAGGAAGCGTCCGAGCGCCTGGTGGGTCGAGTCTCTGGAAACCGCGGGGGTGCCCTGCGGGCCGATCCTCTCGATCGACGAGGTCTTCGCCGATCCCCAGGTGAGACATCTCGGCATGGCCGCGCCGGTCGCCCATCCGCGCCTCGGCGCGACCCACATGGTCGCGACACCGATCAATGTCGAAGGCGTGGAGACCGGCGTCCGTTCGGTCGCCCCGCTTGCGCCGGCCGACACCGACGCGGTGCTCGCCGAAGCCGGCTACAGTGCGGCGGAGATCGCCGCCATGCGCGCCGAAAAGGCGATCGGATAACAGCGCCGGGCTGACCAAACCGGCTGCGCCCCTACGAGGCGCCCGACCAGCGCAGGCGCGCGTTTGGGCGCGAGACGCGCGTCGCCTGCGCGCATTTTAGGGCTTGGCTTCGCGCCCTACCCCTCGCTATGAGGCGCGCGACCATGAAGCCACAGAAGTTAGGAAGCTTTGCGGAGCGCCAGGCGGCCTCTGCGGAAGCCAAGAAGGCCCTTGTGGCCAAATTGAAGCACAAGCCGACGGTCGCCGACCCTCAGTTCGAAGAACGCCGGCTGCAGAAGCAGATCGAACTCGAGGAGCTGCGCGCCAAGCGCCAGGCTGAGAGGCAGGCCAAGCGCGAAGAAGCGGCGCGCAAGGAAGCCGAGCGCAAGGCGCTCGAGGCCGAGATCGCAGAGGCCATGGAGCTGGAGCTCCGCGCCAAGCAGAAGGCGGCGCGCGACGCTCGCTACGCGGCCCGCAAGCAGCGCCGCAAATAGCTCTCCAGGCGGCGCGCTGGCTTAGACGCCGCGGAACACCGGCCTGCGCTTCTCCATGAAGGCCGTGCGGCCCTCCTTGAAGTCGGCCGAGTCGAAGCAGGCCGCGACCGCCGCCTCCACCTCGGAGAGACGGCGCTTCTCGGGATCGCGCAGCGCTTCGCGGGCGGCGATCTTGGCGGCGCGGACCGTGAGCGGCGCATTGGCCCCGATCAAGGCCGCGTACTCGCGAACCAGCAGCTCCAGGCCCTCCGACGGCGCGACGCGGTTGACGAGGCCGACACGCAGGGCCTCCTCGGCGGAGAACTGGCGGGCGGTGAAGAGGATCTCCTTGGCGATCGCGGGGCCGACCATGTCGATCAGTGCCTTCACGCCCGCGAAGCCGTAGCCGAGACCCAGCCGCGCAGCCGGAATCGCAAAGCGCGAGCCGGTCTCGCAGAGCCTCAGGTCGCAGGTCAGCGCCACCGCCAGGCCACCGCCGATGCAGTAGCCGCGGATCATCGCGATGGTCGGCTTGGAAACGCCCGACATCGCGGCGTTGGCGGCCGCCGAGGCCTCGGAATAGCGCGCCTCGGCGGTGGCGTCGTTGCGCTCGGCCTCGAACTGCGAGATGTCGGCGCCCGAGACGAAAGCGCGATCTCCGGCGCCGGCGAAGACGATGACCCGCACCTCCGGATCGGCCTCGAAGGCGGCCAGCACGTCCGGAATCGCGCGCCACATGTCCAGCGACACCGCGTTGCGACGCTCAGGGTTGTTGAAAATCATCCAGCCGATCGAGCCGTCCTTGCGCCCGACCAGCTTTTCCACGCCCAGGTCCATCCCGCCTCCTCGCCCTGCCCGGCCACGTTGACAACCGCGCCGCCATCCCGTCAACCGCGCCTCATGAACGGCAACCTCTACGCGCGCCTCGCTTCGCGCTTCCCGGCGGACCGCGGCCGCCCGGCGTTCGAGATGCTGGACGCGGGTGCGATCAGCTACGGCGAGCTCGAAGCGGGCGCAGGGCGGCTGGCGGCGCTGCTGAAGGCGAAAGGCGTCACGGCGGGCGACCGCGTAGCGGTCCAGGCGCCCAAGAGCCCCGAAATGATCATGCTCTATCTCGCCACGCTGAAGGTCGGCGCGGCGATCCTGCCGCTCAACACCGCCTACACGAAGGCCGAGGTCGACTACTTCCTCAACGACGCCGAGCCTCGGCTCTTTGTGGCCGACGCCGCGGCGTTGGCGGCCGAGGCGGCGAGCCTGCCGCCGCTCGAGGCCGTGCATGAGGCGCATCCAGGCGACCTCGCCGCGATCGTCTACACCAGTGGCACGACCGGCCGCTCGAAGGGCGCGATGCTCAGCCACCAGGCGCTGGGCGACAACGGCCAGGCGCTAGCCGACGCCTGGGGGTTCACGTCCGAAGACACGCTGCTCCACGCGCTGCCCATCTACCACGTGCACGGGCTGTTCATCGCCCTGCACTGCGTATTCCTATCGGGCGCCAAGGCGCTGTGGCTGCCCAAGTTCGAAGAGAGCGACGTGCTGGCGGCCATGTCGCGCTCGACCGTGATGATGGGCGTGCCGACCTTCTACACGCGCCTCCTGGCCGACCCACGCTTCACCCGGGAAGCGGCCGCCGGCATGCGGCTCTTCATCTCGGGCTCGGCCCCTCTCCTGCCCTCCACTTTCGAGGCGTTCGAGCAGCGGACCGGCCAGCGCCTGCTCGAGCGCTACGGGATGAGCGAGGCGGCGATCATCACGACCAATCCCCTGAACGGCGAACGGATCGCCGGCAGCGTGGGCTACCCATTGCCCGGCGTGTCGCTGCGCGTCGCCGACGACGGCATCGTGCAGATCAGGGGCCCGAGCGTCACCACCGGCTACTGGCGCAATCCGGGCAAGACGGCGGAGGCGTTCACGTCCGACGGCTACTTCATCACCGGCGACGTCGGCCGCCAGGACCCCGACGGGCGGCTCTGGCTCTCTGGCCGGGTCAGCGACATGATCATCTCCGGCGGCCTCAACGTCTATCCGAAGGAGGTCGAACTGGTGCTCGACGAGATGGAGGGCGTCATCGAGAGCGCGGTGATCGGGTGCCCGCATCCGGACTTCGGCGAGGCGGTGGTGGCCGTCGTCGCCGGGACCGGCGACGAGGCCGCCATGATCGCCGCCGCCCGCGGGGTGCTGGCCGCGTTCAAGGCCCCCAAGCGCGTCTTCTTCGTCCCCGACCTGCCGCGCAACGCCATGGGCAAGGTGCTGAAGGCGGAGCTGCGGCGGACCTACGCGCACACCTTCCAGGCCTAGCCCGCCGGCCGCGTTGGCGGTGGCTGTCAATCGGCGGCCGGGCCGTTACAAAGCGGCATGCTCGATAGGTTCGAGTCGCGGCTCGACGGTGAATTCGCGGAGGTGGATAGGGCGCGCCTGCTGGAGCGCCTGGCCGCAGCGCTGCCGCCTCACCGACTGATCGCGACACCGGAATCGATGCGGCCGTACGAGACCGACGGGCTCGCCGCCTACCGCAGCCTGCCGGCCGCGGTCGCGCTGCCGGCCGACGCGGACGAGGCCGGCGCGGTGCTGAGAGCGTGCCGCGAGCTCGGCGTTCCGGTCGTGGCGCGCGGCGCCGGCACCGGGCTCTCCGGCGGCGCCCTGCCCTTTCCCGGCTGCGTGCTGCTCGCCCTCGGCAAGCTGAACCGGATCCTGGAGATCGACCCCCTGGCCCGCACCGCCCGCGTGCAGCCCGGTGTGCGCAACCTCGCCATCTCGGAGGCGGCAAAGCCCTACGGCCTGTTCTACGCCCCGGACCCGTCGTCGCAGCTGGCGTGCTCGATCGGCGGCAACGTGGCCGAGAACGCCGGCGGCGTGCACTGCCTCAAATACGGGCTGACGGTGCACAACATCGTCAAGCTCGAGGCTCTGACCATCGAGGGCGAGCGGCTCACCATCGGCTCGGACGCCCTCGATGCGCCCGGCTTTGACCTTCTCGCCTTGCTGACCGGCTCGGAGGGGCTGTTGGCGGTGGTGACGGAGATCACCGTTCGGCTCCTGCCGATCCCCGCCGACGTGAAGACGCTGCTGGTGGCGTTCCCAGACGCCCGCTGCGCCGCTCAGGCCGTGGCGGACATCATCGCCGCCGGCGTCATTCCGGCTGGCCTCGAGATGATGGACGCGCTGGCGCTGAGGGCCGCCGAGCGGTTCGCGCACGCCGGCTACCCCGAGGACGCCGACGCGATCCTGATCTGCGAGTGCGATGGCCACGCCGGCGACGCCGGGGCCGAGCTCGAGCGCTTGGCCGACATCTGCCGCGCCGCCGGCGCCTCGCTGATCCGTCTCGCGAAGGACGAGGCGGAGAGGACGCGGATGTGGGCCGGACGCAAGGGCGCATTCCCGGCCATGGGCCGACTGGCGCCCGATTACTACTGCATTGACGGCACCATCCCGCGGCGCCGGTTGCCGGATGTGCTGGAGGGCATCGCCGAACTGTCGCGGGTCCACGGCCTGGCCGTCGCCAACGTCTTCCATGCAGGCGACGGCAACCTGCACCCGCTGATCCTCTACGACGCGCAGGCGCCAGGGCAGCTGGAGCGCGCCGAGACGCTGGGCGGCGCGATCCTAGAGCTCTGCGTGGAGGTTGGCGGCACGATCACTGGCGAGCACGGCGTGGGCCGCGAGAAGATCAACCAGATGTGCGTGCAGTTCAGCGAGGCGGAACTGACCGCCTTCGCCGCGATAAAGGCGGCGTTCGACCCCGCCGGCCTGCTCAACCCTGGCAAGGCGATCCCGACACTCGCGCGCTGCGCGGAGTTCGGAGCCATGCACGTGCACCACGGGGAGACGAGGTTTGCCGACCTCCCTCGCTTCTGAGCCGCGAGCGACGGGCGATATCGCCGCGGCGTTGTCGGAAAGCATCCGGCGCGCCGCCGCCGAGCGCGCGGCGCTCGCCATCACAGGGGGCGACACCAAGGCGTTCTACGGTCGCAGCACGGATGGCGAGCCGCTCAGCATCGCAGGCCACCGCGGGATCGTCGCCTACGACCCGAGCGAGCTCGTGGTCGTGGCGCGCGCCGGAACGCCCCTGGCCGAGGTCGAGACGGCGCTGGCCGCGAACGGACAACAGCTGGCGTTCGAGCCGCCGCGGCTGGGCCCCGCGAGCACCCTCGGCGGCGTGGTCGCGTCCGGGCTCTCCGGACCTCGCCGGCCGTTCGCGGGCGCGGTCCGCGACTGCGTGCTCGGCGCAACTATTCTCGACGGCCACGGCCGGCAGCTCAGGTTCGGCGGTCAGGTGTTCAAGAACGTCGCCGGGTTCGATCTCTTCCGCCTGATGGCCGGCGCGTTGGGCGTGCTGGGTGTGATCCTCGAGGTGTCCATCCGCCTGGCGCCGGCGCCCAGGCGCGAAGCCGCGCTGGCGCTCGAGACGCCGTCGGCCGACGCCCGCAGAAAGCTGGCCGAGCTGATGCGGCGGCCGGTCCCGCTCAGCGGCGCGTTCCATGACGGGCGGCAGCTGCACCTGCGGCTCTCCGGCGGCGAGGCCGGCGTCGAGGCGATATCGCGCGAACTGGGCGGCGAGAGCGAAGATCTCGCGTTCTGGGACGCCGTGCGCGACCTGCGCCACCCGGCGCTCGCGGGAGATGGGCCGCTCTGGCGGCTGTCACTGCCCCAGAGCGCGCCGATCCCCCCCGTCGGCGAGGCGCTCGCGTGGGATTGGGCGGGCGCGCTCGTCTGGATGCGCTCCGATCTCGCACCCGAGCAGATATGGCGCGGCGCCGGAGCGGCCGGCGGACACGCCACGCTGTTCCGTGGCGCGTCCGGCGGCGCCGAGGTGTTCCAGCCCCTGGCGCCGGCGATGCTCGCGCTGCATCAGCGCCTGAAGGCCGCGCTCGACCCGGCGGGAGTGCTGAACCCCGGCCGCCTTTACGGAGCGTTGTGAGCCATGCGCGCCGATCTGCCCGGACCGCTTGTCGAGACCATCGCCGGGGCGCGCGCTGAGGCGGTGCTGCGCGCCTGCGTCCACTGCGGTATGTGCAACGCGGTCTGT
>JAKAZA010000103.1 GCA_021816155.1 Pseudomonadota bacterium | reverse complement strand
GCGCGGGTTCTTCGGGTCGTCCTCGATCTTCCGCCGGAGCCGCGTGACCTGGATGTCGACCGCACGGCCCGCAGCCTCGGCGCTGGCCCTGGCGAGCTCGAAGCGGTCGACCGGCGAGTTGGCCGCGCCGGCCAGCTGGCGCAGAAGCTGCGCCTCGCCCTCGGTGAGGCGCACCAGCACGTCGCCGCGCCAGAGTTCGCCGCGGGCGAGATCGAAGTTGAACCTGCCGAGTTGCAGCCGGCCGGTGGGCTGAGCCTTGGGCGCGGCGCGGCGCAGGATCGCCTCGATGCGCAGCAGCAGCTCCTGCGGCTCGAACGGCTTGGCGAGGTAGTCGTCCGCGCCCAGCGCCAGACCCTCGATGCGGTCGCCGGGCATACCGCGCGCCGTGAGGATCAGCATCGGCGTGCGCCCGACCGCGCCGGGGCGGGCGCGAAGCCATTTCCCGAAGGAGAAGCCGTCTTCGCCGGGCATCATCACGTCGAGCACCAGCAGGTCGAACGCAAGCTGATCGACCAGGCGCCGCGCCTGGCCCGCGTCGGCGGCCACCGAGACCCTGAAGCCGGCGCGGGCCAGATATTCGCGCAGCAGGCCCCGGATGCGGTCGTCGTCGTCGACGACCAGCAGGTGGCGGCTTTCGGCGTCGGGCGTGCGCATCGCCGTCAGCGGGCCAATTCGTTTGACGGGCCCGCCCAGGCGCCGTCTAAGGTCCGCCCTCGCACGAAAGGAGGCTCTGGGACGATGTCACTCACGCCCATGGACGACCGCGATGGATGGATCTGGCTCGACGGCCAGTTCACGCCCTGGCGAGAGGCCAAGGTGCACGTACTGACCCACGGGCTCCATTACGCCTCCGCCGTCTTCGAGGGAGAGCGGATGTACGGGGGCGAGATCTTCAAGCTGACCGAGCATACCGAACGCCTCTTCAAGTCGGCGGAAATCCTCGACTTCTCGATCCCGTACACGGTGGCCCAGATCGATGAAGCCTGCAAGGCGACCTGCGCCAAAAACAGTCTTTCGGACTGCTACGTCCGGCCGATCGCCTGGCGCGGCTCCGAGGTGATGGGCGTATCGGCCCAGGCTGCGAGGATCCACGTGGCGATCGCCGCGTGGGACTGGCCGAGCTACTTCAAGCCCGAGGAGAAGGCGAAGGGCATCCATCTCACCTGGGCCAAGTATCGGCGCCCGGCCCCCGACACCGCGCCGACGCAGTCGAAGGCCGCCGGCCTCTACATGATCTGCACCCTCTCCAAGCACGCCGCCGAGCGCGAAGGCTTCGCCGACGCGATGATGCTGGACTGGCGCGGCTACGTGGCCGAGGCGACCGGCGCCAACGTGTTCTTCGTGAAGGACGGCGTGCTGCACACGCCCGAACCGGACTGCTTCCTTGACGGCATCACGCGCCGTTCGGTGATGACCCTGGCGCGCTCGAAGGGCTTCGAGATCGTGCAGCGCCACATCAAGCCGGAGGAGCTCGCCACCTTCTCCGAATGCTTCATCACCGGCACCGCCGCCGAGGTGACGCCGGTGGCGCAGATCGCCGAGCACCGCTTCACGCCCGGGAACATCTCGCTTTCGCTGATGGACGACTTCGCCAGGATGGTGCGCCGCGAACCCGTGAAGGCGTGATCCGCGCCGCCGGCCGGAGCCGGTCGCCGATCCTGTTAGCGACCGTACCATTATGTCGTCACGGCTTTGCCGCGGCGGGCTCCTGGCCGATTCCAGTCTCCGATAGACTTCGGAGATTGTGGGCATGCGGGCGTTCCTGACCGGCGCGACAGGCTTCATCGGTTCGATCATCGCCGACGAGTTGCGGGCGGCTGGACACCGGGTTGTCGGCCTGGCCCGCAGCGACGGAGGCGGATGCGGCAGACACGGAAGGACCTGCCGGCGTGCGCGGGCGGCCCGAAGAGGCGGCGCTGGCGGCGCGCTCCGAAAACGTGCGCTCCGTGGTGGTGCGTTTGCCGCCGTCGGTGCACGACGCCGGACAGCAAGGCCTCGTCTCGATGCTGATCGGGCTGGCGCGCCAGAGCGGGCGCTCGGCGTACGTCGGCGAAGGCGCCAACCGATGGCCCGCCGTTCCCCGGCGCGGCGCCGCGCGGCTCTTCCGCCTCGCGCTCGAACGCAGGAAGCCGGGCCAGCGGCTGCATGCGGTCGCCAAAGGGGGCGTCGCCGCGCGCGCCATCGCCGAGGCGATCGGCGCCGCCGGCGATCGCGGGTCACGGCGACAGGCGATAGCCGCCCGCCTCGGTGATCAGGATGCGCGGGATCGTGGGATCGGGCTCGATCTTCTGGCGCAGGCGGTAGACGTGAGTCTCGAGGGTGTGGGTCGTGACGCCGGCGTTGTAGCCCCAGACCTCCGTCAGCAACTCCTCGCGCGAGATCACCTTCTGCCCGGCGCGATAGAGATACTTCAGGATGTTGGTCTCTTTGTCGGTGAGACGGATCTTCTTGCCCCTCGGATCGAGCAGCATCTTGGCCGCCGGCCGGAACTCGTAGGGACCGATGCGGAAGACGGCGTCTTCGGACTGTTCGTGGCTTCTCAGCTGCGCACGGATGTAGGCGAGGAGCACATTGAACTTGAACGGCTTGGTCACGTAGGCGTTGGCGCCGCTCTCCAGGCCGAGGATCGTATCGGAATCGCCCGTTGCGGCGGTCAGCATCACGACCGGGGCCGTCACCCCGCCGCCGCGCATCAGCCTCAGCGCCTCGCGGCCGTCCATGTCGGGCAGGTCGACGTCGAGCAGGATCAGGTCCGGACGGGTTTCCTTGGCGGCCTTGACGCCTTCCGCGGCCGTCGCGCTGGCCGAGGCCGCGAAGTCCTCATGCAGTTCCAGTTGCTCGCATAGCGCGTCCCGCAGATCCGCGTCGTCGTCGATGATGAGGATGGACTTCGCTCGCGCCATGCGCTCCTACCATGCACCACCCTCCCCCTTACCGACTAGTGCCCTCGGGGGTAGGGATTTTCAATGACCTTCGCCGCTTACGCCGACGGCCGCTTCGACCTGGCCGGTCACTGGACCCGATGCGCGCTGGGCCCGGCCGGCGTCACGTCGGCGCAGGCGAAGCGGGAGGGCGACGGGGCGAGCCCCGCCGGCGCCTGGCCCATCCGCCGGGTGCTCTATCGCGCCGACCGCCGCGCACGACCGGAGACCGACCTGCCGGCGCAGGCCCTGGACCCGGCCGACGGCTGGTGCGACGACCCCGGCGACCCGCGCTACAATCGTCCGGTGCGCCTGCCCTATCCCGCCAGCGCGGAACGCCTCTGGCGCGATGACGCGGTCTACGACCTGATCGTCGTGCTCGGACACAACGACGAGCCGGTGGTTCCGGGCGCCGGCTCGGCGATCTTTCTCCACCTCGCGCAGCCAGGCTATCCGCCGACCCAAGGCTGCGTGGCGCTCGCCGCGCCAGACCTGGAGCGGTTGCTGCGCCTGGCGCGCCCGGGCGACGCGCTGGTGATCTCGCCCTGAGGCCGGATCCTCCGGTCCTACTGTCCGATGTTGTACGTCCCGCCCCGCTCAAGCGCCCGCTGGTAGGCGGGGCGAGCGTGCAGGCGGCTGACCCAGGCGTCGAGATGCGGCTTGTCCGCGACCCGACCGAAGGCGCGCGCCACTTCGCCGACGAAGCTCATCTGCACGTCGGCCGCGGTGAAGTCGCCGAGCAGGTAGTCGCGGCCGGCCAGGCTCGCGTCGACATAGCCAAGATGGTTGTCGATCTCGCTGTCGATCCGCGGCTTGAGCGGCGAGCCCGCTTCGCCAAGGCGCATGGTGTAGAGGTTGATCATCAGCGGCAGCATGGCCGACCCCTCCGCGTAATGCAGCCACTCGAGGTAGCGCTCGTGCGCGTCGGCGCCCGGCGGCGGCGCCAGCCGTCCGCCGCCCTGACGGCGCACGATGTAATCGACGATCGCGCCGGACTCGGCGATCGTTCTGCCGTCGTCGGTGATCACCGGCGACTTGCCGAGCGGATGCACCGCCTCAAGCTCGCGCGGCGCGAGATTGGTCTCGGGATCCCGCTTGTAGAACGCGATCTCGTAGGGCGCCCCGAGCTCTTCGAGAAGCCAGAGGATGCGCTGTGAGCGCGATTCGTTGAGATGGTGGACCGTGATCATCGGCGGCAGGCTCCGGTGCAGACAGCCCAACTTGCCCACGCGGGCGCGGCGGCAAGCAAGCGCCGTTTCGCGCCAGAGCGATCCGCTGACGCGGCTACCCTCGCCGCACGCCCGCCAGGATCGTCGCGACCTGTCCCCTGATCCGGGCCTTGACCTCGTCCAGCGACAGGTGGTCGAGCGCCGCGCGGCGCAGGATCGAGACGTAGGCGTCCCAGATCATCTCCGCGAACAGCGAGATGTCGGCCTGCGTGACGCGCTCGGCCCAGACAAACTCCTGCGCCAGCGCAGCGGCGACGAGCGCGACGACCGGGCGGCGATCGAGACGGCGGCGCAGGCGCTCGCCCAGTCCGGGAGTCCAGAGCGCGCTCATCACGGCCTGGAAGAGCGCGATCTCGGCCAGTTGCCGCTCGGCGGCGATCTCGAGCATTGCGATGACCGCAGCCTTGCCCTCCAGCCCCTCGGCGGCGGCGCGCAAGCTGTGGTGCAGGTCGGCCTGCACCTGCTCGGCGATCTCGGCGAACAAGTCCGACTTGTCGGTGAAGCTGGCGAAAACGGCGCCGGTCGACATGCCGGCGGCTCTGGCGATGTCGCGGATGGTGGCGCCTTCGTAGCCGCGCTCGGAGAACAGCGTCTTGGCGGCGGCGAGTATCTTCTCGCGGGTGCGCTGCTTGGCCAGCGCGCGTTGATTGGGTCGGGTCGTGGCGGCCACGGCGGTGAGTCCGCCGAGGGTGAGTTGGTTCATTGCAGTCGTTCCAGTCGGACCTTACGGGCGAGGGCGCGAAGGCCTGGGATGGCGAGAGACAGGGACATGGGAAGCGCTGGGCCTGTGAAGCGAAGCGGCCTCGCGGACGGCCGCGAGGACCAGGATTGAACGGACGCGCTCGGCTTCCCGCCCGACTCCGGGTCGGGCCTTGCTACACGTCTCCCGCGCGCGCCGCGTTGCGGTCCGCCGACGCGCGCCAAATTGACGCAGCCTGCGGAGCCGGCGGGCGAAAGGGTGTCGTGGGGGCGGCGAACATGTTCGCGGTTGGGGAACAATTTAGGAATGCGGACACCTCGCTGCAAGCGACGCCGCCCCGCCGATCCCTGGCGGTAGCTACGATAAACCCTTATTGGGGCTGCGCATGCATGACGTCTTGTTCATCCTGCTGATCGTCGCGCTCGGCGCCGTGGTGGCGACACTCGGGATGGGATTCTACGCGCTGTTTCGCGGCGGACAGTTCGGACGCACATGGTCGAACAAGCTGATGCGGCTCCGGATCCTGCTGCAGTTCACCGCGATCCTGTTGCTGGCCGCGACGATCCTGCTCACCCGCCACGGCCACTGAAGCGCCCGGCATGGTCACGCTCAACCGCATCTATACGCGCGCAGGCGACAGCGGCTCGACACGGCTGGCGACCGGCGCGCCGGTCAGCAAGACCGACCTGCGCGTCGCCGCCTACGGCGAAATCGACGAGACCAACGCCGCGATCGGGGTCGCCCGGCTGGCCACGGCCGAAGACCACGTGCTCGATCCGATCCTGGCGCGCATCCAGAACGACCTCTTCGACCTCGGCGCCGACCTCGCGACCCCGCCGACACCCGAGGGCCGGACGGCGCTGCGAATCCTGGAAACGCAGGTCGAGCGGCTCGAGGCCGAGATCGACCTGCTGAACGAACCGCTCGCCCCTCTGGAGTCATTCGTGCTGCCGGGCGGCGCGCCGGGCGCCGCAGCCCTGCACGTAGCCCGCACCGTCTGCCGCCGCGCCGAGCGCTCGTGCGTGGCGCTGGCCGAGCGCGAGAGCGTCAGCCCCGCCGCGCTCAGGTACGTGAACCGCCTTTCCGACCTGCTCTTCGTCGCTGCGCGCCATGCCAACGACCAGGGGCGTCGCGATCTGCTCTGGAAACCGGGCGCAACGCAATAGCCCCGATCAGGGGCGTATCAGCGCCCTGGTGAGGCGGGCCGGGACTCAGAGGGCCCCGGCGCGGCGCGGCCTGCCGGCACGGCGCCGGGAACGATGTAAGCGACCGGAGGAGGCCCGCCGCCCCGCGCGTGCGGCTGCCCCTGCATGCGGCCGGTGAAGCGCCAGATCGGCATCGGCGTCGCGCACTCGCGGAATTTGTCCGACCACCAGCCGCCGTGCGACTCGCAGGTCTGGGCGGGCCAGACGTAGGTCGCCTGATAGTAAAGGAGACCGAGGCATGCGGCGGACGCGATGCCGACGTAGACGAGTTGGACGCGGGATAGGATGCGCAGCATTGGGGACTAACCGGGCGGATTGGCGCGGCGTTCAACGATAGCAGGGACGTCCGCAGACTTGCAAACCGCGGCCAAGGCGTTATTGCCCCTTCGCCCGCCAAGACGGGCCGGCGCGGCGAGCCCCGCGCGCAACCTCTCAAGACGAGGCGTGAACTAGCCGATGAAAGTCCTGGTCCCGGTCAAACGGGTGATCGATTCCAACATCAAGGCGCGCGTGAAGTCCGACCAGACGGGCGTGGACCTCGCGAACGTAAAGATGTCCATCAACCCCTTCTGCGAGATCGCGGTCGAGGAGGCGGTGCGCCTGAAGGAGAAGGGCGCGGCCAGCGAGGTGGTCGCCATCTCGATAGGCCCTTCCCAGGCGCAGGAGACCATCCGCAACGCGCTCGCCATGGGCGCCGACCGGGGCGTTCTCCTCCAGACCGACGCGGACCCCGAGCCGCTGGCCGTCGCCAAGCTGCTGAAGAAGGTCATCGAGGACGAGAAGCCGGACCTCGTGCTGATGGGCAAGCAGGCGATCGACGGCGACAACAACGCCACCGGCCAGATGCTGGCGGCGCTGCTGGGCTGGCCCCAGGCGACTTTCGCTTCGAAGGTCGAGATCGAGGGCAACGGCAAGGCGAAGGTGACCCGCGAAGTCGACGGGGGGCTGCAGACCCTCGAGCTCGACCTGCCGGCGGTGGTCACTGCGGACCTGCGCCTCAACGAGCCGCGCTACGCCAGCCTGCCCAACATCATGAAGGCCAAGAAGAAGCCGCTCGACGTCAAGGAGGCGGCCAGCCTCGGCGTCGACATCGCGCCGCGCCTGACGGTGCTGAAGGTGACCGAGCCGGCGAAGCGCCAGGCCGGGGTCAAGGTGGAGAGCGCCGCCGAACTGGTGGCCAAGCTGAAGAACGAAGCAGGGGTCCTGTAGCAAATGGCGGTTCTGGTTATTGCGGACCACGACAACACGCACGTCCGAGACACCACCAACAAGACGGTCACGGCGGCGCTGGCGCTGTCGGGCGACGTCGACGTGCTGGTGGCGGGCAAGGGATGTGACGCGGCCGCCGCTCAGGCCGCCAAGATCGCGGGCGTGCGCAAGGTGCTGGTCGCCGAGAGCGACGAGCTCGACGAGGGCATGGCCGAGGCGTTCCAGGCGCTCGTGGTCCCGCTGATGGCGAACTACGACGCGGTGCTGACGCCGGCGACCTCCCAGGGAAAGAACGTCGCGCCGCGCATCGCCGCCGCGCTCGACGTCTCGCAGATTTCCGAAATCGTCGAGGTCGTGGACGCATCGACCTTTGTGCGGCCGATCTACGCTGGCAACGCGCTCGAGACAGTGAAGTCGGGCGACGCCAAGAAGGTGATCACCGTCCGCACCAGCCTCTTCAAAGCGGCGGGCGAGGGCGGCGCCGCCGGTGTCGAGAAGATCGCCGCGCCCGGCACGCCGGGCCATACTCACTTCCTGGGCCAGGAAGTGGTGAAGTCGGACCGACCGGAGCTGGCGGCTGCCAAGATCGTGGTCTCCGGCGGACGGGCGATGGGCTCGGCCGAGGAGTTCCAGCGAGTGATCGAACCGCTGGCGGACAAGCTGGGCGCCGCGGTCGGCGCGTCCCGCGCGGCGGTCGACGCCGGCTATGCGCCGAACGATTATCAGGTGGGACAGACCGGCAAGATCGTGGCGCCGGAACTCTACGTGGCGGTGGGCATCTCTGGCGCCATCCAGCACCTGGCCGGCATGAAGGATTCCAAGGTGATCGTCGCCATCAACAAGGACGCCGACGCGCCGATCTTCCAGGTCGCCGACTACGGGCTCGTCGCGGACTACAAGGCGGCCGTGCCCGAGCTGATGGAGGCGCTGACGGCGGCCGGCAAGTAGCGGGCCGCGGCCAGCCGCTTTCGCCCGCCGGCCAGCCGCGGATGCGTCTGGTGATGAGAGCGGGACGGGAGCGTTGAACATGACGACAGGGACAACCGCCAGGAAGCTTGACCGCTGCGTCGCAGGGGCGGCTTTGGCCATGGCCCTGGCCGCAACGACCGCCTGCGGCCCCAGACCGGCCGCCAACGAGACCAGCGCCTCCACGGCCGTGGCGGCCGCCAATTCCGGCGGCGCCGGCCTCGGGCTCGGCGCCTACAACGGGTTCGACGAGACGGGCGGTGCGGGCGGCGGCGCAGCGGGCAACAGCTCAGCCGCCGGAGGGGCCTCCAACGCGACGGCGGACGCCATGAGCGGCCTGGGCGCGATGAGCGCCGGCGACACGCAGGCGATGAGCCAGAAATGGGCTCAGGCCACCTACCAGTCGTGCGTGCCGTCCGCGGTGCGCAGCGGCGCGACGCAGCAGGTGGCGCAGCAATATTGCACGTGCGTAATCAACCAGCTCGACCAGCTGCCTGTCGCGCAGAAGCTGCGCCTGACGCCGCAGTCGCCCGAACTCATGCAGGCGGCGAACATGTGCCGCCCGTCATCGCTCCAGTAGCCGCGGGTCAGCGCCCCTTCAGCGGCGTGGACGCAGGCTGCCCGGCGGCCGGCTGCAGCTGGCCTTCCACGATACGCCCGTTGCCCGAGACGTCGCTGTCGAGCTGCGGGGGGTGGGTCAGCAGCACGATCTCGCCGTCGCCGGAGATATGCAGGTCCGCGGCGGTGGTGGGCGCCAGGGTGGCGCGTCCGGCGCCGGAGATGGTGGCCGAGGCCGTCTCGACCGCGAGGCCGCCGAAGTCCACCTGACCGTCACCGGAGATGTCGATGTGGGTGGCGCGCGCCCTGCCCTTGGCGGTGACCGCGCCGCTGCCGCTGACCTCAAGGTCGAGTTCGTCCTGGTCGAAGCCGGCGATGTCGAGCGTGTCGGCGCCGCTGATGACGAACTTGCGGACCGCCGGCGCGGTCACCTTGACGCGCACCCGACCCCAATAGCCGCCGCCGTCGTCGAGCCCGAGGCGCGAGCCGGCGAGCACGACGTGGCGCACCATGTCGGACGGTCCGGTCACGGAGATCTCGCCCGGGCCCGGCGCCTGCGTGAACTCGACGGTTCCGGGCACTTCGATGTCGAGCTCGTCGCCGCCGTCCCAGGCGATGACCTTAGTGGCCGACGCCCCGGCTGCTGCGTCCGCAGCGCCGACGTCCGACCAGATCAAGTGGCGGCCGTGGCCGAAGCGCAGATCCCAGGGCCGCCAGCCGCCGTGGTGGTGGAAGCCCAGCGCCGCAGCGCCGGCGATGCAGGCGACGGCAAGCACGAAGCTTGCGCCTGCGATGAGCAGCAGAGTGCGGGTCATGGCGTGGCGAACTCCCCGGGTCGAGAGGCTTTCGGTGGATCAATCGCGGGCCGGAGCAGCCGGTAGTGCAGGCGTCCGTACCAGACGAGGCCGTTGATCAGGCCGATCGACAGAAGGATCAGAAGGCTGCCGCTGGAGACCGAGCCGGCCATCATGCCGAGGCCAGCGAGCACGTGCGCAGCGACCTCCGCGCCGCCGTCGATGAACGGGCCGACGATCATCATGACCGCGCCGCCGATGAATACGGCGATCACGACGATGGCGAGCGCGCACATCACGCTCACGACGCCGACCAGCACCGGCAGCAGCACCAGCACGTCGATCGCGCCCAGGCCGACCACGGCGAAGATCGCCGCCGCCGCGGCCTCGGGGTTGCGCTCCGCCTCCCAGCGCTTCAGTCCCGCCTCGGCTTTCAGCTCCCGCGCCAACCGTTCCGGATCGCCGAGCGCCGCTGCGACGTCGGCCTCGCTGCGGCCCGCCGCCGCCGCCTCGGAGAAATGCGCCTGGTAGTCGGCGACGACGTCGTTCTTGGTCGCTTCCGGCGCCCCGGCCAGGCCTGCCCTCAGGCGGGCGATGAACTCCTGCCGCGTCATTTCACGGCTCCCCTAGGATGGATGTGACCGCGCCGGCGAAACTCTCCCAGGCGCTCTTCTGGGCCGCCAAGCTGGCGTGGCCCGCGGCCGTCAGCCGATAGTACTTGCGCGAGGGCCCCGAGGAGGACTCGACCAGATAGGTCTCCACCAGCCCCTCGGCCTGCATGCGCCGCATCAAGGGATAGATGGTGCCCTCGCCCATTCCGATAGCCCCGGCGAGACGGCTGGCGATCTCGTAGGCGTAGCTGTCGCCGCGCGACAGCACGGCCAGCACGCAGAGGTCTAGCACGCCTTTCTTGAGCTGGATGTCGACGCTCTCGGGCATCCGTCCTCCTCGGAACTACCCCATATCGCCAGCTACCTTCTTATACAAGGTACCTTGCGATACATGTCCGCAAATTAACCCTGCGCCGCGGCCACACGCCTCGCCCCACCGTCCGCTGCATCGCAGCAAAAGCTTGGCGGCGGCGCCGCATATCGTGTTAGAAACCTGTCACAAGAAACGGCGCCGAGGGGCGCAGCGCTCGACTTCGAGCGCCAGAGGCGGATCGAATGGCGGCAATAAGACGGGTCGGCGTCATCGGCGCGGGCCAGATGGGGAGCGGCATAGCGCACGTCGTCGCGCTCGCGGGCTACGACGTGGTGCTCAACGACATCTCCCCCGACAAACTCGATCAGGGGCTCAAGGTCATCGACCGCAACATGCAGCGGCAGGTGAGCCGCGGCATCGTGGCCGATATCGACAAGCGCGAGGCGTTCGGTCGCATCCACCCCTCCACATCGCTGAGCGATCTCGGTGACGTGGACCTCGCCATCGAGGCGGCCACCGAGGACGAAGAGGTCAAGAAGACGATCTTCAGGAACCTGCAGCCGCACCTGAGCCCCAAGGCGCTGCTGGCCTCCAACACCTCCTCGATCTCGATCACCCGGCTGGCCTCGGCCACCGACCGGCCCGAGCACTTCATCGGCCTGCACTTCATGAACCCGGTGCCGGTGATGAAGCTGGTGGAGGTGATCCGCGGCATAGCAACGGACGCGACCACCTACGAGGAAGCGGTCACGTTCGCCCGGTCGCTGGGCAAGACGACCACCAACGCAGAGGATTTCCCGGCCTTCATCGTCAACCGCATCCTGGTGCCGATGATCAACGAGGCGATCTACACCCTCTACGAGGGTGTCGGAACGGTTGAAGCGATAGACACGGCCATGCGCCTGGGCGCCAACCACCCGATGGGCCCGCTGGAGCTGGGCGACTTCATCGGGCTCGACACCGTGCTTGCGATCATGAACGTGCTGCACGAGGGCCTAGCGGACTCGAAGTATCGGCCCTGTCCGCTGCTCGTGAAATACGTGGAGGCCGGCTGGCTCGGCCGCAAATCCGGCCGCGGCTTCTACGACTATCGCGGAGAAAAGCCGGTGCCGACGCGGTAGCGCGGGCCATTTCGCCCTGACGCGACCCGCGTGCGCCCTGCGGCGAGGGTGCGCGCTTTAACAATTCGACTCGCGGCGCGGCTCGGGGCGATACTTCAGTCAAGTCGATTCGACGCTGAGGGGGTCCATGCGCAAGCTCACCCTGGCGCTGCTCTCGGGCGCCTACATCTGCCTGGCCCTGATCACCGCCCTGCTCGTGTGGCGCGGAGGCGGCGGCGCGGGCGCGGGCGTGGCGGCCTTCCTCGGTTCGGCCGGACTTTGCTTCGCGATCCAGGGCGTCGTCACCCGCGTCACCCAGCACGGACAGCTCGCCGACGAGATCGAGACCGTGCGGCAGGCGCACCTGATCCTCTCGGGGGAGCTCGAGAAGATTCAGGCGAAGCTCACCGAAGTGGTCGAGCATGTGGCGGAGGATGCGATCCGCCGCTCCGAGGAGATCTACACCGAAGTGCAGATGCTGGAGGACGTCGTCCAGCAGATCGGCGAGCGCCTCGAGGCGCAGCTGGCCGCCCAGGTGGAGCAGCGCGCCCTGGCCGAGGCCGAGGCGGTCTCGCCGCGCCGGCAGGCCCTGCTCACCACCGTGCGCGGCGCCCTCGACGCCGGCCGCGTCGACCTCTACCTGCAGGCCGTCGTCAGCCTGCCCCAGCGCCGCACCCAGTTCTACGAGAGCTTCACGCGGC
This sequence comes from Pseudomonadota bacterium, assembly GCA_021816155.1. GTDB lineage: Bacteria > Pseudomonadota > Alphaproteobacteria > Caulobacterales > Caulobacteraceae > Acaudatibacter. The sequence continues at coordinate 1,920 of JAKAZA010000103.1, read as the reverse complement.
TGCGCGACGAGACGGGCCGCGTGCTGATGCCGGCCGAGTTCCTCAGCGTCGCCGAGCCCGGCGGCCTCGTGGCGGCGATCGACAATCTTCTGCTGTTCCGCTGCGTGCAGATCGTGCGGCGCCTTGCCGGACAGGACCGCAAGGTCGGCATCTTCTGCAACATCTCGCTGGCGAGCCTCGGCGACGAGGAGTTCTTCTCGAGATTCATGCAGTTCATGGGCGCCAACCGCGACCTCGCCGGGTCGCTGGTCTTCGAGCTCGGCCAGGCTGCGTTCAACGCGCGCGGCTCGGTGGAGCTGCGCAACATGGCCAAGCTGGCCGACCTCGGCTTCAGCTTCTCGATCGACAAGGTGACCAGCCTCGACCTCGACTTCCAGGACCTCGCCCGAGCCGACGTCGCCTTCGTCAAGCTCTCTGCGCCGATGCTGATCGAAGAGCTGGAAGAGGCGGGCGGCGTGCTGCGCTTCAGGTCGCGCCCGGATTTTGACGCCATGGCCTTTTCCGCGGCCGCCCGCCGACACGGCGTCGAGCTCGTCGCCGAGAAGGTGGAAAGCGAACGCCAGGTGGTCGACATCCTCGACCTCGATATCGGCTACGGGCAGGGCCACCTGTTCGGCGAGCCGCGCCCGATCCGCGACGCCGTGCTCGCCGAGACCGAGCCGCCCGCCGAGCTGATCCAGGCCGCGCTGCGCCGTCGCGCAGGTTAGGGGTTTGACGCCGGCGCTTGCGGCGCGCTACCGGCCGGCATGATCCAACCGCTGCAAGGCCTCTCCGAGCTCGCCGGGAGCTACGACACGCTGTTCAGCGACGTTTGGGGCGTGATCCACAACGGCCGCGAGAGCTTCCCGGAACCGTGCGAGGCCCTGGCCAGGTGGCGCGAGCGTCATGGCCCAGTGATCCTGATCTCGAACTCGCCGCGGCCCTCGCCAGAGGTCATCGTGCAGCTAGATGGGCTGGGGGTGCCGCGCGAGGCCTGGTCGGCCATCGTCACCTCCGGCGACGTCACCCGCGAGTTGCTGGCCGCCCGCGCCCCGGCCCGCGTCTTCCGCATCGGTCCAGAGCGGGACGCGCCGCTTTACGCCGGACTCGATCTCACGCTCGCGCCGCTGGAGAGCGCCGATTTCATTTCTTGCACCGGTCCGACGGACGACGACGTGGAGACGCCGGAGGACTACCGTACGTTGCTGATCGAGGCTGTTTCGCGTCGCCTGCCTCTCATCTGCGCGAACCCCGACAAGGTGGTGCAGCGCGGCGACCGGCTGATCTACTGCGGAGGCGCGCTAGCCGACCTCTACGAGCAGCTTGGCGGCGAGACGATCATGGCCGGCAAGCCCTATCGGCCGATCTATGACGCCTGCCTCGCCAAGGCCGGCGCGCTCGCCGGCGCGCCAGCCGAGAGGGCGCGCGTCCTCGCGATCGGCGACGGGGTGGCCACCGACGCCCGCGGCGCCGCAGACCAGGGCCTCGACCTGCTGTTCATCGCCGGCGGCATCCACGCGGTGGAGAGCCTCGATGCGGCGGGCGCTCTGGATCTGGCGGCGACGACGGCGCTCCTGAAGCGGAGCGGTCTGGCCGCGCGTTACGCGATGACGCAGCTCGCCTGGTGACCCCCTCGCCATCGCCGCCGAACGCGTTACAACGCCGCCGCGACGAGAAGGAACGAGGCGGAATGAACGGGGCTTACCTGGAGGATCTGGAGCTCGGCCAGGCGGCCGAGAAGCGGCGCACGGTCGCCGAGGGCGACCTTGACGAGTTCGCCGCGGTCACCGGGGACACCAACCCGCTCCACCTCGACGAGGCGTACGCGGCGGCCACGCCGTTCAAGGGCCGCATCGCCCACGGCATGCTGAGCGCGGGCTACATCTCGGCCGTGCTGGGCACTGAACTGCCCGGACCGGGCGCGATCTATGTCTCCCAGAC